>JAGHUN010000013.1 GCA_018064805.1 Candidatus Colinaster scatohippi
CTTGCATATATTTCCTGCTTTATAAAATCTACCTTCTTAGCATGGAAACTTGTAAGTCCTATTGCATATTTAAGTTCGCGGAATGAGGTTTCTATTCCCCAGCTGAGCCCATACAACTCTTTTAACTTAATTTGTCTTTCTCGTAATAAAAAATGCTACTCGGCCTACAATTACAGTCAATCCTGCAAGCTTTAGGGGTTCTCCGTTAACCTCCAGCTTGAACATATTTGTAAATGACAATACGGTCATTATAACCCCCAAATAACTACACTGGTATTTAATTTATTTACTCTATTCTTATCTGCCATAGCCCTAGCTTTCACTTTCTGTTTTCTCATTGGTGTATTACATATTATCATAATACCCGCCTCGTTGCCATAACCGAAACGAGTTCAACAGCTTTTATTCCATTGAACTCGCCAATAAGATTTCTAATTATTTTAGATATTTTTAGGTTTATACGAAAATACTAAACCAAAGCCAAAGAACACAATCCCAAGATGCATACACATTTTATCTATAGAATAAGCAAGTCCAGGGATAAGACCCGTAATAATAGATATTACATATAACACTAACGCTATGCTAAATAATGCAATACTAATTTTATATTCATTCAACTTTCTCATTTTGATACCTCCGCAAACTTTTTTCCTAGTTCTGTTTGTCTATCTCTTTGATAAAGCAATAATATAATATGTCCCATTGCAAGAGTGTTGCTCATTGCCTAAAGTACCTTAATGCCTTACAATATCTATGATAGTATACAAAAAGCTACATATTTTATTTGAAAGGATAGCAACAATATGAAAAAATTTTGGATAGTTTTTTTGGCGATAGCCTTAACTATTAGCACAACTGCGTGTTCTCACAAATCAAAGAGTAATGACGCCAAGTCTGAGACAATAGATACCAGCGTAGCAAGCAACGCTAAAGCTTTAGACGCCTTTGATGGATCTGAAGAAGCAAAACAATCTCTTGCAAAACTCTTGTCAGGCAATGAAAATTATATGTCAGGAAATATTACACCGAATATTAGTGCTGCTCTTAGAACAGATTTGGCAACGAATGGCCAGCACCCCTATGCAATTGTTATTACATGTTCAGACAGTAGAGTACCGGCAGAATTGATTTTGGATTCTAGTCTTGGCGATATATTTGTAATTCGTACAGCCGGAAATGTGGTAAGTGATTTTGAAATAGGAAGTGTCGAGTATGGTGCGGAGCACTTAGGATGTCCTCTAATTTTGGTGCTTGGACATACAAATTGTGGTGCTGTAACTGCTGCAACAGAAGGTGGCGAAGCCGGTGGGAAAATCCAATCTATTATAGATGAGATTGCACCATCTGTTCAGAAAGCTAAAGAGGCCGGAGCCACAGATGTTCTTTCAAAAGCAATTGAGTTAAATGTTATGAATTCAATTAACAGGATTCTTACAAGCGATGTCATAAATGAACTTATAGAAGAAGAAAAAGTAGCAGTAATTGGTGGGGTATATGATATCAGTACAGGTACTATTACCATTATTGAATAGTTATTAAGGATTGATATAATCACGGAATATTAATAAAGATTGATACAAAAATGGAATTATGATTTGCTCATAATTCCATTTTTGGGGGCCCTTTTCGTAAAAGTGTCCCTACAGTCTTATCGCTAACCATTACGATTGTAATATGCGTCATTTTCAACCTGTAGTAACTCCTCTACATGTGAAATTAGGAAAAATGCAAATTTATTCGTAGCTTCTAGCGAAATACTACGCGTGAAATTAATAAAAACTCATATTGATATGTAAATTGGATTCAAAAGTGCATCATCACCATGATAATTGTACTTAACATATGCCGCACAGAGTGGTTCCTTTGTAAGGCATGACAACAGCCACATTAGGCCAAATCCAAGATATACAACAGCAATCCATACATTAACATATCCTGTTAAAATCAATCCTGTAGATAAAGCACCTACAACCGTAAAGGTAATTACATCATACACTGTTATTTTCATTCTATATGTAATCAAAGGCATCACTGCACACACAAGAAGTGCAATAACCGGTCCCACCTGTTCATTAATTGATACTGCAATCCAGAATGCCATCCATGGAATTAAAAGCGTCATCATAGACGGTTTTCTCTTTTCTTTCACGGTCTTATCCTGAGTTGTCTTCTTAGTAGTATCTCTTTATCCACCAAAAAAGTCTGACCAATTAATCATAAGTTCAAAATCACCATTAACTTTATACATTCCCTTCATAAGAGCTGCATCACCTCTTATTTCTCCTCTAGAGATAGATGTCCATACATCCCATGGAGTTTCAATGATAGTTGTTGGTGTTAATGTCAATTCCTCAAAAACTTCGCTGCCATCTTTGCCCAGCAAAATCTGATATGTTTTACCTTTATCGGTGTAAGTAATTTCGATTACTCGTTCCTTTCCATCATATGCAGCTTTGTTATATAATGCAGCCATTTGTCTCGTAAAACTAAGCGTCTCGTCTACTGTATTTTCACCATCCTTTGACACTCCCCAACTGGCATCTGCCATTTTTTCAAATACTTCCTTAGGATACAGTAAGTCAAGTTGTTGTCCCATATCATCCCCCATTATGATTATACAAATTAATCATTAGCAACTATTCTTTTTTAGACTTACTATTCCCACCAAAGGAACTTCTTAACTCCAATTGTATACCTAACTACCTTAGTTCCGTAGTAATCGCCTTTACCAACAATTGTTACTGTTGCCGTTCCCTTGTTAACATTATTTGTATAACTATCCGGTAAAATATAGTAGTCCTCTCCGGCTTTCAGCTCAGTCTTATTTTTTCCTAAGCCGGTCCATACCTTTATATCATCTCCTGATGGACAAATTGCACTTCCGGTAAACGTCTGCGGCTCAATTGATGCGCTTACGCCTGATATATTCTTCTCTGAGATACGATAGCATCCTACTATTGATCCAGCATAGTTATTTTTGCCATCCACTTTTACATATACAGTTTTATTGGCACCAAGTGTTTCTGCTGTTATCTCGCTTGTACATTCAGGATTACTGTAATACTTGAAGGTCTTATTATAATCTGTATCAGCTACAAGTTTCTTACCATTGGTATCAACTATGGTTACAGCTGTCTGCTTCCATGCATTTGCCCTTGTGCTTACTGCCTTATCTGCTATTGCTATTGTAATCTCTCTTTCAGAGATATCCTTATTGGTAATCGCAAAGTTAACTGTTTTCTTGCCTGATAAGTTACCCTTAAATGTAACTGTTATCTTTGGTGCTATAGACTTTCCGGTTTTGGGATTTACAGCATCTGCTTCCGCTACTCCTTTATTATTGGCATAGCTTAATGTGTAATCCTTCTTCTCCTGTATGATTACATCTCCCATCTTAACAACAGGCTTTGGTGTTACTCCACCCTTTTCATAAACGACACTTATGTCAGCACCATCATCAATAGTTATCAGGTCATCTGCAGCATCTGTAACTTTGTACTGGGTAATTTTAAATGTAAAGTTCTTTGTTCCTGTATACTTACCTATACCGGTTACCTTGGCTGTTGCAGTTCCCACATTTACATTTTTAGTATATGTAACTGTATAATCTACTTTATCGGTAAGTGGCGTCGTTCCTACATAAAGATTCAAAACTGGTTCGTATGGATCTCCATCATAAATCTTTGATGGAATAGTTCCTCTGCCATCTTCTCCAAGCTTTGCATTTCTAATCTGCTCACCTGTTATCTTGAAGGTTACTGACTTACTTCCTGCAAACAGTTCTGATTCAGGCTTTGCTGTTATAATGGCTGTTGCTGTTCCTATCTCTGTATGGTTCTTATATTCAACAGTGAAGTTGTCCGTTACATCAGTAACTATACCACCTATCCTATAAGTAACCTCCAAATCAGGACAGACTTCTTTACCACCCTCATATTTCTGATCAGTTATTTTCTTTATTGTCACCCTGCTTGCAAGCGTCTTCTCTGTAATAGTGAACTTAAATGGTACTGCTCCTGAGTAATTATTAATTCCGACTACAAAGAGGTCATATGCTTTTGCTTCCGAAAGCGGATTTACTACATCTGAAGCATCCTCGGTAGTTGATACTACATAGTCAGTTCCCGCTCTTAATGTCTTTCCATTAAGCTTTACTACCGGTGCGACTTTGACAGTCCTGTTTCCTGCCGGTTTAGCAACTGTTATATCATCAATCTTTATATCACTGCTGATGCTGTATGGCACTATATCAAATGTAACAACCTGCTTATCACTGTAGTTACCTTTTCCTGTAATAGTCACTGACGGTGCTACACTCTTTCCATTACTCATTGCATCTTTTGCAGCAACATTTGTATTATATCTTCCATATGAAACAGTATAGTCTTTTCCTAATACAAGAAGTCTTCCATCATCATATACTTTTATTTCCGGTTTTATCACCTTTCCTGTATAGACCTGAGCAGGAATATCAGAACAGTATAGTCCCCTTATTGGAACAATACTCCATTCAACTATAACCTCGCCTGTATATTTGTTTTTACCAACAATTTTTGCACCATAGTTTCCTACTTTGCTCTGACCGGTTACTTCTACTTCATAATCAGTTCCCTCTACCAGCACATTATCCTTATAGCTTACTGTTATTTCAGGGGTCTGTATTGTCTCGTCACCCACATAACTAACGTCAGTAGCGTCCAGTTTTAAATCCGTACAAAGCTCAAGAGATACAACTTTACATATTAAGCAGATACCATCTTCTGAGAAATCATGACCCTTACTACAATCAGCCTCCTCCTTTTCATTAACAGGATGATTGGTAATCGTTGTCAGACCTGTCTGCGCATCAATCTCATACGAAGGTTTATATGTAACAGGCTGCTTGCCGCTTTCCGTATAGGTGAAGGAATAATATTTGTCTACTACAGCCTGCTTGCGTCCGTCTTCTCCCTGGCTCTGGTCCAAAGGATAATATATATCCCTGTCAACAAGCGCCTGATAGTATACCTCTCCACGCCTTGCATCATTTTCATCAAGTACAATTCCCACACCCTGTGGTTTCAATTCCAGAACGCAATAATGCTCACCTAAGACACCCGGTTGCTTTACAGGATAATTGAAACATGCACTCCAACCATTACTCTCATCTAACCTCTGTGTCTCTACAATACTCCAGTAACTATTGTCAGCATCGCTTGTGTCAATCTCAAGAAGCGCAACAAAGATGAATTCCGGCCTCAAACACTCATCATCTTCCCACACCTTTTGCACAGAAATAGGACTTACCTGTGTATTAGTGATAATGGTCTTATCGCTTTGCTGATTATACGTAACCTTATACGCATGAAGCTCTACACCACTGCCATATGGGTCATCTCTAAAGACAAGTCTGTTACCGTTTTCCGGATATTCCGCATCATTCACATCATATGCTATTGTCGCTTCTCCTACTATCTCGCCATTGTTAGCTGTAGGATATGCAGCTTCGCGTATACGATACTGACCATCATACCAGCCGTGTAATACACCATCATATGAGTCACTGTCGGAATTCACTTCACCTCTTTTACAGTCAGCACGGTCAACAGTTTCCCACAATGCATTTTCAGAACTTCTATACTGCAGAACAAACCATGTGTTGTAGTAAGGCAACGCTGTCTCAGAACCATCTCCCCAAATCTTCTGATATGCAAAAGCACGAGGCTTATTGGTAATAGTCGTCACACCGGTATCATAATTAACATCATAATGTACAACATATACAGCTTCTCTATCGGCAGTTCCAGCACATTTCACTGTATGCACTGCCTCACCGTCGTTCTCTACAATCTTATCATTTTCATCCTTTACTACAATCCTGTAGTAAGCACGGGCATCCACCTCATCCTCAACTGTTGTGGAGAAGAACGCTTCCCAGTTATTCTCAGATGTCAGATCTACTGTTTCTACAGTTTCCCAGTTATTTGTTGAAGAGTTCTCTCGGTGCTGTAACACTGCCTTAACCTTTTCAGGCTTTGGTGCAGGCTTTTCTTCCGTATCCGGATTCCACTGCATTTTTGCAGAGAATGCACTCACTCTTCTATTAAGGATTTTGAAATTACCGTTCTCATCAATATCTTCATAAGTAACAGAGAATGCACCCATAATCGGAGTATTGCCGTTTTCAGGCTTATATTCAAACCTAATTACAGGAATTAAATGCTCTGTATTCTCAACATCATCAGGGGCATACATTATTTTTTCCTTAATGCCGTCTGCATTAGCACTCACATTATCACCAATGACGAAATGTCCACTTCCACCATCTGTCTCAATTTCTTCATCTGTAATAAGCTCTCGTACACGATATTTTTTTGACTCATCTATCATTCCCTGGAAGCTTCCATGCCAATTCATGTAGTGGTTGTCAAGTTTAATCGGCTCACCTACAGTTATCCAACTGCCATCAGTCTGCTGCTCCTGCAAAACAGCATATACATGGTCAATCGCCTCTTTCCAATAGAAAGTCTGTTGCACATCTCCTGCCATATATTTCTGAGAATCCGAGCCACCCCAGTCCTTAAAAACAGTGTATTGTCTCTTGTTTGTGATTTCTATTTTTATATTGGCGTTATCATTATGAAGCGCATCCTTAATCCATTCTGAGCCTGTTCGAATATTCAGTTGCACAGCTTCCTGTTGTGACTCTTCTCCCTGCGTATCGGCAGAAGTCAGTGCTTGCTTGTTGCTTTCATGTTTTATTATCCAGCTCTCTGCCGCATAACCCGGCGCATTTTCTGTAAATGTTAAAACAGTACTGTCAGCTACCGGAATGGTTCCCTTCCATCCATTACTCTCAGACAGCGTTACTGTTCCTTCCAGCGTATGTTCCAAAGCTTCCGAAGACGCATCACTTTTGTATTTATTTACATAGGAAATATCGATTTTTTCAGGTCGTGCCTGGTTATCATTCCAATTCAACTCTACTGTAAGAGGATATGCCTTAATCCAGCGTCCATAAACAGTAGTACCGTAATATATTGGTTGATCAAAATCAAAAGGAGTCTTGTATTCAGAATCCTTATACCAGCCGTCAAAAAGGTATTCCTTGGACTTACCCTGGCCATCATAAACAGGATTCTCAGGCTGATCGATAATATCGCCACTTGTAATGGCAATAGGCTCTATAGGGCCACCTTTTATTACTATATCGTTACCTTCATCATCTTTTCCCAGATCAAAATTAACTGCCAAATCTGCAGGCTCAATCAGTACATAATTGTAGTCGATTGCCAGATGTTGACTTTCAGAAGATGTAGCCGATGGATTGTTTCCCTTAATGTCAATTGTCTTGTTATCAGATGCGTAATTACCATAAGTAACCTTTGTCATCTCATAGAATTCTCTGTCAAATTTAACCTTGCTATCTGTATCATTACCTACACCAATAGCATTGCGGGACATGAATCCTGACTGCGCTTCTACACGAGCACCGTTTCTTATTTCTACAAAACCGGTCTGACCACCGGCTCCGCCACCGATTCCTGCTCCACTCAGATCTTCCGAAAAGAACAAATCCATGGTCAGATCGGCAATAACCTCATCTATATAGGCTTCCAAAATCCTAAGTCCTGCCAAATCAGTTTTTGTAATTTTCGGATTAATAGAACCTGAACCACCTCTGATGTGGCTTGCGCCTCCGTGTGCAACAACTGAAGCGTTATCTATGACAATATAGCCACCATCACCCTTATTACCGCCGCCGATTCCTGCTCCTCCGGCTGTGGAAATAGCAACGACATAAGCCCCGTCTTTAATGGTAATTTTCATAGTATCGGAAGAAGCACCATCACCTCTATTAAAGCCTACATCAGCACCACCGCTTCCAATTCCTGCTCCAAAAGCACTGGCAGCATATATCTCTGTGTTCTCACCTGAAATAGTGATAACACCTGCCTGGCCACCATCTTCGTACCGCGAGCTGCCACCGATTCCTGCTCCTCGTTCCTGAGATATTGCTTCAACGTATCCTCCGGTAATAACAATTTCAAAATCCTGAGCAACCCCATTTCCGGAGCCAATTGCAGCTGCTGTGTTCATTGTCCTCTGAGGATGGGTGTTTACGCCGGTATTCGCATATACCTTGCCGCCGTTAATGTAAATGCCTTTGCATTTTCCGTAATTGCCAGAGCCGATTGCAGCTGCTTCGTCACCGCCATATGCCTCAACTGTACCGCCATTGATTGTGATAGTTCCACATTCTCCTCTTGTACCGGTACCAATTCCTGAGCCACGCTCAGGCGTCAGTGCCTTTCCTCCCTGGTAGACTCCTCCCTGTGCATATACATAGGTTCTTGATCCGTCCACGCCACCATTAATAGTAATATTTCCGGCTATGGTGCCATTGTTACCACTACCGATTGCTGCCGCATATAAACCTCCGGTTGCATTAATGTGACCACCGTTGATGATAATATCGCCTTCACCACCGATTGCCGGAGTTGAATCATAATCTATACTCAATGGCTCAAACCAAACAACTCCCCAAGAATTTTTGTTTCCCCTTGCATTGAGAATACCTGAATAGCCATCCTGCGCATAAATAGTCAGCGAAGAGTCCCTTGCAACATAGATTCCATCCGTAGTAACATCAAGCTTCGCTCCATCGCACAGTACCAAGTGCACATTTCCTACTATCGCAAGTGATGGAACCGTTTCATTCTCCGTTACAGCGTACCAGGCATCCATACCCGGTTCGGTATACGCCAATCCTTTGAATACTTCATATTCCCCCTGATGTCTTACCTGCTGATTACCATCGGCATCAATATAATAAAGGTCTCCATTTCCCTCTGTTGACTGAATAGAATATTTACAGAAATCAATCAGATCCCACTCCGGATATTGAATTGAACTTGCCGAAGCAATCAGGTTCTTACAAGATTGAGGAAAAGAAGCCTCATATACCAGGTCCTCATAGCTTGCATCTTCAGCATTAGGCTTATATCTCATTTTGATTACGATGTCTGTAGGAGCCTCCGTCAGTTCAACCTTTGTTCGTCTGGCCACCCACTGATATTCGTTATCCCCAATGTCTATACATAAATTATCAGAATAATAAAGTCTTTCACCACTTTTCAGAACTTCAAAGCTCATTTCATAGAAATCACTGAGACCGGTCTGGATTGGCTGCAGTGTAATCACATATTTACCTGCTGTGGCACCTTCTCCAGTCGATTCCAAAATGACATCAGCTTCTTCTGTGCTGTCTGACTCCTCTGTCAGTTCTGTATTATCCGCTGATTCCTCTATTGATTCTTCATTGTCTGCTGATTCCTCAGTCAGCGCTTCATCGCTTACTTCCTCTGTCAGCATAACATCTTCAGAAGTCTCTTCAACAAAGGTCCCTTCCTCATAATCCACTTCAGCCGCATATACACTCATTCCCAAATTAGACATTGAAATAAGCTGCATAAGCATACTTGCAACCAGAACTGAAGTTATTAGGCGTTTACTTTTTCTCATGTAGTCCTCCAATTAAAACTGTACTTTATATAAAGGATATCATTTGTGCTTTGCACACTATTTCTAGCATATTATGTAGCATAAAACTATGACAAAACTATGACAACTTAGCAGTAATCTATAATCTATAGTTTATCTTCTAACACTATTTTCATCGAATGTCTATATCTGTTGTAACATTTTCTCTAGTTCAGAGGTTGCAACGCTTAGAGAAATATCCTTTCTCTTTAGTATATATATTTTTCTATTTGGCACAGCCTGCTCAAAGGCGGTTAGCCCTCTAACAGAGGGCGCATGAAGTCCGGCGGACTTCAGCTCTGCGCGGACCGAAGCGGAGCGGAGACCTGTGACCCTCTGATTACATAGAAACCCTTTATGGGAATCTTACGAAAGGAGGTCGCACGATGTCCGGTGGACATCGGCTCTGCGACGACCGAAGTGGAACGGAGACTTTCTGTAATGATGATAGCTTTTGAAATATTAGGTGCGGCTGCTGCCGTAATTACTATATTCACAGCTGGAATTGCAGTTGGAAGATTTCTTGAACGCAAAAATGACCGCCAGTAGTTTGCAGACCGTTGGCAGTCATTATTGATTTTCAACTATTCTGTGGCTAACCGTCTATCGGTAGCGCCTTTGTGATTTAATTATAACATTGAACCCATAAATATCAAATGATATATGGTATGATAACAAAAAGAATATTGACTGCAGGCTTATAGTATTTATAGTGCTTTATAAAGCTAACTTTCTCCATTGTATGCAAGCATGCACTCCATATTTCTCGTCGCCATAACATAAAAGGAGCCAATGACTTTTGCCAGAGGCTCCTTTTACTATATTCAGCTTACTATCTATTTTCTCATGCTTCTCTTAACAGTTCCGAGAGGATCCTTGATAAGTACTATTACAAGCCATATAACAAGCGCCAGAGCGATTACGCTCAATCCCAGGAAGGCATCATTTACCATATCCTCAATTGCAGGTGAGAAATATTCTGCTCTGAGTTCTGCATATTCAAAAATTGCATCACACAACCACATGATAGAAGCTCCCCAGAACATATAACATAATATGCCGACCTTTATCTGTCTTGCTTTTTCACAGGTATACCAAACAATTGTCACAACTACAGCTGCCAATACCGTTAATAATAGAGTCATTTCCTCTCTCCTTTTATTTTCATATTCAATACGAATATTATAATTTATTTCTTTTCTGCTGTCCATAATCCATGACGGCTACAGTATGCATATACACCTACAGCCTTCTCATCATCTGCAAGTACCATCTCAGTCTTAGGGGCAGCTCCCGGCTTAAGGTTAATTCTATATGCTCCCTTATCTGTCTCTATTACAATCCATTCAATATAATGATTATCCATCATAGGATGATCCTTTTCTCCAACATTTACAGTTATTTTGTTTCCGTTAACTGTGCAAACCGGAATATGTGTCTCAGGTGCTCCATCGGATGTTCCCGGAATTAATTCAACCATATCCCGTCCACAGCATGTCATCGTATTCCCAGACGCCTTAACCATTTCAACCAAGTTGCCACATACATTACATTTGTAAAATTTCATAATACATACCACCTTTCCATATATTTTCTTAATAATTCTCTTTTTCTCACCTCAAAGTATGCCTGTGAAGGTTTGCACAGAGGACACAATTCAGGTGCTTCAAGCCAAATTCCAAACACTATGACCTTAAATTTATTATATTCGTAACAATAACTCAGCCGAAATACCTCAAAATGCACAATCTCGGAGGTTTTATGAGAAAAAGTTTTCACACGCAACATCCAAATCGCAAAATTATTGAAATATTTTTCCATTCTTCATATAAAAGTGATAGAATCATATGCATAGAATCGGTGGTATAGAATTAGAAGCGCGGAATAAAAGAACTTTAAGTTAAAGGACCGGGAATAAATCAATCGGGAATTACAGAACCGTGAATTATATAACTGGAATTATAAAGAAAAGATATATCAGAAAATAGCTACATCATAAGGGAGGTAAAATATGACAATTGCAGAAGCCTTAAGACTTACAAGAAATGATGCCGGAAAGTCTCAGGAATATATGGCATTTGAACTGGGAGTCACCAGAAGAACTATTCTAAATTGGGAAAACGGAACCTCGGAACCCTCCGTAGGTCAGGCTATTGCCTGGTTCAAATTAGTAAATAAAAATCCTATACCGTATCTTCTTCAGGTCACCTATCCTGATATGGATAAAATCTCTCATAAAGATGATGATGCTAAAATACTTACGTCTCTGATGCAGCTTATTAATGATTTACCGGCAGAAGGTGTCCGCCAGCTAATGTATTTATTTTTTGGTAACCACGGAAGTTATCCAAGAGCTGTACTGCAAATGATAACCGCCCATCTTCAGACGCCTATGAAGGATAGAATTGCTCATGGTCAGCTTGTAGCAACTAACTATGAGATTGCAAAATTAACCAATACCCTATCCAAACCGGAACATATACAGCCTGATATTGGATACCTCAATGAAGCAATTGAAAACGCAAAGAATTCGCTTAATACATAAAAAGCACCGACCGCAATTAAACGCTGCCGTTATATTTGAGTGCAAGCATAGTTAGATCATCAAACTGAGGTGCTTCACCGACAAACTCATCAACAGATGTCCTCACCTCACCTATGAATTCCTGCAGATTATTAACATTCTTTGAGTTATTAAGTGCATTAAGCATTCTATCTGCACCAAACAGTTCATTTTGAGAATTTGTAGCTTCCGGTACGCCATCTGTATATACGAAAAGAACATCTCCGGGTTCAAGCTTATATTCAACCGGCTTATAACTTATGCCTTCCATTCCACCAAGAATAAAGCTGTGCTTTTCTCTATATAACTCAAACTTCTCTCCTGCCCTCATAATAGCCGGATTCTCATGTCCACCATTGGAGGTTCTAAGTTTACCCGTAGATATTTCCAGAATACCAAGCCATACTGTCACGAACATATCTACTTCGTTATTAGTGCAGAGACTGTTGTTAACCTGTTCAAGTATCTCTGTCGGATCAAGTGATAATGTAGCATAATTCTCAATCATTATCTTACTGACCATCATAAACAGTGCGGCCGGAATTCCTTTACCGGATACATCTGCAATAACAATAGCCAGATGATCATCATCTATAAGGAAAAAATCATAAAAGTCACCACCCACCTCTTTAGCCGGCTCCATAGTTGCGAACAGTTCAAACTCCTTCCTTTCCGGAAAGGCAGGAAAATTATGCGGTAAAACAGCAAACTGAATCCTGGTTGCTATATCTAACTCCGCACCTATTCTCTCCCTCTCAGATGTCATTTTCGTTATATTCTCTATATAATTAGTTGTCTGCGCCTCCATCATATCGATAGCTTCAGCCAGCAAACCAAGCTCATTTTTTCTATTGACTCTTTCGGACAATTTGTGCTCCGATACAGTATTGCAATGCGCAAAACGATCCGTCTCCTTAGTTATCTTAATAAATGGGATAACCACTCTGTATCTGAGTAAAAGAGTACAGATTATAATAATTGCTATAATTGCAATTACCAGCCATTTAATAAATCCCATACGGTAGTTATAAAGTGCTTCCTGATACCAGGCGAATGTCACTTCTGCACACATAATTCCGACTATTTCGCCCTTAGAATCAGTGATAGGCACGAGACCTGTGATATGATCCTTATATCTGTCCGAATATGACATATTTATTCTATACACATATTCGATATCACTTTTTCCATACATAATATTTCTATATGCAATCTCATAATCCTCGGCCGTAATATCCGTAATTGCACCAACATCGTATGTCTCAAGCTCCGGATACATTGAACCATGAACAGATATACTGTTAACTACCTTATCTGCATCAAAATCAGGCCTAATAATATATATATAATTAAACTCAATATCATCACAAACCTTCTGTAAAAGTTCTAATGCTCTGGCAGAACTGCCACTTTCACCCTTAGATTCCAAATACTCGCCAAAGCTGTCACCATTTACGCAATCCCTGGCAATTCTGCAAGTATTCCTAATCGTCGTCTCTATCTGCGTCTTCATGGCTTTACTGAAAATATTATAGCCAATATAGCTTGTTATTCCTGCAAACAGAATAATACAAGCAAGAATCAGGACTACTATTTCTGCCGTAATTCCTATTTGTCTTTTTTTGTCATTCATCAATCTGATTCTCTCTATACTTTTAATTTATTTTGTGCAAAGAGCCTTATTTTCGCCATTTGTACAATTATTAATCCTATTTTCTAAACACAATCCAATTATGAGACCAAGGCACCTTTAATCCAAAAAGCGTTTTAGCCCTGCCATTCTCCCTTCGATACCAGGAATAATTCCAGCCGGCTCCCATATCCATATATAATGCATTAGTCACATTTAATTCCTCAAGTTTATTCAGAAAATCTTCAAAATGCATCATCTCTATTGAATCAATTATGCAAAGATTACCGTTTATCTCTGCCATTACTCGGTAGGAACGTACTCTTGGCATAGTAAAATCATTAACAAGCTTACCGTCTCTAAGCAGTCTAAACTGCATGAAACCACTTCCACCATGTTCAGCAGCCTCCTTAATTGCCTCCTGCGGATTGTCGAATTCGAATCTGAAGCCACCATCATAGAATGCTACCGCTCCATATTCATCCTTCGCATACTGACTGTCTGAATACTTCCCCTTTGA
Organism: Candidatus Colinaster scatohippi; assembly: GCA_018064805.1. GTDB lineage: Bacteria > Bacillota > Clostridia > Lachnospirales > Lachnospiraceae > Colinaster > Colinaster scatohippi. Next base: position 14,239 of record JAGHUN010000013.1, read on the forward strand.
CGCATGGTAGCCCTCAATATTATCATCCGAAAATCCCAGCTGAATATCATGCTGAAAAGCAGCACCACTACACCATGTGATTGATTTATCTGACTTCTTCGGCCTTATACCACATTCCAAATCTACATGAGAATACTCCGGAAAGAAGACATAGAAGGTATCCGTTTTATATATTGTTGTTTTTTCTAAAGGAATAAGTTTTTCGTAATCACTGTCACTAATTACAATTGCCTCATCAATATTTACATGATACTGTGATATCAGTCCCATAAAGATGAACAGAAATGCAGGTATAACCGCCAGTGATGCAAGACAACAGAGGCGATATACTATACGAGCGATTTTATTGTTAATTTTTTCGCTCCCAATCAGAAATACTATTAATGCATATATTTGTGTTACTGCCAACGCTGAATAGGAATACAGAAGTACTGAAAATCTCATTTGAGCCACAAAATACATAGTATATGCAGTAAGTGCGACTAATACCATCAGCATAAGCCATATTCCGAAGAACATCTTTTTCTTACTCATTTATATCTTCTTTCTTTTTCCTGTCCTTTAACAAGTCCTGCTTAATTGCCTTAAAATTATCAAGCTGCGTCTCAATACAAATTACCATAATAACAATGCACAAATCCGATATATATTCAAAGCATGAACTAACCTGAATTATCAGCGGCTGATTGAGAAAACTGTTAACTATTATAAGCAAAATATATAAGAACACCTTGAAAATAATGGTTATCTGATTAAATATAACATTTCCATAATTACCTACTCTGCTATATCCGATAATAAAATGGTTAATGACAATAATAATTGTCATCATAAAACTCATGGTCTGTGCTGCAAGATATAGACTTCCCTGAACACCCATAATAAGGAATGCATCAAAATCCGTAGTCTGTCCCCATAGATTGCCAAGCACAAGAAAACCTTCCTGATAAAGAAGAGCAAACAAAAGCGCTCCCATCATTCCCTTCATAATATCCCAGTGAAATTTGGCAAAAGCCCAAAATGTCAGTAGCGTCACTATAATTTTAACTATTTTCTCAAATGCAGCAAACAGTTCAACCTCATGCGATATGCTCAGGATAGCAAATGCAACAATACTGCAAACTACTGACACTATTGAAACATTTCTCATTAATCTTTCATCTAGAAATCTGTCTTCCAAGCTTTTATTTTTCATATTATCCAACTAACCTGTCACTAACATCATTACCATTTATTATTATAAACAATTTATCTTACTTTGACACACTGAATTGTAGCATATTACTTGCGCCTATCTATGCCACTCTGTCTATAATACTCTGCCTTTGCCTCATACATCCGCTTGTCGGCTTCCGAAGCCAGTTCTCTAACCGTCAAATTAGGATAATCCTTTACAGAAGCAATACCATACGAAATTGAGAGGCTATCTACCATATTACCCGACCAGTTACTGATTAACTGCTCGAATGCTGTTATTTGCTTATTCAATTCTTCCTCATCACACTTAAGAATTGCCATAAACTCATCGCCACCGGTACGATAAATCTTGCCTAAACCGGTAAAAGCCTTTTTTGTGCATTCACTCGCACCGATAATAAGTTCATCTCCCGCTTTATGTCCCAAAGAATCATTAACACCCTTAAGTCCATTTACATCCATTGCAATAATTATTACATCACTCGGCTTTCCATCTTTTGCAAGCTTATCCAGTTCTTCTTCATACATTCTGCGATTATATAACCTGGTAAGCCCATCCGTACTGGATTGATAAAGCAAATTAATCATTTCATTTTTTTCCGAATCAATAATCTGCGTAGTGATAAGCATTTTCTTAACCTGATTATTCTTAATCACTATCGGAATAAATGTCATTCTTGTCCAGCCATGATATTTACCTACAAATTCACAGCTAACAGACTTTTTACCCTTTAATCTCTTGTTAATAGTTGAAAAATCAACAAAATCAAGCATAATGTCAAGATACTCATCCTTACAGGTTGCCTGCATCAGCTTATTAGCCATGCGTTGTCCGCTCTCTTCATTTCCAACCAATTGTCTGAAGGTATCCGTCTCAATTAGCCTTTCTACCGTATCATTATCCAAATCAAATACATGCAGAGAATATACAAGGTTTGCCATTGCTGAATAAACCTGTTCTTCTCTTTTTCTGTCACTTGATATATTTCTTAATGCATATGCCACCTGCTTAAGCGGTCCCTTAACATTATCATCAACCCTTATATAATTGGCACGAATCCAATCCCCATCAGAATACTTAAATTCAGCCGAAATTAGTTTTTTACCCTTCATCCTTTCCTCGAGGGTCGACAAATCCGTATATTCCCAGAATCTGTCATAATCATTATCATCAACCTTCCCGGCTATTCTTCTATTAAGTGATGTATGCGCTGAATTCGCAATATCAAAGGGTTCTGCCTCAGAATCTTTCTTATCAAACCTTAATGCTGTATGGGCTCTAAAATCCAACAAATCAATATAATCATACACACCGGAAATAGACTTAAGAATACCGAACTGCTCATCTATCTCGTTCTGTTTTTCCTCTAATTGCTTATTAAGCTCAAGTATTTTCTTCATCTGAGCTTCTTGATCTGAATATATCTCACGATCCTTGGCAACAATGAATATATGAACTATAAAGCATCCCATAAAGTATCCGAGACTATAAAATGGTGCATCCGGAAACATTAACTGGAATATGCCCAGTAATATTGGTGCAAGAGCAAAAAGAAAAACTATCCTATATCGCTTACTGTCACTTGTATCCTTTTTAGCAGCAAGAAACAAAGCTATTATTCCAATTATCAGATATACAATGTACTGATTAACAAAAGAAAGTGGTCTGAGGATACCGGTTACATACTCACCGTTCTCAATAGTAAACAGAGTAGTAACCTTGAAGTTAACTGCAACAAGCACCAGTTCAAGACAGATTATCATACCATCCAGCGCTAAATATACTTTTTTGAGTCTTACTCTCTCTCCAAGATATTCCAACACATATTTCAACCAAAAGAATGTAGTAATTACAGTTGACATATGGAAAACAGAACTGCTTATAAAGAAAATACTGCTACTCTTTATTACACCTGAATCGCACATGCCCCAGACAGTATCCTGCACACAGAAAAAAAGCACCCACCCTGTCATTAAGAAAAAGCTCTTCTTCAATCTGTCATTGTCTCTATTGGCCACCATATCGCTATATAGCAATATCCCCAAAATGATCGCATATGTAATTGTCGATACCCAGTATAAATGCATTTGCATAAACTAATGACTCCATTATCTATTAAAAACTATTCTTCATCATAATAAAAATTTTTGAAATACTCAGCCCACGAATACTGTTCAAAAAATTCTCCATGATATACAGTCTCAAGCGAAATCTCTCCTTTTAGATAGTGGTAATAATCACAATCTATCAGCTTGGGATCTATAGAAATGCTATTATATGATTTCCTAAGTACATTTGGCATTCCTGCTGTTTCAAGATCTTTATTCATTGTTGATATTATTTTTTGAATATAATTCTTTTTCCTGTCATCATACGGTTCGTCCTCAAATAAAGCATTTCCCAATTCATTAATTGTACTGGTAGAACCATTCTTACATATCAGATAAGCAAATGCCTCTTTTGATTTTGCACGCGAGAATCTTACTATATCACCATTTGGATAAAAAACTTCAAAGTATCCAAAGCATTTTACCTTTACCTGATACTTGTCATCCCCGGCAGAAATTTCATATCTCAAATCATCAAATTCTTTAATAATATCCTTGGCCGTAATTGGTTTTCTTAAGTAACCACTGGCATGCATCTTCATGGCATCAGTAACATACTCTCCATAAGCTGTCACAAATATTATATTAACACGTGGCTGCATTTGCTTAATTATCTTGGCAAGTTCGATTCCCGTAATGTCATAAATCTGAATGTCAAGACATGCTATATCGACCTGATTGTTTTTAACATATTCAATTAACTCGTCCGGATCCGAAAAACCATTAACCTCAGCCTGCGGTCTGGCTTCTTTAATAGCCTCTAAAAGCAAATTAAGTGCCGGATACTCATCATCAATTGCAACTATATTCATAGTTTGTCACCTATTTGTCATAAAATGTATTTTTACTACTAATCAAATTCTATAGGAAGTGAAATCTCACAAATAGTCCCCTTACCCGGTGTCGATGTAATAGATGCATTTCCGCCGCATTGCCTTTTTAATCTCTCAGTAACAATGGAAAGCCCCAGATGCACCCTGTCCTCTGAGAAGGGCTTTTCAGGATCAAATCCTACACCATCATCCTTCACCAGTATATGTATTGTATCAACACCTCTCCATGTCGATACTTCAACTGTTCCACCACTCCTCTTTTTGGAAATACCATGCTTTATGGCATTTTCAACCAAGGGTTGGATAGAGAGTGCCGGCAACTCGAAATCCTTCTCCTTGATGTCATATATAACCCTAATACGATCACCAAATCGTTTTTGCTCAATTGACACATACTTCTCTATATGTGAAAGTTCTTTCTCAAAACTTATCAGTTCCGTGGTAGACGCAAACTCCATATTATTGCGTATATATACTCCCAAATCCGAAATTGTATCAGCCGCAGCCTGGCTGTCAGTCTTGCACAAATACTGTATCGTTGAGAGTGCATTCAGCATAAAATGTGGTTGTACCTGTGTCAGCATAAGCTTTGCATTATATTCAACCAACTGGGTTTCACGATCTCTAATCTTAATCTCCTGATACCTGAAGGTAATCATAAATACAAGTAACTGGGTACATCCGATTACTATATTAGTAATAGATATTCCATATATGAACAGCTGCACAACAGATGCCACAAACGGCATTAATTCATCTATTAACAGAATCCAAAATACACTTCTGTCAATTTCATCCTTCAATCCTATCAATACTGTCGCCAATAAAAAAATTACGATTAACAGACATCCCGAGTTTATATACCACCCTGTCATTCTGAAATATTTATTGTTATCATCAAAAGCGTATACGAACGGCACAAATATATTAATCAAATTAGTGATTAGTGTTATACCCGCTACAATTTTAGCTATAAATATTCTCTTTTTCCCCTTATTGGGATGTTCAAATAATATCTCAATAAAGAAACTGAAATATAGAATAATGGAATATAAGAAAAAGAAATTAAAAAAGTTAGCTATACGAACTATATAATATCCTGCACTGGTTGTGTTACCCCTGAAATAGATAGCAAAAACATCCGAAATCAGAAGTCCGGCCGTAAGCAAATCAACAAACCATATATATACAAACTTATTTTTGTTTTCCTTATTCCAAACCCTCGTTAATATCCATATTGCTATACAAATCAGGAAAAGTATTGATTCAATATTAACCTGGATTATCGATAAAATTGTCATTTTGTCTCCTATCAGATTTTCACTTAATTTTCATCATATATGTATACTACTACAGTAGCAATGACAAAAGTCTGACAAAAGTGGCATCGCTTTGCTTTGAATTGCTTTGAGTACCGGAAACCGTCATTTGTAAAGTGCCTTAATACAAGCATTTCCGGGTCTAAAATCAATTCCCAAAAGACTCTTGATATTATCGGATGACATATCAATCCATTTGTTATCTATAAGTATAAAAGACTGTCCCTCTGCTACTTCAGAAACATATGATATAGCCCCATCATCCAAATTATAGGATTCTCCTTCAACCGGTGCCTGACCATCAAAGGTAACTACCACCGTATAATTCTCAACATCTATGGGACTTGGCAGATTAACAACATGATAACCCTTTATATCAGATACTCCATCAACTGCTACCAGCCTCTTTTGCAGTGTCTCTTCAGTTGTTACATTATCCTTTCCCAGTACACCATCATATATTTCTATTTTATATTTTTGATAATCTTCATTTGTATATGTTCCTATGGCAGCAAGTTTTCCTTTTTTATTAAATACATTAGCTACTGAACATGTATCACCGGTTGTAATCTGTTTCTCATTACCACTGTCGTAATATGCCACATCACTATATTCCTTGGTCATACTAAAAATCACGGTCTCGTCAATAACAGACTCATACGAAATCATATATGTCCCTTTATTTCCCCATCCCTTGGATTTGGAATTCTGACATATCCATGCCCCATTTTCTTTGGCAGGAAGACGAAAGTATTCCTTAGGAAAATTGTCGTCCCATCCAATGATAATAACTGCATGATCAAGGTGATCCGGATTATCATCGTTCATAGTATAATAGCCATCAAAACTACTCTTAAAGTTTGAATTATCACATACCGCAATTGAAATTGGTCCATGCTTCCTAATTCCATCCTTGAGTTCTTCCCGACTATTCTTCTCATCATATCGCCATGCACTATTCAAATAGTATCCATCGTAGCCATTCGGCAGATAATCACATGCAAGCCAATCCCAGCCACCATAATCAAGCTTATCTCGGTGAACAAACCAGCCTTCAGTCTTATCGTCATCATATATTCTCAGGCACAGATCTGTAGCATCAAAAGAAACTTTTTCATTATATTCTTTATAATATGTGCCCTCTATTGAAGATGTGATTGCACAGGTCCAGCATGTACCTGATTGCTGTGATTTAACATCAAGCAAAACCTGGTCATCTATCAGTGAATAATAACTATCGCCACTTTTATCAGGAATATAGTCATGCTGCTCCTTTTCCTGTTTTGTAATTGTTTCCGCCTCACTAGCCGCTTCTGCTTCAGTATTTGTTTCTCCCTCACTGCCTGCTTCTGCTTCAGTAATTATTACTTCCTCATTATTCACTTCAACTTTAGTAATTGTTTCCGCCTCACCACAAGCTGTTACTGTGATACACATCAAAAACGAAGCCAAAAATACATTTATCCTTCTCATAAATTACTAACCCTCATATATACTTTCCCATTAATCCCCAAAAATGCATTCTTAATCTAATCCTATTATATTATATAAAAATAATAGGGCAATCCTTTAGGACCACCCTATTACCTATTATATGCTATTATTTAGTTAAAAAACTAGAACTTCAGAATTACGGCAGTACAATTATCCATATGCGCACTCTTATGCGCTTTTTTATAAAAGGCTGCTATTGCCTTATCTCCATCCTTTTTCAGATATCTCTTTATTTCCTCTTCTGAGGCGACTCCCTTCAAACCATCCGAAC
>JAGHUN010000006.1 GCA_018064805.1 Candidatus Colinaster scatohippi
TATATATTATGCAAATGTAGGAAGATTGTGGTAGCATAATTATAGAAGATTACAATTTATCCACGAGGAGCAGTTGAGTTGAATAAATATATTGATTTTTCAGATGAAGTAAGAAAAGCGATAGATGAGCGTAAACCCATTGTTGCAATTGAGACCGGTGGGACCTTTGAAGGAATTCCATACCCAGAGAATGCAGATACCGCGTTGAAAGTTATGGAAGAGGTTAGAAAAGCGGGAGCCACTCCTGCCTACATATCAATTATGGATGGTAGAGTGAAGGTAGGAATGACGGAAGAGGAAATATATGCCTATTCAAAAATGCGAGGAACTATGCAAAAAGCCTCAAGAAGAGAAATTCCGCAGATCATAGCTCAGGGAAAGAACGGGGTTATGACAATAGCAGCCACAATGGTGATAGCTGATTATGTTGGCATACCTGTAGTGTCTGGCGGTGGAATGGGTGGTGTGCACAGAGGCGCTGAAACTTCCATGGATATATCTTCGGATTTAGAGGAAATAGTTGAAAGAAATGTTATTGTGGTATGTTCTGGGGCCAAATCTATTTTAGATCTGAATCTTACAATGGAATATCTTGAAACAAAGGCAGTGTCGGTTATTGGATATAAAACGGATGAACTGCCGGCTTATATGGCAAGAACAAGTGGAATAAAATTAACGTGTCGAATGGATGATGTTAATACTATTGCAGAAACCTATAAGATAAAGAATCAATTCGGTATTAAAACAGGTATGATACTTGCAAATATGATAGATGAAGAATATGCCGTTGATTCCGAACTTATGAATAAATTTATAGATGAAGCTATAGCAAACAGTATAAAAGATAAAGTATCGGGTAAGGCAATTACAGGTTATTTGATGAAATATATAAAAGAAAAAATGGGTAGTGACAGTATGGAGGCACAAAAGCATATGATTATCCAAAACGCTGTGCTTGCAGCAGAAGTCGCAAATAAAATCTGTTGTTAGGCTATTGTAGTAAGTGACTCGTGAAAATTCTGGAAAAGGAGATAATATATGTCAGCCAATCTTGAGGCTTCAATATCGGATATAAGAGGCGGGATGTTTTATGTGACAATCACCTATGATAATGGATATACTATTAAGGTCAGTGGAGAATTGTTTCCAGGAGCAACGTTCATTGCGTATAGGAGTTCTATAAAAAAATGGGAGCCCCCTTATGAACAGGAAGCACTAACTCCTGAAATGGTGACAAAATTAGTTACTGATGTTGAAAAATGTAATTCCCAGGAAAAGTTACTATTAAGTTTGAATAATAGCTATATAATATGCTGATTCGTATAAATAAGAGTAGATTAAAATAAAGGCTTTAAGAAAGGAAAAGTTATGAAAGGAAGTAATAATAAAATCTTAAAGAAGAACACAGCAGTTATTGTTGCAGTAGTAGCAACCCTGGCTACGTGTGTTGGATGTGGAAACGATAAAAAGGTAGAAGAAACAGCACCTGTTGAAACAACAAATGAAGTAACTGCAGAAACGGAAGACGTAGTTGAAACTTCATTTGGGCTTCAAGATTATGAGGGCTTTTACTGCAGGACTGATACTGAGCAAATTGAGGATTTCGAGGTATCATACACAACTGGATATCAGTTTAATGGTGATGGTACGGGTGTAGCTTATGGACAGGATGTAGTTGATTTTACCTGGAATGAAACAGAAATTCACTTTGCAGATAGCACAGAAGCATTTGTGATGGAGCCAGGTAAGCTTACCGTTAGAGATATTGTTTATGATAAGATAGAAGGTAATCTTATTACTCCAAATCCATATGAAGTGGATGTAGATAATATTGAAGATGGACAATATTTTGTATATATAGATAAAAACGGAATCGAAGAGGCTGAAGGTCAAACTACAGTAAGAGCAGAGATATATACAGAAGATACCTATGAT
>JAGHUN010000067.1 GCA_018064805.1 Candidatus Colinaster scatohippi
ATTCCAGTTATCGCTTATGACCGTCTTATCATGAACTCAGATGCAGTTTCTTACTATGCTACATTTGATAACTACATGGTAGGTACAAAGCAGGGTGAATATGTAAGAGATCAGCTTGATCTTGACAACGCTGCAGGCCCATTCAACATTGAGTTCACAGCTGGTGACCCAGGTGACAACAATGCTGGTTACTTCTTCAATGGTGCTTATGATGTTCTTAAGCAGTACATCGATGAAGGAAAGCTTAACGTAGTTTCAGGACAGAAGACATTTGATGAAGTTGCTACACCTTCATGGGCAACAGAGACAGCTCAGTCAAGAGCAGAGAACATTCTTTCTTCATACTACGCTGATGGTACAGAGCTTGATGTATGGCTTTGCTCAAATGACTCAACAGCTATGGGTGTTGAGAACGCTTTAGCAGCTAACTACACAGGAAAGTACCCAATCATTACAGGTCAGGACTGTGATATTGAGAACACAAAGAACATGATCGCTGGAAAGCAGGCTATGTCAATCTTCAAGGATACAAGAACACTTGCTTCACAGGTTGTTAAGATGGTTGGTCAGATCCTTACAGGTGCTACAGTAGATGTTAATGATACAACAACATATGACAATGGTGCATATGTAGTTCCTTCATTCCTTTGCGAGCCTGTATTTGCAGATGCTAACAACTACAAGGAAATCCTTATCGATTCTGGTTACTATACAGAGGATCAGCTTCAGTAAGATTTATACATAATTCATTATGTTAAATAGGCAGGCGGGTTGTATTACCCGCCTGTTTATAAGTAAAAAACTGTTTTATATTAAAAATGGGAGGGGGTTCACAATCATATGAATCCCAGCTGTAGAGCAAAAGACGGATTGGAGGGAGTTTTTTGGCAAAAGTACTTCTTGAAATGAAAAACATAACCAAGACTTTCCCTGGTGTAAAGGCACTCGATAATGTCAACCTCAAGGTTGAAGAGGGTGAGATTCATGCACTTGTAGGAGAGAATGGTGCCGGTAAGTCGACTCTTATGAATGTACTTAGCGGTGTTTACCCTTTTGGAACATATGAGGGTGACATCATATATGATGGTGAAGTATGTCAGTTCCAGACGATTAAGGATTCTGAGAAAAAGGGAATAGTAATTATTCACCAGGAGCTTGCTCTTGTACCTCAGATGACAATAGGTGAAAATATGTTCCTTGGTAATGAGCGTGGTAAAAAGAACGCCATTAATTGGAACGAAACTTACAGCGAGGCTGATAAGTATCTTAAAATGGTAGGACTTTCAGAGTCCTCAAGAGTACTGATTAAGGATATCGGTACAGGTAAACAGCAGCTTGTAGAAATTGCCAAAGCATTGGCAAAGCAGGCAAAATTGCTCATTCTTGATGAGCCTACATCTTCTCTTAATGAGACAGATTCAAAGGCTTTGCTCGATCTCATGCTTGAGTTTAAGAAGCAGGGAATGACAATGATTATTATTACTCATAAGTTAAATGAGGTTGTATATGTAGCCGATAAGATTACTGTTGTAAGAGATGGTTCAACAATTGAAACTATGGATAAGCATACAACAGAGATCGATGAAGCAAGAATCATCAAGGGAATGGTTGGTAGAGAGATTACAGATAGATTCCCTAAGAGACATGATGTTGTAATCGGCGATGTTAATCTTGAAGTTAAGGACTGGACAGTACATCATCCACTCTATACAGAGCGTAAGGTTGTTGACAATGTCAGCATGAACGTTAAGAAGGGTGAGGTTGTTGGAATTTACGGTCTTATGGGTGCTGGTCGTACAGAGCTTTCAATGAGTATCTTCGGACGTTCATACGGAAGTGATATTACTGGTACACTTACTATAAATGGTAAGCAGGTTGATCTTAAGAATCCAAGAGAAGCAATTGATGCAAAACTTGCTTATGTAACAGAGGATAGAAAGGGTAACGGTCTTGTTCTTTCCAACTCAATAAAGGTTAATACTTCGCTTGCCAATATGTCAGGTGTAAGTAGTAAATCGGTAATTGATGTTGATAAAGAATATCAGGTTGCCGTAGAGTATAAGGATAAGCTTAAGACTAAGACTCCTACAGTTGAACAGAATGTAGGTAATCTGTCAGGTGGTAATCAGCAGAAGGTTCTTCTTGCTAAGTGGATGTTTACAGACCCGGATGTGCTTATTCTTGATGAGCCTACAAGAGGTATCGACGTAGGTGCTAAGTATGAAATTTATTGTATTATTAATGATCTTGTATCAGCAGGAAAATCAGTTATTATGATTTCTTCTGAGCTTCCGGAAGTAATTGGTATGAGTGATCGTATCTATATTATGAATGAAGGTAAGTTCGTTGGTGAGATGAAGGCTGAAGATGCTACACAGGAAAATATTATGGCTTGTATTCTTAAGTCAGGAAGGGGCGAGTAATGAGTAATAAACTTAATTTAGCGGTTGTATTAAAAAAATACACCATGGTTATCGCCCTTGTTCTTGTTTTCTTTTTCTTCTATATGAGTACAGGCGGTAAAATCTTATATGCACAGAACATTAATAACCTGATTTCTCAGAACGCATATGTGTTTGTTCTTGCAGCAGGTATGCTTTTATGTATTCTTACCGGTGGTAACATCGACCTTGCTTGTGGTTCGGTTGTATGTTTCGTCGGTGGTATAGGCGCTGTTATGATGGATAAGAACATCAATGAGTGGGTTGCAGTACTTGTAATGCTCATCGGTGGTGCTCTTGTTGGAGCATGGCAGGGCTTCTGGATTGCTTATATAAAGGTTCCACCGTTCATTGCAACTTTGGCCGGTATGTATGCATTCCGTGGATTATCTAATGTAGTACTTCAGGGATTCACAGTTGGTATCAGAAACACTAACTTCCTTAATGTTTTTGGTGGTGGTGCAGATTGTTATATTCCAGATTTCTTAGGTGGTGGTGCAATTAACATGACTTGTCTTGTAGCAGGTATTGTTATTGCAATTGTATTTGTTTTATCCGTTGTAAGAAATCGTATTAGCGCTAAGAACAAAGGCTATGAGGTAGGTCCTCTTTATGCTGACATTATCAGAATGGTAATTATCAGTGCAGTAGTAATCTGGGTATTCTACAAGTTAGCAAATTATAAGGGTATTCCAACATCACTTATTTGGATTGCTGTAGTACTTCTTATATATGCATATATTACTACTAAGACAACAATGGGACGTTATCTCTATGCTGTAGGTGGTAACGAGAAGGCTACAAAGCTTTCAGGTATTGATCCAAGAAAAGTATACTTCTTCGCATATATCAACATGGGTCTTATGTCTGGTCTTGCAGGTATTCTTACAATTGCAAGAGCTACTCAGGCACAGCCTACATTCGGACAGAGCTACGAAATGGATGCTATCGCAGCCTGCTTCATCGGTGGTGCTTCTGCATACGGTGGAGAAGGTGGAATCTTTGGTGTAGTTATCGGTGCTGTACTTATGGGTGTTATCAACCAGGGTATGTCTATCATGGGTATGGAAGCTAACTACCAGAAGGTAGTAAAAGGTATCGTACTTCTTGTAGCTATTATTTTTGACGTAATGTCAAATAAGAAGAAGAAGTAAGGAGGAGGATAATAATGAAAATTAATGCAGAATTTTTTAAGAAAAATGCAATGCTGATGGTCCTTGTCCTGGTGTACATTTTCTTCACAGTAACAACAGGCGGACAGATGTTCCAGCCACTTAATTTCAATGCGCTGATAACACAGAATGCATATGTATATATTCTTGCAACCGGTATGTTAATGTGTATGCTTACCGGTGGTAATATCGATCTCTCTTGTGGTTCATTTGTATGTTTCATGGGAGCAGTCGGTGGTATCCTTATGGTAGTTAAGGGTGTTAATTCAGGTGTGGCAGTAGCACTTATGATGGTAGTTGGTATTGTATACGGTTGTGTATTAGGTTACTTAATCGCTTACATGAACATTCCACCATGGATTGCAACACTTGCTGGTTACCTTGCCTTCAGAGGATGGGGAACAGCACTTCTTAGTGCAAATAGTACAACAGGTAGTATTGCTCCATTCCCGGATTCATTCCTTAAGTTGTTCTCAGGAAAGGTTTTCAGTACACCTATTACAAAATTTAATTATGTTTGTTTCATAGTAGGTATAATTGCTTCACTTATAGTTGCATTTGTTAATGTAAGATCTCGTGCTAACAAGATAAAGAAGGGTTACGAAGCAGAGTCAGTAGTTTCTCTTGTTGTTAAAACTGTTCTTTCAATTGCAGCAATTATGTTATTCGCATATAAGCTTGCTAAGGCAGGTGGTATTCCTACAGTTCTTGTTTGGGTAGTTGTTGTGGTACTTATCTATAACTTTATTACATCTAAGACTGTATTTGGACGTTACTTCTATACAATCGGTGGTAACCGTGAAGCAACAAGACTTTCAGGTGTAGATACTAATAAGATTATGTTCTTTGCATATCTTAACATGGCTGTACTTACAGTTATTACATCATACCTTGTAATTGCAAGATTCCAGGCTGCTAACTCAACAGCAGGAACTAACTACGAAATGGATGCAATTGCAGGTTGTGTAGTTGGTGGTGTATCAGCTTATGGTGGTTCAGGAACAATCTTCGGTATGGTAATTGGTGCTACACTTATCGGTGTAATCAACCTTGGTATGTCTCTTATGGGTGTAGATGCTAACTGGCAGAAGGTAGTTAAGGGAGTTGTTCTCTTAGGAGCCGTTGTATTTGATATCCTTGCTAATAAGGACAAGAAGTTGAGCTAATAAATTTTGAAACCCATTTTAATGTATTAAACATTGGAGGACCATTCTTTTGGGATAATGATTATTATCCCGGAGAATGGTTTTCTTCATTTAAAAAAACAAATTGTGCGATATCTCTTAGTATATGGTAAAATGACCCTATGAAAATTAACATGCCAAAAGATGTAAAGTACATAATTGGAGTATTACAGGATGCGGGATATGAAGCCTATGCCGTTGGCGGATGTGTCAGGGATACCATTCTTGGTCGTGAGCCAAATGACTGGGATATTACTACAAGTGCTAAGCCACTTGAGATAAAGGGACTTTTTCGTACTACAATTGATACGGGAATACAGCACGGAACAGTTACTGTATTAAGAAATCATGTCGGATATGAGGTAACAACCTACAGAATAGACGGTGTGTATGAGGATAGTCGTCATCCCAAGGAGGTAACTTTTACGGCAAATCTTAAAGAGGATCTGTTGCGTAGGGATTTCACCATCAATGCTATGGCCTATAATGATACAGATGGTCTTGTAGATGAGTACGATGGATTACAGGATATTAAGGATGGAGTAATCAGGTGTGTAGGTGTGGCCAAGGAAAGGTTTACTGAAGATGCACTGAGAATGATGCGCGCTGTGAGGTTTTCTGCGCAGCTGGGATATTCTATTGATGAAGAGACGAAGTCAGCAATTAGGGAACTTCATCCTAATCTTAAAAATATATCAGCAGAGAGAATTAATACTGAACTAACTAAGCTACTTATGTCGGATCATCCGGATTATATAAGAGATGCTTATGAGCTTGGTATTACCTCGATTGTATTACCGGAACTTGATAGATGTATGCCGTTCGATCAGCATAATAAACATCATTGTTATACGGTTGGCGAACATATTCTGCATACACTTACCGGTGTTGAGGCAGATAAGGTTCTTAGATATACAATGTTGTTTCATGATCTTGCCAAGCCTATATGTCAAACAGAGGATGAGAACGGTATATATCATTTCCATGGTCATAACAAGGTGTCTGCAGAGATGTCTCTGGAAATCATGAAGAGACTACGATTTGACAATGATACAATGTATAAGGTAACTAAGCTTGTATGCAATCATGACAGAGATGTGGATACTACACATAAGGCAGTAAGGTGGGCCATGAATGATATAGGGAAAGAGCTTTTTCCAAAGCTGCTATTGGTTAAGGAAGCAGATGTGTCAGCTCAATCCGATTATCACAGAGAGGAAAAATTAAGCATTCTAAAGGAATTATGGCGATTATATGATGAAATAATCGAAAAAGAAGAATGCATTACCCTTAAAGATCTTAAAATTACAGGGAAAGATATTATTGGTCTTGGAATGTCACCGGGACCGGGAATTGGGAAGATTCTTCAGTCACTTCTTGAGGGTGTTCTTGATAATCCTGAAAAAAATGACAGAGATATACTAATTGAGGAAGCTAAGAAGCTGATAATAACTAATGAATAGTAATAGAATTATTCGAAAAATTGCATATTTGCTTATGGTTTCCACAATGTTTGCTGCTACAGCTTGCGGCTCGGTGGGATCAGGTAGAATAGGTGTGACATCAGATCCTGTTAGTACCGGAACCGGATTTGTTGTAACTAAGGCCGGAATGTATGATAGTGCTGATAACGGAGCGGTTCTTGTGAAAAAGAATACGGATGAAAAGACTGTAACTTTTTACAATAACAGAGTGTCACGCAAATATACTCTAAAATATGATGGAACAAGCAAAATATATGATAAATATGGAACCGGTATGTCAATGGAACAGGTTGAACCGGGATGCGTGGTTGACATAACATTCATAAAGGCAAAAAGAATACTTAATTCTATGAGTATGTCATCAACTGCCTGGCAGTACGACAGAACGGATGAATTTAGCATTGATGAAAAGACACGTATGATGAGTGTTAACGGCAATAATTATATTATCAGAGATAATGTTCTTGTTTATTCAAATGGTAAACAGGTATCTCTTATGGATATTAATCCGGTTGATAAAATAAGTGTTTGTGGTCTTGATAATAACGTGTGTTCAATTACTATTGATGAAGGTCACGGATACCTAAGGCTTAAAAATGAAGATTATTTTGTGGGCGGCTGGATCGAAATAGGTTCTAAAATTATTAAAACAATTAATGATAATATGATTATAGCTGTGCCAATGGGAACCTACGATGTCAAGATTAGTAATGCGGCTGCTGAAGGAATTAAGAGTGTAACCATAACTCAGAATCAGGAGACCACACTTGATGTTGGTGATATTAAAACAGAAGAACTTGCGGAATTTGGAACGGTTATTATTGTTGTTGATCCCGAAAAAGCAGAAGTATTTATAGACGGTGACCAGATTAAGACAAATGAACCACAGAAGC
Source organism: Candidatus Colinaster scatohippi (assembly GCA_018064805.1). GTDB lineage: Bacteria > Bacillota > Clostridia > Lachnospirales > Lachnospiraceae > Colinaster > Colinaster scatohippi. The sequence goes on from JAGHUN010000067.1 coordinate 7,175, forward strand.
TGGAATATGGCATACATCAGCTTATTGCAAGAGCTACCGGATATCAGACGCTTACCCAATATATCAAGGTAGGACAGGAAAGTGCAACTCTGGAAATAGAACTTGATAAGGAAATTGCGCCAATTACACCTACGCCTAAGATTACAGAGGAGCCACTCCCAATGCCTTCTCCGACACCGGTGCCACTGCCTACTGCAGCTCCATCAACAGAAGTGGTTGAAGAGAAGACTATAGAAGGCTTTAAGGTACGTATTAGTGATCCTGCAGAGGTAGAAATATATGTTGATGGTTGCTATGCCGGAATTACACCAATTACATTCCCTAAGGTAAGTGGCAAGCATGAAATCATACTTCGTAAAGAAGGTTACATGACCAGGAGTTATACGATAACACTTGATGCATTAGAGATGGACGAAACTTTTTCATTTGCTGATTTGCAGAAAGAGTAATAAAGCAAATAATAAGTGATAAAATGCCTCAAAATGCCCTAAAATCAACAAAAAACACAATTTATTGTTGACAAATCGGGGTAAAAAGGCTATATATAGTATAGGTGCGTGAGCACGGAAGTAAAAAGGTTATATAGGAGGAGAATATTCCATGAACAAGACAGAATTAATCGCAGCTATTGCTGAGCAGGCAGGCGTACAGAAGAAGGTTGCAGAGGCAACACTTAATGCATTCCAGGATACAGTTGCAGCAGAACTTAAGAAGGGTGGAAAGATCCAGTTAGTTGGTTTCGGTACATTTGAAGTTTCTGAGAGAGCAGCAAGAGAAGGTAGAAATCCTCATACTGGCGAAGTTATGAAGATTGCAGCTTCTAAGGCTCCTAAGTTCAAGGCTGGTAAGGCACTTAAGGATTCAGTTAACGCTTAATTGTAACTTACATAGTTAGTTAAAAGCAGGGTGCATGTCAGCATGTTACCCTGCTTCTTTGTTATAATAATGAGGAAAACATGAGATTAGATAAATATCTTAAGGTATCTAGACTTATCAAAAGAAGAACGGTGGCTAACGAAGCCTGTGATGCAGGCAGAGTGCTCATTAATGGTAATGTAGCTAAGGCCGGAACAAATGTGAAGGTTGGTGACAAGCTGACAATCCAGTTTGGTAACAAGGATGTGAATGTCGAAATTCTTGCAGTTGAGGAAACAGTAAGAAAAGACGATGCAAAGGAACTTTACAGGTATATATGAAAAACAGATATTTATTAAGAACTACAAAAAAACGTCAGAATAGAGTGTCCGTTATTCTCATAGCAATTGTTGTTTTTCTGCTACTGATAGTAGTTTCTGTTGGTAAATATAATATTAAACAGAAAAAAGCAGAGTATGACAAGCGCGAGCAGGTTCTTCGCGAGCAGATTGCCGAGGAAGAAGAACGTTCGCAGGAAATAGATGAATATGAGAAGTATACAAAGACTAAGAAATATGCTGAAGAAATTGCTAAGGAGCAGCTTGGTCTTGTAAAGGATGATGAGATTATATTCAAGGAAGAATAGATACTAAAGCTATGCTCGAAAAGGTTAGAGATACATTAACACAATTTAATATGATTAGTTCAGGAGAAATTGTTGTTGTAGGTGTATCCGGAGGAGCAGATTCGGTTGCGCTTTTATATAACCTGTGTGAGTATAGAAAGCTTGTTCCGTTTGAAATTAAGGTTGTTCATGTTAATCATCTTATAAGAGAAGATGCATCGTATGATGCGTCTTTTGTTTGTGAGTTATGTAAACAGCATGATGTTGAATATCATCTTTTTGAGATTGATGTAGAGAAAATGGCTAAGGACGAGCATCTCTCTACTGAGGAAGCAGGAAGAATAGCACGTTATAATGCTATGAGAAGTTTAAATGCAGATAAAATTGCAGTGGGACATCACCTTGATGATCAGACAGAGACAGTCCTCCTGAATGTGTGCAGAGGAACAGGACTTCATGGAATTAGAGGAATTGCACCTGTTCAGAATGATATAATTCGTCCTTTACTATTTGTTTCGAGAGCTGAGATTGAACAGTATCTAAATAGTATTAATCAGAGTTATCATACAGACAGTACTAACCTGACATTAGACTATGTCAGAAACAGGCTGCGTCATAAAGTTATTCCCTATCTTAACAGTGAAATAAATGAAAAATCAGATTTGCACATTGCACAGTTGGCTACTGATATGTTGGAATTGGAGCAATATATCAATGAAAATATTGAAGGGCTATACTTGGAATTATGTAAACCAGACAAGCAGCAATGTGAGATTTCAACAGGTATTAGTGACTTGCTTAGCCTTAATACATTTATTTGTCGTGAGCTTATTTTGAGGATATTGGAGGAGCTTACTCCAAAACGTAAAGATATTACGAGGAATCATGTCAATCAGATTATTGATCTATGCTATGTAAATGGAAGTAAATCAATTGATCTTCCGTACGAACTACAGGCTGTGAAGGTATATGATAATCTGATTATAAGAAAAAGAAGAAATAGATCGGAAAAGATTTTACATATAGATATAGCAGAAGAATTATTAGAAAAAGGAACAGATATCAGGGCTGATGAGAACATAAGTCTTAAAATGCGTGTTTTTGATAAGCCAAATGATTTTATAATAGAAGATAATAAGTATACTAAGTATTTTGATTATGATAAAATAAAGTGTTCGCTGGTTGTCCGTACTAGACATCCGGGAGATTATCTGATTATCAGTGATAAGGGTCAGAAGAAAAATCTGAAGGATTACATGATAAATGAGAAAATACCTAAAGAAGAGCGAGAAGATATTTTACTTGTAGCCGATGGTGAGCAGATAATGTGGGTTGTTGGTTATAGAATTGGGGCAACCTACAAGATTAGCGAGCAGACCCATAGAGTTTTAGAGATTATGGTCGAATATAATGAGTAATTATGGAGGGAAAAATGGCTGAACATGTTGAAGTAATGCTTACTGAAGAAGAGGTTGATGCGAAAATTAAGGCAATTGGTGAGCAGATTAGTAAGGATTATGAGGGAAAAGAGGTACATTTAATATGTGTTCTTAGAGGTGGAGCTTTTTTTATGTGTGAGCTCGCAAAGAGAATAACAGTTCCGGTTTCTCTTGATTTTATGAGTGTATCAAGCTATGGCAGCGATACTAAGAGTAGTGGAATAATTAAGATAGTTAAGGATCTTGATGATTCTATTAAGGATAAGGATGTAATAGTAATAGAAGATATTATTGATTCCGGTAGAACACTCAGCCATCTTCTTGAGTTACTTTGGAGTCGTTCTCCTAAGAGTCTTAAGCTTTGTACGCTTTTAGATAAGCCGGATAGAAGAGTTGTAGACGTAAATGTTGATTATACAGGTTTTTCAATTCCTGATGAATTTGTAGTAGGATATGGTCTTGATTATGACCAGAAATACAGAAATCTTCCATATATTGGAATTGTGAAGTTTGATTAAGGGTAGTAGATGAATAAAAAAGCAAGAGTATTTAATATATATATATTTCTCATATTGTGTGGCTTATTGTTTTTCGCATGGACAAAATCTTCAAAAATGACAGATTCTGACGATTATACAATGGGTACATTTAGAGCCGATTTAAAAGCCGGAATGGTTAAGGAAGTGGTAATAGAGCCTAATACCGAGGTTCCGACAGGTGTTATTCTGATAGAACTTAAGGGTGATGAGCATAGAAGACTTAATGTATCAGACGTTAAGGATATTCAGGTGCTTGTGGCTTTATATGGAATTGAGCCAATTGTTAAGGATGTACCAAAGGCCAGTTGGTTTGCAGAGTACGGTTTACCTATTATTTCTGTGATTATAGTTGCCATTCTGCTTTTTACTATGCTTGGTTCCGGAGGTGGTGGCGCTAATGCTAAGATGGCTAATTTTGGAAAAAGTCGCGCCAAGATGGATATAGATACCAAGACAACACTTAAGGATGTTGCAGGTTTACAGGAAGAAAAGGAAGATCTTGAAGAGATAATAGACTTCCTTAAAGCACCACAGAAGTATACAAAGCTTGGTGCCAGAATTCCTAAGGGTATTCTTCTTGAAGGTCGTCCCGGAACAGGTAAAACACTTTTAGCCAAGGCAGTAGCAGGAGAAGCAAATGTTCCTTTTTTCAGTATATCGGGATCTGATTTTGTAGAAATGTTTGTTGGTGTTGGTGCATCCCGCGTAAGAGATTTGTTTGCAGAAGCAAAGAAGAATGCACCCTGTATCATCTTTATTGATGAGATTGATGCTGTTGCCAGACGCCGTGGAACAGGTATGGGCGGTGGTCATGATGAGCGTGAGCAGACCCTTAACCAGATGCTTGTAGAGATGGATGGTTTTGGCGTAAATGAAGGCATTATTGTGATGGCTGCAACCAACCGTGTGGATATTCTTGATCCGGCTATTTTAAGACCCGGACGATTTGACAGAAAGATTGCTGTAGGGTCCCCGGATGTTAAAGGACGTGAAGATATTCTTAAGGTTCATGCAAGGAACAAGCCACTTGGAGATGATGTTGATCTTAAGCAGGTTGCACAGACTACAGCCGGTTTCACAGGTGCAGATCTTGAGAATCTTCTTAATGAAGCTGCTATTACTGCAGCCAAAGGAAATCGCGCATATATAACAATGCAGGATGTAAGAGACTCATTTATTAAGGTGGGTATAGGAGCAGAGAAGAAGAGCCGTATAATCTCTGAAAAAGAAAAGAAAATTACTGCCTACCATGAATCAGGACATGCAATTCTGTTCCATCTTCTTCCGGATGTTGGGCCGGTATATACGGTATCTATTATTCCAACAGGAGCAGGTGCTGCAGGATATACAATGCCACTTCCTGAGAAGGATGAGATGTTCTTAACCAAGGGGCGCATGCTTCAGGATATTATGGTGCTTCTTGCCGGTCGAATAGCAGAGGAGATTGTCTTCGACGATATTACTACAGGTGCTTCGAATGATATTAAGAGAGCTACTGAAGAGGCACGTAAAATGGTTACTAAATATGGAATGTCTGAAAACATCGGTGTAATTAATTATGATGACGATGATGAAGAAGTATTTATCGGACGTGATCTCGCACATACAAGAAGCCATAGTGAATATATTACAGGTGAGATAGATAAGGAAGTTAAGCAGATTATCGAGGATTGCTATAATAAGGCTAAGACAATGATTCTGGAAAACAGAGAAGTTCTTGAGAAAAGTGCGGAGTTGTTAATTCAAAAAGAGAGAATTACAAGAGAAGAATTTGAGAGTTTATTTTAATAAAAGATAATATATGGCGTATCCCAAGGGATGCGCCATATTACTACATTCGTATAAAAGGTCAGAAATGAGGAATTATATGACTAATCAGGATATTAAGAGAGCTATTTTTAGTGATACAACTGAAGAATTTGTTAACCCAGCGGAGGTTAATATCGGAGATTTGGTTACCATTCGTATTAGGGTACCATATAAGTCGGTTAGTGAGGTATTACTTTTGTCTTCGGGACAGAAGATAAAAATGTCTATTAATCCAAAGCTTAAAAATAAAAACGGCTTTTCATATTATGAGACAACTCATGTGATGACAGCAGATACTTTTATATACTGTTTTGAGATAGAGTTAGATGATGAGAAAATAATATATGATGCCAGAGGTGTAGTGGATGAGGTAGCAGATTGTTTTTCTTTCCATATAATTCCCGGATTTAGAACACCGGAATGGGCAAAGGGTGCAGTTTTTTATCAGATATATGTAGACAGATTCTGTAATGGTGACAAAAAAAATGATGTTTTGTCAGGTGAATACAAATATATAGATAGACTTAGTGTTCATAAAGAATGGGATGAGGATATTGAGACCGGACTGACAGAACATTATGGCGGAGATTTGCAAGGAATCATTGATAAACTGGATTATCTTAAAGAGCTTGGTGTGGATGTTATATATCTTAATCCTGTTTTTGTGTCTCCATCTAATCATAAATATGATGCGGCAGATTATGATAATATTGATCCTCATTTTGGTGTAATCATAGAGGATGAGGGTGAATTGCTTGCAGATGATACGAAGGAGAATACTGAAGCAACAAGATTTATAAGTAGAGTAACCTCAAAGAAAAATCTCGAAGCATCCAATGCTCTTTTTGCAAAGCTTGTCAGTGAGGCTCATAGTAGGGACATGAAGGTAATTCTTGATGGTGTATTCAATCATTGCGGGTCCTTTAATAAGTGGATGGACAGAGAAAGAATTTATGAAAATGCCGAAGGGTTTGAAAAGGGAGCATATATAACTGAGGATAGTCCATATAACAAATATTTTTCTTTTAGTGAAGATAACTGGCCATATAATAACAAGTATGATAGTTGGTGGGGATATGAGACTCTTCCAAAGCTTAATTACGAATGTACAGAATTATATGAGTACATATTAAAGATTGGTGCGAAGTGGGTATCTGAGCCATATAACGCTGATGGCTGGAGACTTGATGTGGCTGCAGATCTTGGACCAAATGAAGAGCTTAATCATAATTTCTGGAGAGATTTCAGGGAAAGCGTTAAAAATGCAAATCCGGAGGCAATAATTCTGGCTGAACATTACGGTGATCCGTCAGCATGGCTTGAGGGTGACCAGTGGGATACCGTAATGAACTATGATGCTTTCATGGAGCCAATAAGCTGGTTTTTAACCGGAATGGAAAAGCATAATGATGATTTTAGGGAAGATTTACTGAATAATCAAATACAGTTCTGGGAGAGTATGAAGATCTGTGGAGCAAAATTTAATAATAGCTCTCTTCAGGTTGCAATGAATGAATTGTCCAACCACGATCATTCTAGGTTCCTTACACGTACAACTCATACAGTAGGTCGTATGGAAAAGCTTGGAAAAGATGCTGCATCGTATGGAATAAATAAAGCTGTATTCAGAGAAGCTGTTGTAATGCAGATGACCTGGCCGGGAGCGCCAACCTTGTATTATGGCGATGAAGCGGGTGTTACAGGCTTTACTGATCCGGATAATCGACGTGTGTACCCATGGGGGAACGAAGATAAGGAACTAATTGAATTCCACAGAGAAATAATAAAGGTTCATAAGGAACACGATGAACTGAGTACAGGTTCGCTCATAGCCTTACCAACACCAATTGGCTCGTTGGCATACGGAAGGAAGAAAGCGGACAATGTAAGCATTGTAATTGTAAATAATATGCCGGTTGCAATGGAGTACAAGCTACCGGTATGGATGCTTGGAGCCGGAAAAAACAGAAGGTATAAAACAATTTTTAGGACAGACGAGTATGGATTTGCTACGAAGGGTAAATCTTTTAAGGATACTGCGGGTATTTTGACAATTGTTGTTCCGGCCAACGGTTCAGTTGTTTTAAATCGTTCAAAAAATAAGAAGAAAAAGATGCAGAGTGACAAATGATCGATATAGATGAAATGCAGGAAGCTCAGAGAAGGGCTGAAAGAAACAGAAAAATCGCAAAAATGAAGCGAGAAAAAGAATTGGCGGAGCTTAAGCGCCGCATTCTTTTGATAGTACTTCCAATTATTGTTGTTATTCTTCTTATAGTAATTGGTGTTGTTCTTGCAAGTGTAATTAGAGAAAGTAGAGAAAAAAGAGCAGAGATAGCTAATATAGAGACTGTTAATATAGAAACTGAGACTATCACTGAAGAGACAACAGAGGAGGAAGAAAAGGTTGTAGTTGCCTACGAATATACAGAGGCAGATACGGTAGATTTTCTTTCCGGCGAAAATATGCAAAGTGAAAAGGCCATTCTGGTTAATATTGATACTAATCAGATAGTTGGTCAGGTTGATTATAAAGCGCGAATGATACCGGCTTCTATGACAAAGGTTATGACAGTGCTTGTAGCAGCAGAACATCTTGATATGAATGATGTTAACAGGAAGGTAAATGTGTCAATAGATGCAACAGATTTTGCATATAGAAATGATTGCAGTTCAGTTGGTTTTTTGGATGGTGAGACTGTTACTATAGAGGACCTTTTTTATGGAACTATTCTATGCTCCGGAGGAGATGCAGCGGCACAGCTTGCTATAGAGGTCTCAGGTACGCAGGAAGAATTTGTCGAGCTTATGAATAAAAAGTGCGAGGAACTTGGTATAAGTGAGACTACTCATTTTACTAATACAGTGGGATTATACAATGATGACCATTATTCAACCTGTTACGATATGGCAGTAATTATGAACGCGGCTATTGAAAATGAGTATCTGAAAAAGGTAATGAATGCGAGAAAGTATACAACATCTAAAACTACAGAGCATCCTGAAGGAATATCCATATCGAACTGGTTCTTGCGTAAGATTGAAGATAAGGATTCCGGTGGCGAGGTTACCTGTGCAAAAACGGGATTTGTCAAGGAATCACGCAATTGTGCAGTTAGTTATATGGAGGTTCCCGGTGGTTATAGATACATATGTGTAACTGTAGGTGCACATAGTGGATGGCGTTGTATATATGATCATGTAGATATATACAAAAATCATGCTACAAGATAGTAAATGTCATCTTAACCGATTAAGTATAGCGGCATTGCGTATATAAAGGCGTAAAATATGTGCATAGTGCACAAAAACAAATATCGGTTTTTGTAATTTTTGTTTAACTAGATTATTGTTATAAGGTGGTGACAGGTATATTATACTTCTTGTAACCCCCCCAATACATTTTGTAGTTTTTTGCTATACCCCATAAGAAAGAAATACCTTCCTTTAATAGTCAGATTACTGACTATTAACCCCAATCGGGGGTATTTCCTTCTTACCTAAAGAAAGCGTTTGCCGAAAGGCAGCGCTTTCTTTGTTTGCAGAAATATGTAAAAAGGTATATATTAGTTCGTGAGTGGGATTTGATAGAAATGTCTATCGTTTTGCACGGAGGATAGAAATGTTGAATAGAAAAGAAAGCAAATCGCAGATGCATATAATAATCGTTGGCTGTGGAAAGGTTGGTTCTACGCTTGTTGAGCAGCTTGCCAAAGAAGGACACAGTATAACAATAATTGACAGAGATTCGGCTAAGATCCAGGCAATTACCAATATGTATGATGCAATGGGAGTTGTGGGTAATGGTGCCAGCTATAATACACAGATGGAAGCCGGAATTGAAAAGGCTGATTTGTTTATTGCCGTAACAGATTCAGATGAGCTTAATCTTCTCTGTTGTACGGTTGCCAAGCGTGAAGGAAAGTGCGTTACAATTGCCAGAGTACGTACTCCTGAATATAGTAAGGAGGCAGCATATCTTAAGGAGAAGCTTGGTCTTGAAATGATTATTAATCCTGAGTTTGAGACGGCTCAGATAATGTCAAGAATTCTTACTCTTCCTATGGCTGAGGATATAACAACCTTTGCACACGGATATGTTGATATGGTTAAGTTTAAGCTTCCGGAAGGCAATCAGCTTGATGGTAAGCGAATTATGGATATTGGTAAGGATTTGACAGGAAATATTGTCATCTGTGCAATTGAGCGTAATGGTGATGTATTTATTCCTTCAGGTCAGTTTATTCTTCGCGGTGGAGACCTTATCAGTTTTGTTGCCGGAAGAAGTGATCTTCGTAAGTTCATTCGTGCTATCGGTCTCAAAACAGGACAGGTACAGAATGCATTAATTGTAGGCGGTGGTAAGGCTACATATTATCTTGGCAGATCACTAATTAAGCAGGGTATTAAGGTAAGAGTAATAGAGATTAATCATAAGAAGTGTGAGGAACTCAGTGTTTTGCTTCCCGAAGCAGTAATAATTAATGATGACGGAACTAATGAAGAGGTTCTTAAGGAAGCCGGTATTTCAGATGCTCAGGCCTTTATTCCTATGACCGGAATTGATGAAGAGAATATTCTACTTAGCCTTCATGCTAAGCAGGTATCTGAGGCAAAGGTTATAACAAAGGTTACACGTAATAATTTCCGTGCGATTGTTTCAAATATGGATTTGGGAAGTATTATATATCCAAAATACATTACTTCAGAAGCAATTATTGCCTATGTCAGAGCCAAGAATAATACCAAGGAAAGCAATATTGAAACCTTGAGTTATATGTTTGATTCTAAGGCTGAAGCTATAGAATTCAGGGTAAAGAATGACTCGCCGGTAACAGGTAAGTCGCTTGCTGAGCTTAAGCTAAAGGACAATCTTCTTATTGCGTTTATTATGCGTAAAGGAAAGATTATATATCCTTCAGGATCTGATATGATTCTCAAAGGAGATGCCGTAATGATAGTAACAACACATACTGGTTTCCATGAGATTCAGGATATATTGGCATAATTTCGTAAAAAGAGGCGTTATTTATGAACAGTTCTATGGTTAGAGTCATAATCGGTCACATAATGAAGATAGAAGGTCTTCTCCTTCTTCTGCCATGTCTTGTGGCTATTATATATAGAGAAAATCAGGGTATTTATTACCTGGCAGTAGCTATCGCATCATTTATACTTGGTACACTGCTGACACTAATAAAAGCTGAGGATAAATCCTTATATTTGAAGGAAGGTTGTGTGGCAACCGGTCTTTCCTGGATAGTGCTTGGAATCATTGGCGCACTTCCGTTTACACTTGCAGGAGAGATTCCTTCATATACAGATGCTCTTTTTGAGACAATCTCAGGTTTTACAACTACCGGTTCAAGTATTCTTACGGATATTGAAGCATTGTCGCACACTGCCTTGTTCTGGAGAAGTTTTACTCATTGGGTTGGAGGAATGGGAGTTCTTGTTTTCCTCTTATCTATAGTATCACTTAGTGGTGGTTCAACAATTAATCTTATGAAAGCAGAGTCACCGGGACCATCTGTTAGTAAGATTGTTCCCAAAATCAAATCATCTGCCAGAATGCTTTATTACATATATGCGGCACTTACGGTAATGGAGATGATATTCCTATTAATAGGTGGATGTCCAGTTTTTGATGCTGTTACGACGGCTTTTGCGACAGCAGGTACCGGTGGATTCGGAATAAAAGGCGATTCAATTGCAAGCTACTCTCCATATATTCAATGGGTTGTAACAATCTTTATGATTCTTTTTGGAGTCAACTTTAATGCATATTATTTGATTATTATGAAAAAACTAAAGGATGCCATCAACATGGAAGAGGTTCGTTGGTATCTTGGAGTTATTCTTGGATCAATAATCATTATTTTCCTTAATATCAGGAATATTTATGATAGTGCGGGTGAAGCTGTACGTACGGCTGCTTTCCAGGTTGCGTCAATTATTACGACAACAGGTTTTGCTACGGCGGACTTCGATACCTGGAATACAACCTGTAAGGTTGTCATTGTCACGCTTATGTTTGTTGGTGCCTGTGCAGGAAGTACCGGTGGCGGTATGAAGGTCAGCAGATTTGTTATTGTAAGTAAGACGATAGGCAAGGAAATCCGTGGATATTTGTATCCCAAGAGTGTCAAAAAGATTCTTTTTGAGGGTAAAGCGGCCGACCACGAAATGATTCGTTCGGTAAATGTGTATTTTATGACATATATAATGTTGTTTGTAATGTCTCTTTTTCTTATTAGCTTTGAAGGTGAAGATTTTACAACAACATTTACGGCTGTTGCTACCTGCTTTAATAACATCGGTCCCGGACTTAATAAGCTTGGACCAACCTGTAATTTTGGATATTTAAGTAACTTTACCAAGTATGTACTTATATTTGATATGCTTGCGGGAAGACTTGAGCTTTTCCCACTGATTATTTTATTCCATCCGGATTTATGGAGAGAGCTTTTTAGAAAAAAGAGAAGAGATTATATTAAAAAGAAAGAGAATAATCTATGATAGAGATTTTTAAGTCTATACTGTTCGGTATTGTGGAAGGAATAACCGAATGGTTACCGGTCAGCAGTACAGGACATATGATTTTGCTAAATGAGCTTGTTAAGCTTGATGTGTCGGAGGAATTCTATAGCGTATATGAAGTAGTTATTCAATTGGGCGCTATACTTGCGGTTCTGATTCTTTTTTGGAATACAGTTTGGCCATTTGGACGTAAAAATAACAAGCAGCCTTTAGCTGATAAGGGAATTGGAGCATGGATAAAGAAAGATATTTTCGTTCTTTGGTTTCATTTTCTTGTATCCTGTATACCGGCTATAATTGTAGGTGTGCTTCTTGATGATTATTTCGAGGCGTTATTTTATAATTTTCAGACCGTAGCGGTCATGCTTATTATTGTTGGAATTGCCTTTATTGTACTTGAGAATATTCATAAGAATGATAAGGCATCGGTAACCGATATGTCGCAAATAACCTATAAGACGGCTTTTATTCTTGGTCTCTTTCAGTTAATTGCAGCTGTATTTCCGGGAACATCCAGATCGGGTGCAATAATAGTCGGTGCACTAATAATAGGTATTGCAAGACCGGTTGTAGCAGAGTATGC
>JAGHUN010000101.1 GCA_018064805.1 Candidatus Colinaster scatohippi
CTCTCTGCTGCTGTTGTATTCTCTACTACGTTGTTAAGGTTGTTAATTGTATGCTCAAGTCTGTTCTGAACAGCACCGAGATCAGATCTCTGCTGGTTAACCGACTTAATAGCTTCCTTAACTGCACCAACTGTAGCAAGCGCTGCTGCCTGGTCTGAAACCTTAACTGTATCCTTTGTCACTCCAAGTCCTGAAGCATTCATAGCTAAGATACTAAGTGCAATCTGGTTAGGCTCTGCTGACTCTGAACCAACCTGAAGCTTCTTTCCTGTGAAAGAACCATCGAGAAGCATCTGGTTATTAAATGTTGTTGTTGCAGATACTCTGTCGATTTCTGATACAAGTGCATCAATCTCTGACTTGATATATGCTCTATCTTCTGACATGTTAGTGTCATTAGCAGCCTTAACTGCAAGTTCGTTCATTCTCTGAGGCATATCATGTACTTCATTAAGAGCACCTTCAGCTGTCTGTACACAAGAGATACCATCCTGAGCATTTGCTGAAGCCTGTGTAAGACCTCTAATCTGACGTCTCATCTTCTCTGAAATAGCAAGTCCTGCTGCATCATCTGCTGCACGGTTAATCTTATATCCTGAAGATAACTTCTCTGTTGACTTAGCCTGTGACTTTGTTGTAAGTCCTAACATTCTGTTTGAATTCATTGCTGTTAAGTTGTGCTGTACTACCATAATTAGTTCCCTCTCTTTTCTTCCAGAGCCTCTTGCTCTGCTACTATATTGTTATTATGTATATTCGAGATCCTTCTCTAAAAGCAATATCCTTTTGCTTCTTGTAAGCTTTTGTCCTTACATTTAATATATCGGAAGGTTTTCAATTTACTTTAGCATTTTTTTAAAATTTTTTTAAACCTGCTGATATATTAAATGTCTGACTGCCTTACATTTAATATATCGGAACTAATTTCAAATACTTAACACCTTTATTCAATTTTTTTTAATATTTTATCAAAAGCTGCCTGAAGCGTATATTTTTCAAGTGTTTTAGCCTGTCCTCTGCATGCTATTCTTTGTCTTATATCCTCGTTTTTAAGATAATACGTCGCTTTTTCCATAGCATCCGCATAACAGTCATACATTACCACTTCTTCATCTGCCACATACATCTCTTCTATTTCCTGCTGATAATTAGTGAGTACAAACCCACCATATCCCATAATATCAAATACTCTTAACGGAATTCCTGTCTCGATACATCTAAGACTGGGATTAAGATTAATTTTGGAGTATTTAAATACATATGGCATTTCTGTCCTATAATCAACTCTTCCGCATTGTTGTACATCTGCCAATAACTCATAGCTCTCTCCGGAATATAATCGCGTATCATACCTCTTAGAAAAGAGTGACAGCAGGACTAACCTGTTCCTTCTTGTTACCTCGCACGACAGGGCAAACTCAAAAGCTTTGGCATTTACTGAAAAGCTTCGCCCTGTTCCCTCAAGTTTTGATGCATTCTGACTGTTCATATATTGAATAAGTTCATCAGTTATGCACTCCTTTATAAGATTGTAGTTATATAACTCTTCCTGATTATGAATTAATTCACTGATAGCATTCTTAGTATTATCATCAAGTGCTCCTACTATAAGTGGCAATTGTGACTCATAAAGCGAACCAACCATGGCTATATCACATTCGTATCTGTTCTTTATAGCAGAATTCTCCTGCATATTAACTGCCTTCGAACCGTGAAAACCAAGCGGCAAATGGTACACATTATCAATCCCATTATTCTTATATCCAAGATACTGATTACGATCAAAAAGAAAACAATACACACCGGGCAATGATAACGTCTCTTCAGGATAAGTAATATTAAGAGGACAGTCATAGCACCAGGCTACATACTTATAGCCCTTCTTATTAGATGCAATTGCAACCATAGGATGAAAGTTAACACTAAGTACAAAATCGTATTTCTTTTCTTCTATATTAGTATCAAACCAGGCAATGAATTCTTCGTCATATTCGTCCTGCTCAAACTTCCACCTAAACTTGTCTACCGAAAATCCGCGTTCTTCACATATAACATCTACAGCTTCGGCTATATAATTACTCCAATCATATAATAATACTTTCATAAGTGATGCCAACCTATATCCAGAATTTTTCTTCCGGCTCCTTCAAATCAAGTTCGCAGATTGTATTTTTTTCCATAATTAACTTCCATATATTATAAGCATAGAACATATCATGAATCGAGATGCCAACATTATAGGCTATTATTCTCTCCTCATCATTTTCCCTTCCGGTTTTTCTGCCATTCACCACATCACTTACTTCACTAAATTTTCTAAACTTATCAAAATTCTTAAAGCCCTTAACATGGTCATAATCATCTGCATATACCTTATCAAAAAACAGATCGCAGTTAGTGAATCCAAGAGTATGAACAGGAACGACCAATATTCCCTTCTCAAAACATTCATCCTCAAAGAAATCAACCGGGGCATATGTTACACACGAAACCAGTACATCAGCGCCGGCTATCAATTCCTCATGAGTGTCCGCATATTCAAAAGTCACATTATTAAAATCAGCAAATCGCGTAACAAAACTGTCTTCCTGTCCCTTATACTTTAAAAGCTTTACCCTGAAATTCTTCTCGGGATAAATTGATAAAAGTACCAGCATCGTTGCTCTCGCAGTATTACCAAGTCCCATTATTGATATATTTGAGAAATTTGATTTAGCCAAAAGTCCAATGGAATGTGCAGCTACAGCACCTGTTCTCATGGCTGTAATCCAGTTAGCATCCATAAATGCCAGGACATCCCCATTCGATGCATCAAAAAGAAGTGCCTTACTGTCAAGACTTGGCAATCTGTCAGGATACCTTGTAACCATCTTCACCCCACCTATGTGCTTTCCGCTATCCCTGTTCACAATACACGGCATCACATTACAGAAGGTTCCCGGCATTGGTTTTAGCGAGATCTTAGCCGGAAGCATCATTTTACTTTTTTCTCTAATCATCTCTTCTGCCCACTTATAACAGGTTGCAGGTGAAATATTCAAATTTACAATATCCTCATGTGAAATAACTATCACTCTATTCTCCCTTCCAATACATACGCCTTAATTATGACCATACTTCTATGTATCCATCCTTAAATTCTTCCTGCGCTATTTCAAGCATCTGCCTTGCTGACATTTTTTCCTGATATTCCTTATTATCAAAAAGATTCTTATGGTCCTCTCTTACGCTCATACCTTTCTCAAAGGATACTGCTTCGAAATCATTCGAAAGCCACTCATAATCTGAATCTGATATTTTGTCAGGATCGAAGAACTCTCCTGCAAGTCTGAAGGAGTGCCATTCCCTCATTCTATATAGAGAAGGATTGGTCAGGCAAACAAAACTGCCATAGGTCTCAAACTCTGAGAAGTAACTGTCCTGTATATTCTT
>JAGHUN010000099.1 GCA_018064805.1 Candidatus Colinaster scatohippi
GCAGACTGGGTAAGTCCCTGTTCTTTTCTGCATTCAGATATGAACTTTCCAATTTTTTCCTGATTCATAATGAAATCCTTTCGTGTTCTGTTGTCTGAGAATAGAATATGATAAATCAATAATATTTTACACGAACCATTAGTTGATTTATGTAAAAAAGAACTCAACCAACAGTTGTTATAGGTACTCTACCATAGGTTGAGTGCAGCGAAAGTGTTGAAAAAACACCATAAATATACAAAATATTAGAAAAAGGTGGCTTATATATAGCCACCATCAAGACCAATAATTTGGCCGGTCATATATTCAGGAGCATCACAAATATTGCTAACAAGTTTTGCAACCTCCTCCGGCTTACCAATTCGGCCGGAAGGTATTTCATCAATAAAGATTTCAAGCTCATCTTTTGAAAAGCATTTGTTCATATCTGTATCGATGATGCCACAGGCAATTGCATTTACACGAATGTTGCTTGGAGCAAGTTCCTTGGCGAGGGCCTTTGTGAAAGAATTAACTGCACCCTTTGATGCGGAATATGCAACCTCAGTTGAAGCACCTACAGTCCCCCACATAGATGAAATGTTGATTATAATACCATTATGTGAAGATAACATAAGCTTGATTGCATGCCTTGAAGTATAGAATATACTGTCAAGATTAACTGACATTACACGATGCCAATCATCATTCGTCATGTCCTGAAGGAGACCAACATAGGAAATTCCTGCATTATTAACAAGAACATCAAGTGAATCCAATTCACTGAATATAGAAGTTACAAAATTAGAATCTCCTATATCACCACAGTGGCATTGGCAAGTTATCCCGTGTTGAGATGCAAGTGTTTCTCCAAGCAGCTGCATTTTCTCTATATTGTTGTGACAAACAAGAACAAGATCATAATCCTTGGATGCCAGTTCTTTGGCGACTGCTTCACCGATTCCTCTTGAGGCACCTGTTATTAGTGCTTTTTTTTTCATAATAGCTTATGTCCTTCTTATTAGAAAACAAATCTTTTTGGGTGAAAAATCACTTTGTCTGAGAATTGTTCACACCTTTTTAACACTAATATAATAGAGTTTATGGTATACTTTGTAAAGGGACATTTGTTAATGAAATAATTGATTTAAGCTGTGAACTTTATTGAATTGGAGATTAATATATAATAGGCATTTGTCGGGGGAAGAGTTTTGTTTGAGCTGCTTTGTGCGGCGGACTGGAGAATAATATATGAGAGATTTAGTAATAGTTGGAGCCGGTCCGGCAGGACTTACGGCCGGAATATATGGCAAGAGAGCAGGGCTTGATACATTGATAATTGATGAAAGTGGAATTGGTGGTGGACAGGTGCTTACAACATATGATGTTGATAATTATCCCGGGCTTCCCGGTATTTCAGGAATAGAACTTGGAACAAAATTCCAGGAGCATGCAGAGGGTGCCGGCGTTGAGATTATGTCCACTGAACTTACTGGTATAAGGCTCGATGGTGATATTAAGCGACTCGACACAACAGATGGAGAGATTGAATGTAGAGCCTTGATTATAGCAACAGGTGCTACACATAATCATTTGGGAGTTTCTGGTGAAGAAGAGCTTGCCGGTATGGGAGTATCCTATTGTGCAACCTGTGATGGTGCTTTTTTCCGTAACAGAGTTACGGCTGTTGTTGGCGGTGGAGATGTGGCCTTGGAAGATGCGCTGTTTTTGGCAAGAGGCTGTAGCAAGGTATATCTTATTCATAGAAGAGATGAATTCCGTGGAGCTGATAAATTGGTAAAGGCAGTTGAAGCAACCGATAATATTGAAATAATCTATGATTCAGTTGTAGACAGTATTGTGGGTGATGGACAGGTCGAGGCAATTAATATTAAAAATGTAAAAAGCGGAGAGACTACTAATCTTAGCGTACAGGGTGTCTTCATTGCTGTTGGTACACATCCGACAACAGATTATATTTCTGATTTGGTTGCATGCGATGATAAGGGATATATTATTGCAGACGAGACCTGTGTTACGAATGTTCCGGGCATATTTGCAGCGGGAGATGTTAGAACGAAGAAACTTAGACAGATTGTTACAGCTGCTTCTGATGGGGCTAATGCAGTGCAGTCGGCGGTTGATTATTTGAATTAATACTATATGTATTTGCACATATATCAGTATTGGTAGGGAAATGTTTTGTGACTGTGATACAGTTGCATAAATATAGCAGAAGAGACAATGTTGTGAGGAAATGGAGGCTTGCTTATGAAATGTAGAAGAGTTCCGTTAGAGGCAGAGGTTGTTGAATATGAGATTGGAAAAGATCTTGAAGACGGCACAGAATTATTCAGCGATGTTGTAACAAAGGGGTGGATTGTAACGGACAGGCTTGTAAAGATTACTAAAGAAAATGGGGCTGTAGTATGCCCATATATTACTCACAAGCGTGGACATACATTCATCGAAGAAGGTGATTATATTATTATCGATGCAGATGGAACAAAGCATGTATGTGGTGCTGACAAAATTTTTGTCAGATATGAAAAGGTCGAATAGGCTAATTTGACATTAGGAGGCTTATTTGTTATATTTGTTAAGGAATTGTAACAATTTATATTAATAAGTAGATAGGAATTATATGTTCAGAAGTAGAAATAAATGGTCTGGACTTATTCTTGCCGGAGCATTTGCCGGGGCATTGTTATACATGGGAACGAGTATAGATGCTAACGCAACCGGTCTGTCAGGTATGTTACCTTCAGCAGGTTTTTCAGAGATTGTTGAAGGGGGAACTTCCATAAAGACGGTAAAAGAAGAAGTCAAAGAGATAATTAAAAGAAGAAAAGCTACTGCCGACAGTAAAAAGTCCGAAAATCAAACAGAGACGCCAACAACGCAAACTGAACAGCCTACAGGAACTACAGCAGATGTGGCTTCGGTAGAGGAACAGGTAGATGCAGAAGTGGTGCCTGAGATTGAAGTTATTGAACCGGATGGCATCTCTAAGATTGATTTTGATAAAGAAATCGTAGAACCCATAACTCATGAACCGGAGAAACCGGATGAAATGGGTAGAAAACTTAGAGAAGATTTCAGTAATCTTGTAATTGCACAGGTTGATAATTATGTCAATGTTCGAGATTATCCGGATGAAGAACAGGGTGAAATTGTTGGTAAATTGTATGATAACTCTGTTGGTAACTTCATTGAAGAGGTTAATGGTTGGTATAAAATTGAGTCCGGAAGTTGTACCGGTTATGTCAAGGCAGAATACTGTGTGACCGGTGATGATGCCGTTAAGATAGCTAAGGAAGTAGGAACCTTGCTTGCAACTGTTAATACGACAACGCTTAAGGTTAGAGAAGAGCCGGGACTTGATGCGAAGGTGCTTGGATTAGTTCCAATTGAGGATGAACTTGTAGTTGTTGAGGAACTTGAAGGCTGGGTTAAGGTAGATATCGAAGAAGGTTTTGGTTACGTATCAGACGAGTTCGTTAATCTTCATACAGAATTTGTTAAAGCAGAATCTAAGGAAGAAGAAGAAAAACGACTTGCCAAAGAAAAAGAAGAGCGTGATAAGGCTAATGCCGCTGCGAGACGTGCCGCGGAAGCTGCAGCAGCCGCAGAAGCAGCAGCCGCAGCAGCTGCAAACGGTGAGCCGGTACCTGCAGCTCCGGCAATTACCGTTGATGGCAACGGAATGGGAGCCAGTGTATGTAAGTTTGCACTTCAGTTTGTTGGTAATCCTTATGTTTATGGTGGTTCATCGCTTACACATGGAACAGACTGTTCAGGTTTCGTAATGAGTGTATATAATAACTTTGGTGTTGCGCTTCCGCATTCATCTGCAGGAGACAGACTTGTTGGTTATGATGTTGGTGGGCTTGGCAATGCACAACCGGGTGATATTGTATGTTACTCAGGTCATGTTGCTATCTATATTGGTGGTGGTCAGATCGTCCATGCATCTACAAGCAGAACAGGTATTATTGTTTCAAATGTAAATTATAGAACACCGCTTTGCGTAAGAAGAATTTTCTAGTTTTTTATCTCTTGGTTGAAAAAAACTGTGAGCAAAAGAACATTGCGGCATGAAGGACTTTTATAAGAAGTTCTAGAAATGGTGATTTGTTATGAACCTAATCCCGGATGTGATATCACATCCGGGATTTTTTGCGTGTAGTAAGGCCAGTTGTTGGATTTGCATGGGGCGCGGACAACATCTGAATTATTCTAGGCCGTATGATTAGTGCTATTAAACAATTATTATCTTAGATAACAGAGTAAATTATTGTGGAAATAAGTTGGTTTAATGAGTTGGTACAATAAATTAGACGAGTAAAGGGAAAAAATATTGTGAAAATAAGCTGATTAAATGAGTTGGCACAATAAATTAGACGAGTAAAGGGAAAAAATATTGTGAAAACAAGCTGATTAGATGAGTTGGCACAATAAAATAGACGAGTAAAGTAAAAAATATTGTGAAAATAAGCTGATTAAATGGGCTGGCACAATAAATTAGACGAGTAAAGGGAAAAAATATTGTGAAAATAAGCTGATTTAATGGACTGGCACAATAAATTAGACGAGTAAAGGAAAAAAATATTGTGAAAACAAGCTGATTTAGTGAGTTGGTACAATAAATTAGACGAGTAAAGGGAAAAAATATTGTGAAAATAAGCTGATTTAATGGGCTGGCACAATAATTAGGTCGGAGACTGGACACAACTATTGCAAATCCCACAGCTCTATAGACAAATCCTACAGCTCCACAGACAAATCCACAGCTCTACAGACAAATCCCACAGCTCCACAGACAAATCCACAGCCCCACAAACAAAACCTCACAGAAAATTTGAAGGAAGGCATAATATAAAACAGAACAAACCAGAAAAATTGAATATGTCTGAATATTTAAAAATGAATAAAAATGATTGACAGAATGGCTATTGTGAAATAATACCAAATAACCCTTTGACCAGTGTAGTCTTGAATCGGTGAAAAAAGCGCATTTATCCACATACGCAAATGGTATGAATGTACTTTTTTCGACTTATCCGCTAAGTTATCCACATTATCCACAGTATTACACAGTGTGAAAGTGGGTAAATTATGGTAAACTAGCGAACGAATGTTTTGGCGAGGTTGCACAAATGATAAAAAGAAAAGGGAAAATTGATAAAAAAATAAAGTAGTAAAACAAGACACAAAAACAAAAATTGTCAGACAACTTGCATTAAAAGGTAGACATTGACGGATAAGTGTGATAATATGTATATACGTTGAGTGGATGCTTGACGAATACGCGATAGAAGGGACTGATTTATATGAAATTTATCATCAGTGGAAAGAACATCGATGTAACAGATGGTCTGAAAAGCGCAATTCAGGACAAGATTGGAAAACTTGAAAAGTATTTCACACCAGAGACAGAAGTGCATGTAACTTTAAGCGTTGAGAAGGACAGACAGAAGATAGAGGTTACAATACCGGTTAAGGGAACTGTTATCCGTTCTGAGCAGGTTAGCAATGATATGTATGTATCAATTGATCTGGTTGAAGAGATTATTGAGAGACAGCTTAAAAAGTATAAGAACAAACTTATTGATAAGCACAATAGTGCTGATTATTTTAGACAGGACTTCATTGAAAAGGATTATGTTGATGAAGAAGAGATTCAGATTGTACGTAGTAAGAAGTTTGATATTAAGCCTATGTACGCTGAGGATGCCTGCATTCAGATGGAATTGACAGGACATAATTTCTTTGTATTCGTTAATGCCGAGACCGATCAGGTTAATGTGGTCTATAAGAGAAAAGGAAATACATACGGACTTATTGAGCCGGAATATTAGAGTTAATAACATAAATGTACATTTTGCGGAGGAATTAAGATGTTCCTCCGCTTTTTTTATGTTAGAATACTGTAGGAGTATAGTAATAATTTTGGCAAATATTTTACATGATTAGGATTATATATGTGGATAGTTGTTTTTCTAAGCTTTTTAATAGTGACATTTTTGGTGGGACATAAGTGTAAAGAAGATTTTATAGAAGTGCTTCCTGTTACAACCGGAGGCATAATATTGCTTCTGTATATTCTGGCTATGTTCAGATGTATGAACATAATTGTCGAAATAGGAGTTGCAATTCTGCTAATATTTGCCGGTGCTAAAATTCTGATGGGCAAGGAAGGGAGAGAGGCTATAGCAAAGGAGGCTAAAGTATTCTTTTTTTCTGTATCAGCATTGTCTGTTATAGGTGGAATCATCCTGGTGGCGGTTCTTACTTCAGGACATGTGGCAACCTGGTGGGATGACATTAATTATTGGGCTACTGATGCCAAGGCATTATATTTTCTTAATGGATTTACCGGTAAATATGGAAATGTTGCACCGGAATTTGGAGATTATCCGCCGGGAATTCAGATAATGAAATGGTGTTTTGCTAAGCTGGACAGATCTGTTTACCGAGAAGGCTTAGCTTTTGCAGGTTATTATGTAATGAATATGATATTCAGTCTTCCTATATTAAAGAAGCTGAAGGGCAAGAATCCATTACTGCAGGTTGCGGGAGTAATTATTGTATTTCTGCTTCCGGGAGTAGTTAATGATGTGTGGAGTCATGGGGCTTGCGCAGATATTACTATGGGTATAGTGTATGGTGCGGTTCTTATTTCTCTGTTTGATATGGATGGTCATACGGCCGGTTTTTATTATGGAAGATTGCTGGTGCTACTGAGTGTACTTCCCTTAACCAAATCGGTTGGATTTGAATGGGCAGCATATGCGGCAACACTGATTGTTATCTCTATATTTATATATAAGGATAAACTTACTGAAATATTTGGAAAAAAGTACAGATTTTATACCATAATAACCATTGTGACAGCAGTGTCAGTACAGCTCAGTTGGTGGGTTTACTGTTTGTTAAACAGACGTATCGCAAAGCTTACAAGCTCGGGTGCACACATGGCTGCAGGTGGTTATAGCCTTCCGGATAATGCAGCGGAAAAGGTGTCACTTTTTGCCAGAGGCTTTGCATTTTGTCCCATGCATACTGACAGGACTGTTATGTTTGATCTATCATCGTTGACTATGGTAGTCATAGTGATTTTGACCATCGTTATTTTAGGTATAGTAAAAAAGTTAAGCAGACAGGAGACGATAATCCTTACAGCATATTCTGCAGTGACTGCTATTATCGCCTATGGAATTATATTTGTAGGTCACATTACTATATTTGCGACAGAGACTCAGTATGATACTCCTGAAGTTATGGCGATTTCAATTTCCAGATATGCGGCCCCATTTACAGTTGGAATGTTGATGCTACTTATATATATATTGACGGACAGAATTAGTGGTAAGTGGGCTTTCATTGGATGCGCAGCATTTGTCTTACTTACTACGGATTATATTGCGGCATATAATTGTCTCTGGGGATATAGAAAAACTGCAGAAAGTGATTTGGAGGGAAGAAACTCGGTTATTGATTCAAATGGACGCGTATACGCTGAATGTGTAGAAGGTGATAAGCGGCTGTGGGGACACAGAGTTTTGTATTTTAGAGATGCAAGCGAGATTCATTGGGTGAAAGATACATATATAAATCATGAGGTGGCGCCGGTTCCGACTGTATATACGGATATCAGACCGGAGGCAATGAATTCAGCGGACATTATTAATGAGATAGCTACGCATCATGCAGAATACATATATGTAGATGATGTGTCTACAAATACCGATTCTTCTGAAGGATGTACATCAAATGAAATATTTGATCCACTTATGCAGGATGGAGAAGAATTTAAATATTGTGTCATATATAAAGTGAATGCTAATGGATTTTTGACGGCTGGTTATTAGAATGTGGTTGTTTGGAAAATAGAGTTTGGAACGGCCAAAATGGTAATACGTGGCATAGGTGATTATAGTGGAAGCAAGACAGTGACATTCAGGATAGTAAAGAAAAAGTTTTAATAACCTTCAGTATGATTGCAAAAAGCCTTTTACTATGTTAAAATTAATGTGCAAAACAATGATAAAAAAATAACAATCTAATATTTCAAAGCGAAAGGAGTCATGAAAATGGCAAAGAAAGTAGTTATTGCAAGTGCTTGTCGTACTGCTATCGGTACAATGGGCGGAACACTTAGTACAACACCGGCAGCTGATCTTGGTGCAATCGTAATCAAGGAAGCTGTTAAGAGAGCAGGTATCAAGCCTGAAGATGTTGATCAGGTTTATATGGGATGTGTTATCCAGGCTGGTCTTGGACAGAACGTAGCACGTCAGGCAACACTTAAGGCTGGTCTTCCAATCGAAGTTCCTGCAGTTACAATGAATGTTGTATGTGGTTCAGGTCTTAACTGTGTTAACCAGGCAGCTCA
>JAGHUN010000052.1 GCA_018064805.1 Candidatus Colinaster scatohippi
TCAAGTTCCTTAATAATATCCTTAAGTGTAATCTCACCAATTCCAAGACTGTCTGCAAGCTTACCGGTATCCTTTATCAATTTCAAAAGCGATGGATTAGCTTTTACATCCTCCAATGAAATATTAAGTCCTTTGAGCATTTTTAGTGTTGCATCATATGACTCAGGATGTACACCTGTTGCATCAAGTATATTTTTTCCATTCGGTATTCTAAGGAAACCAGCACATTGTTCATATGCCTTGGGTCCCAATTTTTCCACCTTAAGTAAGTCTGCTCTGGTAATAAACTGACCGTTTTTCTCTCTATATGCAACTATATTCTTGGCTATAGTCTTACTGATACCCGATACATATTCAAGAAGCGGTGCGGAAGCTGTATTCAAATCCACTCCAACCTTGTTAACGCTATCCTCAACTACCCCCTGAAGTGATTCACCAAGTTTTTTCTGATTCATATCATGCTGATACTGTCCAACTCCAATTGACTTAGGATCAATCTTAACAAGCTCTGCAAGAGGATCCTGAAGTCTTCTGGCAATTGATGCAGCAGATCTCTGACCAACATCGAACTGTGGGAACTCCTCAGTAGCAAGCTTACTTGCCGAATAAACCGAAGCGCCGGCCTCGTTAACAATTACATACTGAAGTGGTGTATCAACCTCCTTAATCAGTTCAACAATCACCTGTTCTGACTCACGCGATGCAGTACCGTTTCCTACCGAAATAAGTGTTACACCATACTTCTTAATTAACTTCTTAAGTTCAACCTTGGCTTCTTCCACCTTATTCTGAGGTGCTGTGGGGAAGATAACCTTGGTATCAAGTACCTTACCTGTCGCATCTACCACCGCCAGCTTACATCCTGTTCTAAACGCCGGATCCCAACCAAGAACAACATGTCCCGATACAGGTGGCTGAAGGAGTAACTGAGTAAGATTCTTACCAAATACGCTGATGGCACCATCCTCTGCTTTTTCCGTTAATTCATTACGAATGTCACGCTCAATTGATGGCTGAATAAGACGACTATATGCATCCTTAACTACATCACTTAGCACCGGTGAGGTATATGGATTGTCCTTAATAATAACCTGTCTTTCAAGGTAGTTAATTATTTTTTCTTCAGGTGCTTCGATCTTTACAGAAAGTATCTTTTCCTTTTCGCCCCTGTTAAGTGCAAGAATTCTATGTCCAACAACCTTTGCAACCGGTTCAGAGTACTCATAATACATTTCATATACAGATTCCAGTTCCTTATCCTTGGTGGAACTGCTAATCATTCCCTCTTTAAAGGTTATATCTCTGATATATGTTCTGTAGTCTGCCTCATCAGAAATACTTTCAGCGATAATATCCATAGCTCCCTGAATTGCTTCCTCTGCTGTAGCTACACCCTTCTTCTCATCAATATAATCTGCAGCATCGTTTTCAAGCGGACGATTCGTCATCTGAAGTCTGATAAGTGTTGCCAATGGCTCAAGACCTTTTTCCTTAGCAACAGACGCCCTTGTCTTCTTTTTAGGCTTATAAGGTCTGTATAAATCTTCAACTGCAACCATAGTTGCTGCTTCTTCTATCTTTTTCTTTAATTCATCTGTAAGCGCCCCCTGCTCCTCAATGCTTTTAAGAACCGCCTCCTTGCGTTCTTCAAGTGATCTTAAGTATTCAAGTCTCTCACCTAAAGTTCTAAGCTGTTCGTCATTAAGAGCTCCTGTGGCTTCCTTACGGTATCTTGCGATAAAAGGAATCGTATTCCCTTCATCAATAAGCTTTACTGCCGCTTCAACCTGGCCCTTTCTCACTCCGAGTTCTTCCGTAATTTTTCCAATTATATCCATATGTCCCTCTGTCCTTTGAACAAACATTATTATAGGTTGACTACCTGATTTTTAAGGAAGTCAACCTATGTAATATTTTACCATATTTTATACATGTCTTAAAGCATCAATCGGGCTAAGTTTTGCTGCCTTTTTAGCCGGATAAATTCCAAAGAAAATACCTACACTGCACGAGAATACCGACGCAATCAAAACTGTGCTAATGCTGATTGTTGCCTTAATGCCGATTATCGCACATACTAAAAAGGCACCTGCGCTTCCGAGTATTATACCTATTATTCCACCTATCAGCGTTATAATTCCTGCCTCTGCCAAAAATTGCCACATAATAGATTTTGTTCTTGCACCAAGTGATTTCCTTATACCGATTTCTCTGGTTCTTTCAGTTACTGACACTAACATTATGTTCATTACACCAATGCCACCAACAATAAGCGATATAGCCGCTACAAGAGAAACAAAAACAGTGATTGCTCCCAGAATCGAATCAAACTGTGATGAATAATCCGAAAAGCTTTCAAACATAATCTGATTCTCACCTTCACAGTGATACTTGGCTTCAAGCAATGACTTTGCCTTACTTGCTACTTCATTACAGTATTCAGAACTGTTGGCATATATTGTAATCTGAGTAAAGTAATCAGTATATTCATCAAATTTATATCCCGCTGTGGAATATGGTATATCTGCAGAAATATAATCACTTCCACCCAGCATGTTGATGAGTGACTGATTGGCATTTTTTCTTACACCTACAACCTTTAAGTCCTGAGATATTCCCCAAATAGTTGCCTCAAAAGTAAGTCCGACAACATCTGTAGAGCCAAACAGTTGCTCAGCATCTGATTCATTTATAACGCACACAAGGCTTCCTGCTTCATACTCTGCGTCTGTAAAATATCGCCCTTTTATAATTGGTTGAGAACTATTGTACTGAAGGGCTGGGGTACCTGCAGTAATATTTATATCCCTGGCTACCTTTGGTCCAACTGCTGTTCCCCATAGATTACATGCCGGTGACACGCCCTTGATGTTATCAAGCCTGTCATTAAGATATTCTATGTCACTGTAATCATACTGTACCGTAGTGTCCTTTCTGGTCGTATCAACATACATTATGACCTGGCCACCCGCCATTCCTTCAAGTTCTCCGTTAATCTCATCTCTTACTCCATTTCCAATCGAGATAACAAGAATAACCGACGAAATACCAATGATAATTCCTAGCATTGTAAGAACAGAACGGCCTCTGTTATTTTTTATATTCATTATAGCTATGCTAATATATTCAATAATCTGTCCCATTTATATACCAAGCCATTATCCTATTCCATCATCATCGGAGTTACCTTCATATTCTCTTCCAGACCATCTATGCTGTCGCAAACCACTTTGTCTCCCTGGTTCAGTCCGGTTATAATCTGAGTTTTGATTCCGTCTGTAAGTCCGACCTCTATACTTTGTTTGGCCAACACACCGTCCTTAACAACCATTACGAATGCACCATCGCTGTCATAATTAATTGCGTCATTAGGAATTGCAAGTGCGCCCGGTGCCTCACCTGCATCAATCTTAACCTTTGCTTCCAGTCCAAGTACTATTTTCTCATCTGCATCGTTAATTCTAACCTCTGCATCGACAAGAATTGCACCTGTTTCAGACTTTTCTGCTATAGCACTGATACGCGACAATTCACCATGATATGTATTACCATTAAGTGTTATCTCCGCAGACTGTCCTATGCTAAGCCTCTCTAAATCGTATTTTGAAAGTTTAACATTAACAATTATCTCATCAAGGTAGTCAATCGAAAGCATCTGAGCGCCTTTCGCGATACCCGCTCCGGATACCACATCAATGCTTCTTATGATTCCATCCTTTTCAGCCTTAATTCCATCTGCTGCCTTTTTCAAATCCTCAAGCGTATTACCGTCTTCAATTCGAACCGTCTCAACATTGGCCTCGATTTCGCGTTCGCCACCATCCGTAAGTGCCGAGTCAGTCGCACTGTCTTCCTGTGATTCCATCTGCGATTTCAGACTTTTAAGATAAGAAAGAGTTTCCTTTGCGACCTCCAGTTCCTTGTTCCATTCCTGGATTTCAGCATTGTGATTCTGTTCATACTGGTTCTGCTGAACAAGTTTTCTAAGATTCTCATACTCTGAAGAACCTGGGTTATCCTCCCAGTCAATTAACGAAATCTGAAGATTTGCAGCTTCCTGAGCGAGTGCATTTTGCTTATTTCTTATTTTTGTCTCCAAGTCATTAATGTAATTCTCATAAGCAGGAATCTGCCATGCCAAAGTAGCAAGATTTGTCCTTGCCTCGCTTAAACGTGCCATTACCCTTTTATTGCTTTCAAGGGTCTTATCATAACCGCCTTCAGCCGCCTGAATTTTAAGTTCTTCTAGTTTAATTGACTGCTCAAGATTATCCTTATCAAAAGAAAAAAGAACAGTACCGGCCTTTACAATATCACCCTTTTTGACATTAATATCACCTACGATTGCCGTAACAGTCGAATAATACGACTTAGTCTCAACGGCGGATACTGTACCACTCAAATCAACGTACTGTACCATATCTTCACTTACTACTTCAGATGTACTAACCGGTAACGGCTTGTTAGTTGAAAGAATACCATTAGCAACAACAAGTCCAACTATGATTACTATAGCTGCAATAATAATCCATTTTCTTTTCTTTTTATCCTTAAATGTTTCTTTGACTTTATCTGAAATTTTCATTTATTCTATCCTCTACAATTTTCCCATCTATAATTCTGATAATTCTTTTTGCACTTTCAGCGATTTCATTATCATGTGTAATAATAATTACCGTTCTGCCCTCACTGTGAAGTTCTTTTAATATTCCCATTATTTCTTTTGTGGAGCCTGAATCCAGGTTACCGGTAGGCTCATCTGCCAGAATAACCGGTGGTGCCTGTGCTATAGCCCTTGCAATGGCAACACGCTGTTGCTGACCACCAGACATTTCAGTTGGCTTATGGTCCTCTCTATGTGCAAGTCCAACCTTCTCAAGTGCCTTTCTTGAAAGTTCTAATCGTTCCGTCTGATTCACCCCTCTATAAATCAGCGGTAATTCAACATTTTTAAGTGCTGTAAGATTCTGAATAAGATTGAAGCCCTGAAAGATAAAGCCAATCTCCTTATTTCTTATGTCCGACTGTTCATCATCAGTAAGTGTGGACACATCATGACCGTCTAGAATATACTCTCCGCGACTTGGAACATCCAGGCAGCCCAAAATATTCATTAATGTCGATTTTCCCGATCCTGATTGACCTATAATGGCAACAAATTCCCCTTTGTCAATCGTCAAATCGACATTATCCAGTGCTCGCACCTCATTCTCACCGGGATTATATATTTTATATATACCGGTAAGCTTCATCAGGTTCTGATTTTCCAATTTACTGCTCCCTTCGATTCCAAAATGCACCGGCAAGTGCATTCATTATTTCCCTTTACTGACTATTATAATATATATCTAATTTTGTAATATATACGAAGCATTTTTTTAAGATTCTATGAAAAAAGAAAAACGCTTTGAATGCATTAACACATCTCAAAGCGTTATCATCCTACCGCAAGAATATCATCTTATACTGCTACGGAAAAGGTAGATGTCTTCTGCACAGGTTCTCTAATAATATCCAGATAGAATTCCGTTAATGCCATCTGATAATAAGGATAAATAAAGAGAATTCCAATCCCCAAACTAAATACAGAAAGAAGCATTAGAGGAACAAAACTAAGTTCAAGCCCAATATATTTTAACATTTTGCCCTTCATAATTAGTGAACTGCTATTAAGTATCTTTCTGGCTGTATACTGCGGGAAATCAAGTACCAGATAAAGACACTGCGATGTTGCAGCCTTAATATATATACTTCCGACCAGACTTATTAATGTGCTAATTATAAATACTGATAACGCAGCCTTAGACTCAATGCCTTCAATAATAAAGAAAACTCCACCCGCAATCATCGGCAGACAAACTGCAAGCATTTTTAACATAATAATCACTTGAATAATGATTATCTTATCCGGATGTTGCTTGAAAGCTGCGAACAAATCCGATACAGTTACCTTTTTACCACAGGCGATTTTAAGATATATCGACATTTCTCCCGTTACCAGGACTGCAGCTATTAAATTAACAATAATCATAATTACATAGTAGATTACCTTACCAGATACAGAATTAATATCTACTACATAATCCGTGATACTGGTTATACCAAATATTATCAATTCCAATAAAACAAAGGCAGATATCGCTACATTGTAATTACCCAGCATTCTGCCTTTTGCTATACGCTTCAGTTCCGAAATTTTCATATATCCCATTCCTTAACCTTTAGCATCAAAGTTCATTCCTGAAAGAATTCCCCTATCTGCATTCTTCATATTCTGAACATATGGGTTCTTTTCATTACCATACTTTATTTTTGTAGTAGTGGTTCCGCCTGATACATATGAACGTCCACACTCCGGACAAATTGCAGTATGAATCGCAACACTTGCCTGAAGTACCTTGCCACCATCTTTTGCAGCCTTACTATAAGCATTAGATACATGTTCACCCTCATGCGCTCTTACTGCAGCACCTGCTGCCTGAGGCGAAATATGTGCAGCCGCCTTAAAGGATACATTCTCATCAGAACCATCCTGATATTTTCTTTCCTTACAGGTCTGACATTCTGCAGGCGAAGACTTCTTGCCAGGCTGAACCTTATTAGATTCCCCGGGATTAACTATGGCCTTGGCTCTATCAGTACCATCTACCGGCTTTGTACTACCATTGCCGATTGTCATCCCTGACATTGCTGCATCCCTACCTGCGCCCACAGATGTCCCTGTCATACTGCTTCCGGACATTCCAATATTCATATAATTGTAACCACTAAAAGGATCCCAACCAACCGGTACCATAGTCTCTCCTTTCCAAATCAATAAGTTTCCTTACCGACTAATAATTATTTTATAAATCCGTAATATTATATGGATCAAATGTTGACTCGCCCCTCATAGCATCTTCAAGCATCTCATCAAAGGTTTGTCCATACATCTGCTCACATGCATCATTCAGTTGCTTTTTAAACTCTCCGTTAGAGAAAATCAACATAAAAGTAGCAGCAACAAGTGCTATATCCATACCAAGCGCAATTATTCCGGCTGTAATACCTGTTTTTGCCCTGTCACTATATTTTCTCTCCGAGCCTTTTGAAAGAATTGCAAAAATAATTGCTAAACTCCCCAAAATCATAGCCGGATATATAGTCATGGTAAATACAGATATAATAGCTATTATACCACATATCTGAGCAGCTGTTGAAAATGAATTGGGCTTGACTACAGGATAACGCTGCTGATTCGGCACAAAATCCTGTTGAAGCGTTTCAATTGTCTCTGTTTCCTTATCTTCTCTATTAAAATCCTGATTATTCAAATCATCCATTACTGCACCTATTCCTGTGGCTTGGTATTAATCCACTTAAGATATCCATTAATATAGATATCAATCGCACCATCCATTACAGCATCAACATTACCGCTCTCAACACCTGTACGAAGGTCCTTAACAAGCTTATATGGCTGGAAAACATAAGATCTAATCTGGTTACCCCAGCCAATCTCTGTAACTTCACCACGGATATCATCAAGCTTTTCCTTATTTTCTTCCATCTTGAGCATATACAGCTTTGCCTTCAGCATCTGCATAGCTTTATCTTTGTTCTGGTGCTGACTACGCTCATTCTGACACTGAACCACGATACCTGTCGGCAAATGAGTGATACGAATTGCCGATGATGTCTTATTAATATGCTGACCACCGGCACCTGAGCTTCGATAGGTATCTATGCGAAGTTCATCTTCATTAATCTCAACACCAAGGTCTGCATCTATATCAGGCATTACATCAAGTGATACAAATGATGTCTGTCTCTTACCCTGTGCGTTAAATGGCGAAATACGAACAAGTCGATGTACACCCTTCTCAGATTTGAGATATCCGTATGCATTTTCGCCGTTGACCTGAAAAGTCACTGATTTTATACCAGCCTCATCTCCATCCAGATAATCCAGTACATCTACTGAAAAACCACGCTTTTCTGCCCATCTGGTATACATACGATAGAGCATCTGTGCCCAGTCACAGCTTTCTGTTCCACCCGCTCCGGCGTTAAGTTTAAGTATGGCATTATTTCTGTCAAACTCTCCTGACAGAAGTGTCGCTATTCTAATATCATCCAGTTTTAGGATAAAACCATCCAGTTCTTCCCTTATTTCCGGAATGAGGCTCTCATCCTCTTCCTCATATCCCATCTCGATTAATGTTTCGATATCCTCATACTGTGTCTCTAAACCGGTAATGGTATCAACAGTATCCTTCATCACCTTGAGATCCTTCATCTTGGTATTTGAAGATTCAGGATCATCCCAGAAGCCCGGTGCTTCCATTTCACGTTCAAGTTCTTCTATTCTGGCAAGCTTTGCCTCAAGCCCAAGAGATGCCTTAACTTCTGCCAAAGTCCCCTTAAAGCCTGCCAATTCTAATTTCATCTGATCTAATTCAACCATGGTTTTCCTTTATCGCAAACTGCCTATGCTTTATTCATACAGCACTGCTTATACTTCTTGCCACTTCCACATGGGCATGGATCATTTGGATAAATCTTGTTGGCGGCACGCTTAACAGGTGCTTTTGCAACCGAATCATCCTTATTGGTTCCGGTAACCTTAGCTACCTGCTCACGCTCAACCTTTTCCTCAACACGAACATGGCAAAGAATTTTAACTGTATCTTCACGAATGGCATCAGTCATAGAATCAAACATTTCAAAGCCACTCATCTTATATTCAACAAGTGGATCTCTCTGTCCATATGCCTGAAGACCTATACCCTGTCTTAACTGATCCATATCATCGATATGATCCATCCACTTACGGTCTATAGTCTTAAGGAGTACTACTCGCTCAAGCTCTCTTATCATCTCAGTCTGAGGGAATTCAGCTTCCTTAGCCTCATAGAACTTAACTGCCTCTTCCTTAAGCTGTTGCTTAAGACCACCCTTATTCTGCTTTGTTACTCTTTCAAGTGTTACAGGCTCAAGAGGAATAATAGGAAGCAGTTCGTTATTAAGAGCTCTGATATCCCATTCCTCAGGTCTGTTGTCTTCACCAATTGTATTATCTACAACACCTTCGACAATATCCTGGAACATCTTATAAATAACATCACGCATACTCTCGCCATCAAGAACTCGGCGACGTTCTGCATATATAATCTCTCTCTGGTCATTATTAACCTGGTCATATTCAAGCAGGTTCTTACGAATTCCATAGTTATTGGTCTCAATCTTCTTCTGAGCACTTTCAATAGAATTAGTAAGCATCTTATGCTCAATTTCCTGATTTTCAGGTATACCAAGAGCATTGAACATACTAATAAGTCTCTCTGATCCAAAGAGTCTCATCAGATCATCCTCGAGTGAAATATAGAATTTAGATTCACCCGGATCTCCCTGTCTACCGGAACGACCTCTAAGCTGATTATCAATACGCCTACTTTCATGACGCTCTGTACCAATTATCTTAAGTCCACCGGCTGCCTTAGCCTCATCATCAAGCTTTATATCAGTACCACGGCCAGCCATGTTAGTAGCGATAGTAACCTTACCAACCTCACCGGCTTCAGCAACGATTTCAGCCTCCATCTCATGGAATTTGGCATTTAATACCTTATGCTCAATTCCTCTTTTTCTAAGAAGAGCACTTAATTCTTCACTGGCCTCAATTGTAATAGTACCAACCAATACCGGCTGTCCCTTCTTGTGAGACTCAATTACCGATTCTACAATTGCATTAAGTTTTTCTTTTCTCGTCTTATATACAGCATCCTGGTGGTCAATACGAATTACCGGCCTGTTTGTAGGAATTTCAATTACATCCATTCCATAGATATCACGGAATTCTCGCTCCTCTGTAAGCGCAGTACCTGTCATTCCTGCCTTTTTCTCGAATTTGTTAAAGAAGTTCTGGAAAGTAATAGTTGCAAGAGTCTTACTCTCGCGCTTAACCTTAACATGTTCCTTAGCCTCTATTGCCTGATGAAGACCATCTGAATATCTTCTACCCGGCATAATACGTCCTGTAAACTCATCAACAATAAGAACCTGATCGTCCTTAACCACATAATCCTGGTCTCTAAACATAAGATTATGAGCACGTAGAGCAAGGATGATATTGTGCTGAATCTCAATATTCTCAGGATCTGCAAGGTTCTCTATATGGAAGAACTGCTCAACCTTACCTACACCCTGCTCAGTAAGACTCAAATTCTTATCCTTCTCATTTACAATGAAATCACCGGTCTCTTCTCTCTCAACACCCATGATTGCATCCATCTTGCTAAGCTCTTCCATATCCTCACCACGCTGCATCTGGCGAGCAAGAATATCACATGCTTCATAGAGCTTCGTAGACTTTCCGCTCTGACCCGAAATAATAAGCGGTGTACGTGCCTCATCAATAAGAATTGAGTCAACCTCATCGATAATTGCAAAACCAAGATTACGAAGTACAAGCTGTTCCTTGTAGATTACCATATTATCTCTAAGATAATCGAAACCAAGCTCATTGTTAGTTACATATGTAATATCGCAATTATATGCCTCCTGACGTTCCTGAGGAGTCATTGTATTAAGTACAACACCTACCTTGAGTCCAAGGAACTCATGCACCTGGCCCATCAGTTCAGCATCTCTTTTTGCAAGATAATCATTAACTGTTACTATATAAACGCCACGCCCCAAAAGTGCGTTAAGATATGCAGGACATGTTGAAACAAGAGTCTTACCTTCACCTGTACGCATCTCTGCAATACGGCCCTGATGAAGAATAACGCCACCGATAAGCTGTACTCTGTAATGCTCCATCTTAAGTACTCTCTTTGATGCCTCCCTTACAACGGCAAATGCCTCAGGTAAAATATCATCAAGATCTTCGCCATTTGCAAGACGCTCCTTAAACTCCTTTGTCTTGCCTTTCAGCGACTCATCGGTAAGCTGTCCCATATCTTCGCGGTAGCTTTCAATTTTATCTACTATCGGATTAATTCTTTTAAGTTCTCTCTCACTATGAGTACCAAAAACTTTGTCTATAATCTTATTAGCCATTTTATTGGTCTTCCTCTTTCCTGTGCTTTTTTCAAAAAACACAATTAAAAACTGTCAGTCAGTTTAATATATTGCCGGCTCACCCCACAGGGTGAACCGACTATATTAATTCTATAATTCAGAAACAAATTCTCTGGAAAATAGTATCTGGAAATCTTAGTATTCCTTTGCAGCTTCTTCCTTATTCAGTACGCGAAGTCCACCCTGAACAAGTGCTCCGAGTTCATCCTCTCCCGGATAAACTGTAAATGGTGCAATCCACTCACTTGCTTCCTTAAGACCTGCAACTACTGCCTTATCATAAGCAATACCACCTGTTACAACAATCTGGTCAACCTGTCCCTTGAGAACACAAGCCATAGATCCGATATTCTTAACCATCTGGAAAATGAATGCATCACGAATTTCCTTAGCATGCTCATCACCTTCGTTAACCATCTTCTCAACATCTCTCATATCGTTAGTTCCGCAATAAGCATTAAATCCGCCATTACCAACGATTTTCTTGTATACTTCCTTCTCTGTATACTGGCCTGAGAAACACATCTTAATAAGTGCTCCTGAAGGTACACCACCTGCTCTTTCAGGAGAAAAAGCACCATCGCCATCAAGCGCATTAAATACATCAATAACCTGACCCTTGCAGTGTGCACCAACTGATACACCACCACCCATATGTACTACGATAAGGTTAAGATCTTCATACTTCTTGCCTGTCTCCTTAGCATATCTCTTAGCAACAGCCTTCTGGTTAAGTGCATGGAATACTGATGTACGAGGAAGTTCCGGCACACCTGAGTATCTTGCAATATCACAAAGCTCATCAACTACTACAGGATCAACGATAAAGCTAGGAATACCGATTTCATCCCCAATTTCTCTTGCAAGGATACCACCAAGATTAGACGCATGCTGTCCCTGTTTTCCAATCTTAAGATCCTCTAAAAGAGCATCTGTTACAGCATATGTGCCACCTGGGATTGGCTTAAGCATACCGCCACGACCAACTACCATACCAAGTGATTTAATATCAAAGTTCTTCTCTTTAAGAAGATTAACAATAATATCCTTACGGAAATCCTTCTGGTCTACTATAGTTGCATACTGTGCAATCTCTTCTGTTGAGTGACGAAGTGTCTCCTCAAAAAGTAACGTCTCATCCTCGAATACACCAATCTTTGTTGATGTTGAACCTGGATTGATAATCAAACTCTTAATGCTCATTTTTCCCTCCTGAACGTATAATAATAGTCTTTTATGCTGTAATCCATAAACGGATTATTAAAATCATATTAATTAATTATTTATTCATCTTATCAGCTACAACTGCAGCAAGGGCAATTGAGTTAACCTTAACTTCGCATGAATCAGAACGTGATGTAAGAATAACCGGAGCCTTGGTACCTGTAAGAATATTACCGTTATTACATGGAGCCATGTGAACAATTGACTTATATACAAGGTTACCTGCGTGAATATCAGGGAATACAAGAATATCTGCATCACCTGCAACCTTTCTGCCAAGGGCTCCCTTCTCTTCAGCTGCTTCTCTGTAAAGAGCAATGTCCATTGAAAGAGGACCATCTACGATACATCCTGTGATTTCACCATTTTCATTCATCTCTGTAAGCTTAGCTGCCTCAACAGTAACCGGCATCTTCTCATTAACAGTCTCAAGTGCTGCAAGAGGAGCTACCTTAGGCATCTCAACTCCACATGCATTAGCTACTTCTACAGTGTAGTTAATCATGCATACCTTATCCTCAAGTGTAGGATATGGAATAAATGCAACATCTGTAAGGAAAAGAAGTCTGTCAATTCCCGGAATCTCAAATACACATACATGAGAAAGTGGCTTACCTGTTCTAAGTCCAACCTCCTTATTAAGTACGCTCTTTAAGAATGTACCTGTAGGAAGAAGTCCCTTCATATACATATCTGCTTCACCATCATGCACAAGCTTAACAGCCTTAAGTGATGCTTCTACAACATCCTTCTCATCAATCACTCTGTACTCAGACATATCCATTCCGAGTTCAGAACCGATTGCATTAATCTGCTCTTCATCACCTACAAGAATTGCATTAGCGATTCCTCTTTCCTTTGCCATCTTAACAGCTTCAAGAACTGCTTTGTCCTGTGCTACTGCTACAGCAAGTGTCTTAGTCTCGATTTCACCAACCTTTGACAATAATTCTTTGAAATTTTTAGCCATATTACTCTTGTCTCCTTATTTTTCGGCTTCCTGCCGTTTATTTACTTTCTGTTGGGTTAACGCTCATTTTAATATAAAAAGTACCTTTTTCGCTCAAATGGGCATAATACGACCACTGTAAAGATAGTTAACCTTATATATCATACCACTCGAATAGTTATTTTTCAATTGTTATGCTATAATAACTGTGGGATAAGCAAATAGTAGGGGGCTACTAATATGATTACATTGAACGATTATCTTTATTCAGGAGATACCGTAATAAAGATTCTACACAGATATTCTGAAGATTTAATGACAGATGCCAAGCAATCACTTAATCAGGTTGATATGGCACATGCAAATTTTTTAAGGCAGATTATATCACTGCTTGAGCACAATGACTTCCTTACCTCTCAGTCTATGAGAATCAGAGAATTCTATAAGATTATGGCACTTGAGTATCCATTTCTTGCATTTACCTTCAAGGGAAGAATCAAATCACTTATTCGAACTGAAGAAAAATTCAACGGCTACATCGTCAACTATATATATGATTATTACATCAAAAACGGCGTATATCCGACAGTTCCTCAGATCAAAGACAGGCTAAGTCAGTTTAGGGATTTGGTCGCATACAGAATTGTTATCTCTATTCCAAGATGCCATCTGGACTCAGAAGAAAACAGACGCGAAACAGAACTTAAATATCTATATGAGATTGCCAACAGGCTTCCTCTTTTTCTTGAGGAAACAGGTTTCTCGCCGGAAATGACCGGGCTTAGCGGTGTGAAATACGCACCTGAACTTCAACCTGAAGTCCAGCCATACTATCGTGATTATATAGCCAACAAAAAAGAACTCGGTTACGAGTCACTTCACATCACGGTCTTCGACAATCAGGCCCGATGTCATACGGAGCTTCAGCTTCGTACTAAGGAAATGGATGATTATGCAGAAATAGGTCCGGCCAACCACTTAGGTTATGAAAAAAGACAGGAAGCAGAGCGTGCAAGACGACAGGCTATTCCTAAGGGTGAATGCAAGTATTTCGACGAGGCCTACGAAAGGGGAATGCTCCTTCAGCAGCTTGATCTGTCAAAGGTTGATGTCAATATGTTTGCAGCAGCTGATAACTTCCTTATCAATGACGGTTGTGGCCTCTACCGTGGTCGCCAGATTACTCC
>JAGHUN010000008.1 GCA_018064805.1 Candidatus Colinaster scatohippi
TCAAGCTTGCACAGTGGAATGGTCTTCCATTCATATTACTAATTATGGCATTACTTGTTGTTATTTACGCATTTGTAACAAGCAATACTGTAGCAGGTAGACAGATTTATGCTCTTGGTGGTAACAGAAAGGCAGCACAGCTTTCTGGTATCGATACTAAGAAGGTATTCTTCTGGGTATATGTTAACATGGGTGTATTAAGTGCATTAGCAGGTATTGTTCTTGCTGCTAGAAATGCTTCAGCAACTCCAAAGGCCGGTGATGGTTTCGAAATGGATGCCATTGCTTCATGTTATATCGGTGGTGCTGCTGTTGCCGGTGGTGCCGGTACAATCGTTGGTGCTGTTGTTGGTGCGTTTGTAATGGGTATTCTTAACAATGGTATGTCACTTGCAGGCTTGTCTACAGACTGGCAGAAGATTGTAAAGGGTGCTGTATTACTTGGTGCCGTTACAGTTGATGTTCTTTCAAAGAGAAAGAAAGGCTAATTGAATTAGTTAAATAGTTATTATAAGGACTCGGTACATTTGTGCCGGGTCCATTTTTGTTATGGCAACTCGAAAATGTAGAGCCAAATATGTTATAATAAAATTTAATGTTGAATTTAGATTGGAGTGCTCTATGAATTATTACAAAGTAATGCTTGTAGATGATGAAGATGAAGTTAGACAGGCCATAGAAAGACGAGTAAATTGGGAAGAAATTGGCTTTGAGGTGGTTGCCTCGGCGGAGAATGGTGAGGAAGCATTGGAAAAAGCTGAAAAATTCCAGCCAGATGTTGTTATGTCAGATATTCATATGCCATTTATGGATGGACTGACTTTCTGCAAAAAATTGAAGAATATTCTTCCTGGAACTAAAATTATTATTTTTTCCGGTTATGATGAATTTGAATATGCCAAAGAAGCAATTCGACTTGAGGCAGAAGAGTATATCCTAAAGCCTATTGATGCGGAAGAATTAAAAAAAGTATTTTTAAAAATAAAAGGCAGATTGGATGAGGAGTTCGACAGACGTCGTAATATTGAAACATTAGAAAAATATTATAAGGAGAGTCTGCCTATACTTAGAGAACAGCTATTGATTGGTATATTGGAAGGAAGATTTAATGAGGCAGCTATTGCAAACTATATTAATGAATATGGTTTAAATCTCAATTCGGCATTTTACGCGGTTAGTATAATAGAACCCGGAAAAAGTGCAAGTGACAGTAATATGACAAGTCAGATTATGGCCGTTTCTTTAAAGCAGATTGTTGATGAACAATTTAAGAAGGCAATGGGGCATTTCAGTATTAACTATCTTGGCAGGGTAATTGTAATTGGAGAATTAAAGAAAACTGATGAATATGCGAAGTTTGTTGAGATTAATGATCAAATATGCAAATTATCTTCAAAAGTGCTTGGGGTTCCCGTTTTTGCAGGTATAGGAAAGGTTGTAGGCTTTCTTAAAGATACATCCGTATCTTTTATGGAAGCAGAAGATGCATTAAGTTATAGAATAATTCTTGATGAGAATCAAGCAATATTAATTCAGGATGTAGAGCCGGGATTTTCAAAATATGTTGAGTTTGGTGAAAATGATATTAGTGAACTACTTAAGAATATTAAAATTGGAACCAGAGAAGAACTTTCAACAACAATTGATTTAATAATCAACAAACTTAAGAAGTCCACTTCGACGATTCATCATATCCAATTGTATTTTATGGAAATATATGTTGGGATAATGCGATTGGCAAGAAGTTATGAATTATCGGATGAACAATTGAACGAACTGGATAGAGATATATATGCAGAGACGCGCAACTTGAATTCAATTGATGAACTAAAGGAATGGTTATCTAATATATGTTTGCAGCTTAGAGGCTATATTCGAAAAGAGAGACAGGATTCGACCAAACTGCTCGTAGAAAAGGCAAAGGAATATATTGGCGAAAACTATGCAAATTCCGAATTGTCACTTGATATAGTTTGTAGTCATTTAAGCGTAAGCCCTACATATTTTTCATCGTTGTTTAAAAAAGACACTGGTGTCAGTTTTGTTACATATATTACCAATATCAGAATGGAACAGGCAGTACATCTTTTGGAGTCTACAACTGAAAAAAGTTATATTATTGCCGGAATGGTTGGATATGATGATCCTAACTATTTTAGCTATGTTTTTAAAAAGGCTTATGGTATTTCACCGTCAAAGTATCGTAATAAGCAGGATAATTCAATATGACAAAACGGTTCGAAAAAATAGTTGATTCAATTAAATCAAAGAATAATACAAGAAGCATTCAGATTATTATTTCTGTTTCTTTTACTGCGCTTGCAATTGTTAGTATGATTTTTATGGAGTTTGCGACTTATTCGATTTTTCATAATAACGCCAGGGAAGAAGCTATAAGCAGTAATACGCAGATAATTAATCAGGTTAGCTGGAATCTGAATTCATATATCAGAAATATGATGAGTATTTCTGACAGTATGTACTATAACGT
The DNA here is from genome assembly GCA_018064805.1 of Candidatus Colinaster scatohippi. Classification (GTDB taxonomy): domain Bacteria; phylum Bacillota; class Clostridia; order Lachnospirales; family Lachnospiraceae; genus Colinaster; species Colinaster scatohippi. The sequence goes on from JAGHUN010000008.1 coordinate 2,492, forward strand.
AATTAAGAATAAGGATCTGACCAGAGATAACTTTGATAAAGAAATGAGCCTTTTGTATGAAGCTAATAAGGATAACCTGACGAGTATTGCCTGTGTTTCCCAGGATGGTGCTGTTATTACAGCTACACCTGTATCTACACGTAAACCGGGAGTGGATTTAAAAAAGCAGGAATGGTTTATTAACGCAGAAGAAAAAATAGAAAATCTGCATTTTTCAACTCCGCATGTTCAGAATATTTTTGAAAGTAGTAATTATAGATATTACTGGGTTGTTTCTTTGAGTAGAAGTGTTGAACTTACTTATTTGGGAAATATAAGAAGAGGAGTTCTTTTGGTTGATATGAATTATTCAGCCATTGAGCAAATGTTTGATAAGGTTAATGAGCAGAGAACCGGTTATGTTTATCTTATTGATGATAGTGGGGAAATAATATATCATCCGAGCCAAAAAGCAATATATTCCGGGCTTGTTAAGGAAAATAATCTTAGAGCGGCAGAATATGACGATGGAGATCATTTGGAAATATATGAAGGCAAAGAAAGAGCTGTTGTTATTAAGACGGTTGGTTATACAGGCTGGAAGATTGTCAGTGTAATACCGGTTAGGGATCTTGCCGTAAATAATGGTCAGCTGACTTATATAACAATCCTTATTTTTACAATAACACTTTTACTAGTATTATTTGGTAACCTGTTTATTTCTAAAATTATTACAGACCCTATACGTAAGCTTGAGGATTCGCTTATATCCCTTGAGAGTGGAAACCTGAATGCAGAAGAAATATACCTTGGTGGTACTCAGGAAATAAGGCATCTTGGACGAACTATTAAATCAATGGTTAAGCAGATGCGTAAACTTATGGATGATATGGTTAAGGAGCAGGAAGAAAAGACGAAGAGTGAACTTGATGCTCTGCAATCCCAGATTAATCCGCATTTCCTTTATAATACACTCGATTCTGTTGTATGGATGGTAGAATCGGAGAGATATCAGGAAGCTATATCGATGGTTACTTCGCTTGCGACCCTTTTTAGGATTAGTCTTAGTAAAGGTAATAATATTATTACAATAAGGGATGAGATTAAACATGCAAGTAATTATATGAGCATACAGAAGGTCAGATTTAAGAATAAATTTGATACTAATATAGATATAGATCCTGCAATAGAAGATTGTATAACCATCAAACTTATAATACAGCCGCTTATAGAAAATGCGATTTATTATGGAGTTAATAATTCAGATGAAGATGGACTTATTGAAGTGAAGGGTTATGAGAAAGATGGTGATATTTATATAGAAGTCTCTGATAATGGTATGGGAATTCCTCCTGAAACAGTAGAAACACTTCTTACCAAGAAAATGGAGACAAGAGGTAAGGGATCGGGAATTGGCCTTTGGAATGTAAATCAGAGAATTGCACTATACTTCAAGGGGGATTATGGCTTATCAATTGATAGTGAGCTTGATGAAGGAACAACAGTTACAATACATCTTCCTAAAATATCATATGAAGAGTATATAGGGGGTGTGACAAATGACCAAAAATAGGAATTTGTTTATTATCATTATGATTGTTACACTTGTGCTGCTTTTTGAAGGAATTGCATACTACATACTATTTATTGTAGAGCATGATAGGACCGGAATTTCAGTTATAGTATATGAGGATGATAAAAATTGGGCTGACTTGAAGGAGGGCGCGGAACTTGCTGCTCGTAATGAAGAAAATGTTGACATCAATTTTATTGTAATGCCTGAGGCCACCACTGCCAAAGAGCAGAAGAAAATAATACTTGATGAGATTAATTCAGGAGCAAAGTATGTTGTAACCACGGCTGTTGACAGTTATGAGTTAAGTGAACTGTTAAATGGTGTATATGAATCCAAAATTGAGTTCGTTATGAATGGCACAGATGACAAGAATTACAAGGTGATATCTCCTGATAATTATAAGATGGGATATGAGCTGGGCCGGTTAATTGTTGAAGAAGAAGGCAGTGACATTAATGTCGGAATTATATCAATTGATGATAAAAAAAAGAGTTTAAATATTCGGGCTCAGGGAATCAGAGTGGCATTAGGTGAAGCGAATGTTCATTATGAAATCTGGAATAATAGTATTATTGGTGATGACATATATCAGTTTGTAAAGAATAAAATTAATAATAATGAAGTTGATGCCATTATAGTTCTGAACGAGAGCGTTTTGGATGCTGTTACAGCTGTAGTTAGTGATAATAGCATATATGATAATTATTTGCCCGTATACGCTATGGTTCATTCTGAAAAATCTGTATATTATCTTGATAGTAAGCAACTTAAATATCTTGTATATCCGGATGAGTTTGGAGCAGGTTATGCAGCAGTTACCGAACTATTACATCCTGCTAAAATCAGATTAAAAGATGACACGATAGCCTATAGTATAGTAAAAAGAGCTGATATGTACAGTGGACAATATGAAAAGGTGCTGTTTCCATTTGTAAAATAGACAGGGAGTTTAGTATTTAATGAAAAAAAGAGCGCTTTCTTTTTTGTTAATAATAATCACATTGGCAGCTAGTGTTTCTGCCTGTGGAAAGAAGAAAATAGATGAAGATAAAAGAATAAAAGTTGGAATAACAATGTATGATGAGTTTGATCCATTTACTAATACTATTGCCTCTAAAATACAGGAAAAACTGTATGAACTTGGCAATGAAGCGGGACTGGATGTTATATGTGATGTAACTTATTCCAATAAGAGCCAGATGGTTCAGAATGATCAGGTGCAGGATTTTATTCATAAAGATTATGATGCAATCTGTGTAAATCTTGTAGATAGAACAGATGCCATGCAGATTATTGATATGGCTAAAAATGCAAATGTTCCTGTTGTGTTTTTTAACAGAGAACTCGTTAAGGAAGACCTTGAGAGATGGGATAAGTTGTATTATGTAGGGGCCAGGCCACAGCAAAGTGGTGAATTGCAGGGAGCACTTGTAGTTAATGCGCTAAGTGATGCCAAGAGATTTGAGCAGATAGACTTTAATAGTGATGGTAAAATTCAGTATGTAATGCTTGAAGGCGAAGCAGGTCATCAGGATGCACTTATTAGAACAAAGGTTTCTGTAGAAGAAATTGAAAAGGCAGGCTATGAGCTTGATAAGCTGGGGGATGAAATTGCTAACTGGAGTCGAGAACAGGCAGAGACCAAAATGACTTCTATTCTTGCAGGATATCCATGGCAGATAGAACTTGTCATCGCTAATGATGACAATATAGCTTTAGGAGCACTTGATGCTTTAGAAAACTATGGTGTACCAATGCTTCCGCTGATTGTTGGCGTTAATGGTAACAAAGAAGTTATGGAACTCATTAAGGAAGGAAAAATCGAAGGGACAGTTTATAATGATGGCATTACAAAGGGTGAAACCATAGGGACAATGGCTTTTTATCTTGGGCAGAATAAACGAATACCATCAGATATTGAGATTTTGAATAACAAATATGTATATGTGTCATATGAAATGATAAATAGGGACAATGTTGATTCTTTTTTAGAAAAAGCTACATATTAAAAAAGGATATTAATGTTTTGCACAGAATAATAGTATTAGGGCTATTATACGAGATGTTTATGAGGTATGTATGAGCACAATCAGAGAGAATCTTGAGCAGTGGGAAAAAGAATATTTGAGTCCATATGCAACACTTAGCATGAATTCTAAGGGAAGAAGACGTGATGAGGAACAGTGTGATATTCGACCGGTATTTCAAAGAGACAGAGACAGAATTCTACATAGTAAAAGTTTTAGAAGACTTAAGGATAAAACTCAGGTTTTTCTGACTCCGGAAGGAGATCATTACAGAACCAGACTTACGCATACTTTGGAAGTTAGCCAGAATGCCAGGACGATTGCAAAAGCGCTCCAGCTTAATGAAGATTTGGTTGAAGCAATTGCTCTTGGGCATGATTTGGGCCATACACCGTTTGGTCATGCCGGAGAGAGAGCTCTTGACAGAGTGTGTCCACTTGGATTTGAGCATAGTGAGCAGAGTCTGAGAATGGTGGATGTTCTTGAGAAGGACGGACTTGGACTTAATCTTACTATGGAGGTTAGGGATGGAATACTAAATCACCAGACAAGTGGTATGCCATTTACTTTGGAAGGTAAGATTGTCAGAATTTCCGATAAAATAGCATATATTCATCATGATATGGATGATGCAATCAGAGGCGGTATTCTTACTGAAGAGGATGTGCCGAGAAGCATAAGAGAAGTAATCGGTTATACTACAGGTGAGAGACTTGACCATTTTATTCATGATATTGTTACTGCCAGTTATGGCATTAATGATATTAAGATGTCAGAGCCTGTTGAAAAGGCAATGAAGGAACTCAGACAGTTTATGTTTGAGAATGTATATATGAATCCGGAAGCTAAAAGTGAGGAGAAGAAAGCGGAAGAACTTATGGAAACGTTGTATGCTTTCTATCTAAATCATATTGATAGACTTCCTAAGGATATGATTAGAATGCTAAATAATGGTGAAGCTAAAGAAAGAGTGGTTTGTGATTATGTTGCTGCCATGACGGATCGTTTTGCTATTAATATGTATGAAGATTTGTTTATTCCAAAATCTTGGCCAACTACAAGATATTAGATAACAGTTAGGGGAATACATGCGTTATCCTGAAGAACTAATAGAAGAAGTAAGAAGTAAAAATAATATAGTTGATGTGATATCAGGATATGTGAGACTACAGAAAAAGGGGTCATCATATTTTGGACTTTGTCCATTTCATAATGAAAAGTCGCCATCCTTTTCGGTATCAGGACAGAAGCAGATGTTCTATTGCTTTGGATGTGGGGCAAGTGGTAATGTTTATACTTTTTTGATGAAGTATGAGAATGCTACATTTCAGGAAGCTATTAAAACTCTGGCAGATAGAGCAGGGGTAAAACTTCCGGAATTGGAATATACGCCTGAAATGAAAAAGGCAGCGAGTGAAAAGGCACTTTTACTTGAGATAAATAAAGAAGCTGCCAAATATTTCTATTATTCGTTAAGGCAGGAAAAAGGAAAAATAGGCTACGACTATTTCAAGAGTCGTGAATTGACGGATAATACCATGAAATCCTGGGGACTTGGATTTGCAAGCAAGTCGTCGAATGAGCTTGTTAAGTATTTAAGGTCAAAGGGTTATACCGATGAAATGATAATAAAAGCGGGTCTTGCATCAAGGGATGAAAAATTTGGTACTCACGACAAATTCTGGAACAGAGTAATGTTCCCAATTCAGGATATTAATCATCGCGTAATAGGTTTTGGTGGCCGAGTTATGGGTGATGGAGAGCCCAAATATCTAAATAGTCCGGAAACACCCGTATTTGATAAGAGCCGCAATCTGTTTGGACTAAACTTCGCAAGAAGCTCCAAAAAGAATTATATTATTCTCTGTGAAGGATACATGGATGTTATTTCTATGCATCAGGCAGGATTTACAGAAGCGGTTGCTTCGCTGGGAACGGCATTCACATCAGGTCAGAGCAGTATATTAAAGCGGTTTACGGATACTGTAATTCTGTCGTATGACAGTGATGGAGCAGGAACCAAGGCTGCACTTCGTGCAATAGAAATATTAAAAGAAGCCGGAATGACAAGTAAGGTATTGGATTTGAAACCTTATAAGGATCCGGATGAATTCATTAAGAATATGGGACAGGATGCTTTTCAGGAAAGAATCGATAATGCAAGGAATAGTTTCTATTTTGAAATAGATATTCTTGCAAGAGACTATAATCAGAATGATCCTGAAGAGAAAACAAAGTTCCACAAAGCAATTGCCAAGAAACTGTGTGCCTTTGCGGATGATATAGAGCGGAATAATTATTTGGAGGCAATATCCAGAGAATATCAGATTCCGGCGGAAGGTTTAAGGAAAATGGTTATGTCGGTAATTAACCAGACAGGACTTGCAGAACCGTTAAGGCCCAGAGCTAAATCCGGTATACAGGAAAAAAAGACTGCAGAGGACGGGAATCTGATGGCACAACGTATTCTGATTACGTGGATTAGTGAAGAGCCTGAAATATATTCCAGAATTAGAGAATATATAAGCGAGAAGGACTTTACGGAAGAATTATATGGCAAAATTGCTAAGTGCGTAATTGATGGAATAAATGACAGTAGCTTTGAACCGGCGTCGCTTTTGTCACAATTTGAAGAGGAAGAGGAACAAAGTGCTGTTGCAAGGCTGTTTAATACAAAAATAACGGGGCTGGACGGAATTCCTATAGAGATGGATTCTAAACAGGACAGGGAGCGAGTGCTCAAGGATATTGTATTAAAGGTCAAAGAAAACAGTTATGAATATTATTCAAGGAATCTTGGCTCGGATGTAAATGCCCTGAATGAAGTAATACAGGGAAAGAAAATTTTGGAAAAACTCCGTAAGACCAATATAGAACTTGATAGGTAAAGGAAGGATAAGAAATGGCGAGAACAAGCAAAAAGGCTAAGGAAGAAAATCTAAATGAAGAAATGATGTCGGAAGAAATTCTTTTAGATATTGATGATGATATCAGTATTGATGAGGATATTCCGGAAGTGCCTCTTGATGGAGATTATTCTGATGATGCAGATGAACTCGATATGAGTAAATTTGCAGATAAGATTAAGGAACTTCAGGCAATGGCTAAAAAGAAGAAGAACGAACTTGAATATAAGGAAGTTCAGGATCAGTTCATTGATATGCCACTTGATGATGAACAGTTTGATAAGGTTCTTGAAATGTTGGATTCAGTTGGCGTTGATGTACTTAAAAAGGTTGCAGAGGATGCAGATGATGATCTTATTGATGATGATGAGGTTATTTTAACAGAGGAGGATGAAGTTGATGTTGAGAACATCGACCTTTCAGTGCCGGATGGAATTAGTATTGAAGACCCTGTTAGAATGTATCTTAAGGAAATCGGTAAGGTACCGCTTCTTAGTGCAGAGGAAGAGATTGAGCTTGCTAAGAGGATGGAAGAAGGCGATGAGGAAGCTAAAAAGAAGCTTGCAGAGGCAAATCTTCGTCTTGTAGTTAGTATTGCTAAGAGATATGTCGGCAGAGGTATGCTTTTCCTTGATCTTATTCAGGAAGGTAACCTTGGACTTATTAAGGCGGTTGAGAAATTCGATTATAGTAAGGGTTATAAGTTCTCTACATATGCTACATGGTGGATTAGACAGGCAATTACAAGAGCTATTGCTGATCAGGCAAGAACTATCAGAATACCGGTTCATATGGTAGAGACAATTAATAAGCTAATTAGGGTTTCACGCCAGTTACTTCAGGAATTAGGTCGTGAACCTACCCCGGAAGAAATAGCACAGGAGATGGGTATGCCGGTTGAAAGAGTTCGTGAGATTCTTAAAATTTCACAGGAACCGGTTTCTCTTGAGACACCTATCGGTGAAGAGGAAGATAGTCATCTTGGTGATTTTATTCAGGATGATAATGTTCCTGTTCCTGTTGATGCTGCTGCATATACATTGCTTAGAGAGCAGTTAGAGGAAGTGCTTGATACTCTTACAGAAAGGGAGAAGAAAGTACTTAGCTTGAGATTCGGACTTGAAGATGGAAGAGGCCGTACTCTTGAAGAAGTTGGTAAGGAATTCAATGTAACAAGAGAAAGAATTCGTCAGATTGAAGCTAAAGCATTAAGAAAGCTTCGTCATCCAACAAGAAGCCGTAAATTGCGTGATTATCTTGATTAATTAGTATGATTAGTTTGAGTAAAAGAATGCTTATGAATATAAGCATGATTCCAAGTGGATTGTCAGTTGCCGATATTGGTTGTGATCATGGGTGGGTTTCAATATACCTTGCAAAGCAAGGCATTGCCCCTCGGGTGATCGCAATGGATGTAGCCGACGGACCTCTTTCAATGGCTAAAGAGCATATTAAAGAGGCCGGACTTGATAATATGATTACCGTAAAGAAATCGGATGGCTTGTGTGAACTGGCAACTGATGAATTCGGAAATCCTGAAGCAGATGTTGTTCTTATTGCCGGAATGGGGGGGCATTTGGCAATAAGATTAATTGAAGACAGCATAGACAAATGTATCAGACTAAAATATTTGATTCTTCAGATTCAATCAGATATAGCATTTGTTAGAAAAAGAATAACAGAGTTGGGATTTATGATTGATGATGAGAGTATGGTATTAGACGAAGGTAAATATTACACAGCTATCAGAATTGTACCCAATGTGGATATGGTTGATATTAAATATTCAGAAAAAGAACTGTTGTATGGGCCTGTTCTGCTAGAAAAGAAGGTTAAGGTTTTATATGACTATCTGCAAGGTAGAAGAAGTACTTGCGAGGCAATTATTGAAAAGATAGGAAACAATTCCGATAATGAAGCCGGTGTAGAGAGAACTGCAGATGTTCAGCATGAATTAGAATTGATAGATGAGTGCCTTTATGAGTTTGATTTATGAGTTATTTGTGCGAAATGAATTGGTAAGAGACGGGAGAATACTATGGCAAAGCTTACAATTAATGGAACTGTAAAAGAATATGCTGAGGGCACATCCTTTGAGATGGTAGCTAATGATTATCAGAAGTTATATAATAACAGAATTGCTCTTGTTATCGAAAATGGTAAACTAAGAGAACTCTATAAGAGGGTCTCAAAAGATGCGACTATTGAATTTGTAAGAATTGATGAGAGGCTTGGACACAAGACTTATGAAAGAAGTGCAACAATGCTTTTTGTTAAAGCGCTTTCTGACGTAGTTGGGGGGCCGATTAAGGGTAAGGCAAAGGTTGAGTTTACTATTGGTGATGGAGTCTATATAACACCTAAGGGTGATTATGAAATAACGGATGAGCTTATCGTCAAAGTAAATGACAGAATGAATGAACTTGTTGAGGCGAATATTCCAATCAAAAAGAGGACATATCCGATTGATGAGGCTATAAAGCTGTTTGCAAGTCAGGAAATGGATGATAAGGTAGCATTATTTAAATATAGACAGAGCTCTACTGTTAATGTGTACAGCATTGAAGATTATAATGATTATTATTATGGATATATGTTACCTAGTACGGGATACATTAAGTATTTCCAGGTTCTTCCATATGAAGAGGGCTTTATTCTATTACTTCCAAATAAAAAAGATCCGGAAAAACTTAAGTGTTTTGAACCAAGAGAAAACCTGTTTAATGCACTTAACACATCAACTATGTGGAGTAATCAGCTCGATATTGATGATGTAGGAGATCTTAATAATCAGATATGTGCCGGTAATACCGAGCATCTGATTTTGGTTCAGGAGGCTCTTCAGGAAAGAAGAATTGGTGAAATTGCAAGTGAAATTGCAGGTAGAGGTGGTGTTAAATTTGTAATGATTGCAGGACCATCATCTTCAGGCAAGACTTCTTTTTCTCACAGACTGTCAATACAGTTAACAACGCATGGTCTTAATCCACATCCGATCGCTCTTGACAATTATTTTGTTAATCGTGAAGATACACCAAGGGATGAAAAGGGTGATTATGATTATGAATGTCTTGGAGCTATTGATGTAGAGCAGTTTAATAAGGATATGCTTGCGTTGCTTGAGGGTAAGGAAGTTGAAATGCCAAGGTATAATTTCCTTACGGGTAAAAGAGAATATAAGGGAGATATGCTTAAACTTGAGCCGGATGATATTCTTGTAATCGAGGGTATTCATGGACTTAATGATAAGATGAGTTATGCCCTTCCCGGTGAGAGCAAGTTTAAGATTTATATTAGTGCACTTACATCACTTAATGTAGATGGACATAACAGAATTCCAACAACTGATGGAAGACTGTTAAGAAGAATGGTTAGAGATTACAGAACAAGAGGCGCTAGTGCAAAAAGGACCATACAGATGTGGCCCAATGTACGTAAGGGAGAAGAAGAGAACATTTTTCCATTCCAAGAGGGAGCGGATGTTATGTTTAACTCAGTACTTATTTATGAGCTTGCCGCTCTTAAACAGTATGCAGAGCCTATATTATATAGTATAGGTCCGGATGAACCGGAGTATTATGAAGCCAGAAGACTGTTGAAGTTCTTAGGATATTTCTTAAGTATTCCATCTGAATCACTTCCGCATAACTCTATTGCAAGGGAATTTGTAGGTGGCTCTTGTTTTGATGTATAAAACTTTTTGGAGGCAGTATTATGATAAAAATTGATGTGGTATCCGGCTTTTTGGGCGCCGGTAAGACAACTCTGATTAAAAAGCTTTTGAGTGAAGTATTTAAGGGTGAGAGAGTTGTGCTTATTGAAAATGAATTTGGTGAAATAGGTGTAGACGGTGGCTTCCTTAAGGATGCCGGAATCGAAATAACAGAAATGAATTCAGGTTGCATATGCTGTTCACTTGTTGGTGATTTTGGAACAGCGCTTCATGAGGTTATTGAGAAATATACTCCTGACAGAATTCTTATTGAACCTTCAGGTGTGGGTAAGCTTTCTGATGTAATGAAGGCTATATCTGAGGCCAAGCTTGGGGCAGAGGTTACTCTTAACAGTGCGGTTGCAGTTGTTGATGCTTCAAAGGCAAAAATGTATATTAAGAACTTTGGAGAATTTTTCATTAATCAGATTGAACATGCCGGTACAATTATTCTTAGTCGTACAGGCAATATTACTGAGGATAAGCTTAATAAGGCAATAAGTCTTATTAGAGAGCATAATGAAAAAGCAACTATTATTACTACACCATGGGAACAGCTTGAAGGTCAGTCTATTCTTGATACAATTGAAGGGGCTAAGAGTCTTGAAGAGGAGTTGATGGCACAGGTAATGGAGGAGCATCACCACGACCATGATCACCATCATGAGCATGGAGATGATTGTACATGCGGATGCCACGATCACGATCACGAGCATCATGACCATGACCATCACGAACACGACCACGAGCATCATGACCACGAGCATCATGACCACGAGCATCATGACCATGATCATCATCATGAGCATGGAGAAGAATGCACATGTGGATGCCATGATCACGACCATCATCACCATCATCATGCAGATGATGTATTTACAAGCTGGGGCCATGAAGGAGCAAGAAAGTATACTAAGGCAGAGGTAGAGAATATTCTTGAAGAACTTGACGATTGTTCTAAGTATGGTCTCATTATCAGAAGCAAGGGTATGGTTCAGGATAGTGAATCTGATGGATGGATTTATTTTGACTATACTCCGGGAGAATCAAATGTCAGAGAGGGAAGACCGGATGTAACAGGTAAGATTTGTGTTATTGGTTCAGAACTTAAGACAGATGAACTTGAGAAATTATTTGGATAATCTTTATAAATATGTTACAGCATATATTTATATATGATTAGCGGAGGAATTATGATACCGGTTTATTTAATCAATGGTTTTCTTGAAAGTGGCAAGACACAGTTTATTAAATATACACTTTCTCAGCCATATTTTCAGACTAAGGGAAGGACTCTTCTTTTAGTCTGTGAAGAGGGTGAAGAGGAATATGAAGCACAGCTTCTGTCATCATCAAAAACGGTAATGGAGGTTATAGATGATGAGGAGGATTTTAATGTAGACAATCTTAAAAAAATTGAAAAAAGTGTCAGACCTGACAGAATTGTCATCGAATATAATGGAATGTGGAATCCTAAGGAGATGATATTACCAAGAAACTGGAAGGTTGAACAGCAGATAACCACAATTGATGCGTCTACATTTCCTGTTTTCTATAATAATATGCGTTCACTTGTGGCTGAACATGTTAGGAACAGCGAGATGATAATATTCAACAGATGTGACGGCCTTGATGATCTTGCATCATATAAGCGGAATATTAAGGCTGTAAGTGCACAGGCTGAAGTTATTTTTGAAGATAGTGAAGGTGAGATTAACGTAAGTTTGGCGGAAGAACTTCCATTTGATCTTGATGCCGATGTAATTGAGCTTGATGATAAAGGCTATGCTATGTGGTATATAGATATAATGGATAACCTTGAGAGATATGATGGTAAGACTATAGAGTACATTGGCACAGTAGCTAAGCCACCACAGTTTCCAAGTGATTTATTTGTTCCGGGAAGAATGGCTATGACATGTTGCGCTGATGATATGGCCTTTTTGGGCTTTGTCTGCAAATTTGCCGGTGCAAAGGATCTTCCGGAGAAAGAATGGGTGAAGGTTACTGCGACTGTCAGGGTGGAAGAGAATGCAGCTTATCAGGGGATGGGCCCTGTTCTGTATGCTAATAAGGTAGTTACGGTTAAGGCCCCTAAGAATAAGGTTATTGATTTTAGTAATTTATGATAATAGGAGAAAAAAGTAATGCTTGGATATTCAGTCGACAAATGGCTTTTTTTCTTTTTCTTTTACTGTATAGTTGGATGGGTATGGGAGTGTATATATTGTTCGGTTATAGAAAAGAAACTAATTAACCGAGGATTTATGCGTGGACCGGTTATTCCTATATATGGCTGTGGTGCATGTACAATGATAATTGCATCAATTCCATTTACAGGTAACTATGTGCTGACATTTTTGTCCGGCATGATACTGGCATCCTTACTTGAATTTGTTACAGGTGCTTTAATGGAAGCGCTTTTTGCTGTAAGGTATTGGGATTATTCTAATCACAAGTTCAATTTAAAAGGTTATATTTGCTTATATGCATCGGTTGGGTGGGGAATAGCGACGCTTATTACCACATCATTTATACAGAAGCCGGTTAATGCTTTGGCGGATTCTATTCCTGAGAATATTCTCGAATTGATAGTGAGATTATTTGCATTAATATTTGTGGTTGATTTTACCTTGTCCTTTAGAGCAGCGCTTGATATAAGAGCAATGCTTACTAAGATGGATTCTATGAAATCAGAAGTGCAGCGTATGATTAAGCGTGTGGATGTTATGATTGCATTTGCAGGTGAAGAAAAAGCGCAACCATCAAAATATGATGATTTGGTAAAAGCACTTGAGAGTAAACTTGCTTTAGCAAAGGAGAAACTAGAGTTAAGTGAAGAAACAAGGGAAGAAATAGCGCTTTTTAAAGCCAAGCTAGTTATGATGAAAGATAGGATTGGTCAGGTAATGCCAATAAGAGATGTTATAAGTAAGCTTGCAATTCGCGATAACCCGGGAATGGTATCGGAAAAGTTCAAAGATAGTTTAGATGATTTGAAGAACTTAATTAACAGAAAAGAATAATGATAATATTATGTGTGGAGTGGACGATCGCGGCTGGTTATACCAGGTGAGGAAAGTCCGGGCTTCATAGGGCAGGATGCCGGATAACGTCCGGTGGAGGTGACTCCCAGGCCAGTGCAACAGAGATATACCGCCACAGTAATGTGGTAAGGGTGAAAAGGCGGTGTAAGAGACCACCGTGCATCCGGTAACGGGTGTAGCCATGTAAACCCCATCCGAAGCAAGACCAAATATGGAGACTATGAGGTGGCCCGTCTCGTCTCCGGGTAGGTTGCTTGAGACGGCTGGTAACAGCCGTTCTAGATAGATGATCGTCTTAAAAGACATAACCCGGCTTATAGCTCCACACATTTTGTTATATAGGATTTATATGAAAGAGATAAAAGGATTAATATTTACACCGGACTTTAAATTTAAGCCCGGTGTCATTTATATTAATGGACATAAAATTGATGATGTAAGATATATAGGCCTGGATGAACTTGGGGATTCTGATAGAGAACATTATCTGATTCCCGGGCTTATTGATATTCATATGCATGGCTGTATTGGTGAGGATGTCAGCAATGCCTCAGTAGATGGACTTATGAAAGTTGCAGATTATGAGAGAAGTAATGGTATTACTTCTTTCTGCCCTGCTACAATGACTCTGCCGATAGATGTTATAGGTAAGCAGTTAGAAATAATAGCTGGAGCTGAAATAAAGCAGATAAAAGGCGTATATATTGAAGGTCCGTTTATATCCGAAAAATATAAGGGAGCACAGAATAGCAAGTATATTAAAAGACCGGATATTAACCTTATCAGGAGCTTGCAACAAAAGTCAAAGGATTTAATAAAAATAGTTACTATAGCGCCTGAAATTGATGGTGCTATAGAAATGATAGATGAAGGAAAAGAAGAGTTCAAATTTTCTATTGCCCATTCGGCATCAGACTATGTAACAGCGATGACTGCCTTTGATAAAGGTGTTAGTCAGGTTACACACATCTATAACGGTATGCCGGGATATCATCATAGAGAGCCTGGAATTATAGGTGCAGCTATGGATAATACAGAAGTAATGGTAGAACTAATAGCAGACGGAATACATATACATCCTTCTGTTGTAAAAAATGCATTCAGGCAGTTTGGTGATGAAAGAATTGTATTAGTAAGCGATAGTATGGAGGCAACCGGCCTTGGAGATGGTAACTATTCACTTGGTGGTGATTTTGTTATTGTTAGGGACGGTGTAGCGCGTACTGCTGATGGTGCAATTGCAGGAAGCATAAGTAATCTGTATGAATGTATGAAGAAAGCCATTGCTATGGGGATAAGGGCGGAATCCGTAATAAGAGCCGTGACATATAATCCGGCAAAAGCAATAGGAATTGAGAATAAAGTTGGAAGTATTGCTAAGGGGATGGATGCAGATATTGTCATTTTGGATAGTGAATACAAAATACTTGATATAATATGCGATTAATTCATATAAAACTAGCTTAGTGTATGTTATTATCAATAGGAAAATGATTGACACATATGTTATGTTACCCTTATAATACAAGATGTGGGTGTTTATTTCACAAAGATAATATATTTGGTAGAGGGGTATTATATGAAGTGTCCTTTTTGTAATCATGAAAATACAAGAGTAATTGACTCGAGACCGGCAGAGGAGAATAATTCAATTCGTCGTAGAAGAGTATGTGATGAATGTGGTAAGAGATTTACTACATATGAGAAGGTTGAGACTATTCCACTTATTATTATCAAGAAGGATAATAATAGAGAAGCGTATGACAGAGCAAAAATAGAGAGCGGTGTTCTTCGTGCATGCCATAAAAGGCCTGTTAGTGCTCTACAGATTACACAGCTTATTGATGAAGTTGAAACTGATATTTTCAATCTTGAGGAGAAGGAAGTTGCCAGTGACACAATTGGCGAAATATTAATGAGTAAGCTCAAGGATTTGGATGAGGTTGCATATGTAAGATTTGCATCTGTATACAGAGAATTTAAGGATCTTAATACTTTTATGGACGAGCTTAAGAATGTAATGGCTGGTAAATAGGTTGATTTTTGGGACGATAGTTATAAAACTATCGTCCTAATTTATGCAATAATAGATTGCTTTTCTTTGTATTGATTTATTCATTAAAACATAGTATAATAATTCATTATTTATAAG
>JAGHUN010000009.1 GCA_018064805.1 Candidatus Colinaster scatohippi
ACCAATATAAGCGCCAATGACACCGCCGTCATAATGTCATAGGTTCTAAGAATTAACCTTGCCATTACATAAACAGAAAACATGCAGATAGCTCTGAATGCAGATACCGGCATGCCCACCATAATTCCATATAAAACAATTACCACTTCACTTATTACGGCGCTGATTTTTATATTGAGTTGCATAAAACACAATATTTTGAACAGTCCCATAGCTATCAATGATATGTGAAGTCCCGAAATTGCTAATATATGCGCTATTCCGTTTTTTTGAAACACCTCCTTCACATTTTCCGGTATCTCATTTTTATTGCCAAATATCATTGCCTTCATGATTGCCGAATCTTCCATCGACAATTTCGAATCAAGTACTCCCTCTCCATTCTTCCTGAACTCATAAAGGGCATGCCTTATTTTAGAATACTTGCTACTTCTTTTTAACACCCGACTGTCATAGACTCTGAACAGAATATCGTTATTATGATAATATTCATAGGCATCAAATTCTCCCGGGTTAGTGGCTGAAGCAAAATATGACAGTTTGCCACTAAATGATATATATTGACCTGTTTTTATATTTTCATCCAATGAAAAAAATGCTTGAACAAGCGAGAATACAGGAGTGATTTTATCACCTGTACTTGTAGTGACGCGACTAATTAGTGCGACCAGAACCATCCGGCCATTTATTTCTCTGACGCTAAGCGAATTGACTCTTCCTAGCAAGGTAATCTTATCGCCATCCGAAATATCACTTTCCCTAAATACATTATTACCATCAGGCCGATATATCGGCCCTGTCATACTATCCGGTATGAGCTTTTGAAAAAAAGCAACCATAATAACAATAATAATGCATATCTTACAGAGCGGTCGTCGCCCTAACCACTCTGCTATATATGACTTTCTTTTATTCATTTATCCCTTTATCTTACTCAACAAGTTCAAGATTACGCTCGAAGGTTGTATCTATACTTATTCCTTCCCCAATAGTTGTAATCTCATACCCATCTATACTAATCATAACCTTGTTAACATTTGGTAGTTCAACCAGTGAATTAACAATCGAATATATCATTATATTCGCATTGACACCTTCAGGCATGCTTAAGAAGGTCTCATCAAAGCTTATATAACAAATGCCATCCTTGATTGTCGCATTAATAAGTTTTGTCTGCGGATTAATCGTAGCCTTGAATCCATCAGAGTTAGGCCCTGAGATAAGCTGCTCCACAACAAGCTTTTCCATCGATATATTACTGTTATACTCTACCGTTCTAACCGCTTTTTTTAGTTTATCGCCCGATTCATCAGCAAAGAACAGCGATAATCTTACACTTTCATACGAATTTATTTCATTTCCTGAATTATCGACAAACTGCTCAGCATTCATCTTTCCAACCGGCTGACCAAGGGCATCCATCAGTTCCCCATCATGACATATGATACTTACATAATCTATACCATCGACCTGGCACAGATTTCTTACAATCGCTGCCCTAACCAAAATCTCTGTAGTAGCCTGAAGGCTGTGATATTCCTCAGATACTTCAACCGCAATCTGACCGTCCGCTATTTTATAATTAACAACCGAAAAGCCGTTAACCGGCTGTTTGAGCTTAACATCATCCGGAACCTTTGCCATAATATCAAGCATTTGGGCTATTATCTCATTCGTCTCCACTGTGTCACAACGCCATATGAAGGTATCAAGAGAATTCTCATCCCTGTCAAGGCAATATATCGCATATTCATTTGTATCTGCCTCTCTTCCTTTACCACACGCAGTCAAAAACAGAAGCATTGTTGTGACTGTAAGTAAAAAAAGAAAAAGTCCCTTTTTATGTTTATACTTCATAATAATCTATACCTTCATCCGGTTATTTGCTATTTTCCGCTACCATTAAGAGGTACTGTAATAATAAATGTAGTACCTATGTCAATTTCGCTTTCTACGTCAATTGTTCCTCTGTGCATAAGGATTATATTTCTTGCAATTGCAAGCCCCAGCCCGGTTCCTCCGATTTCTCTTGAATGCGACTTATCAACACGGTAAAATCTTTCAAAAATATGATCAATTGATTCCTCAGGAATGCCTATTCCCGTATCCTCGACCTTAAGTATGAATTTCTGGTGATCACCATCCAGTAGCACCCTGACATTGCCGTTTTCCCTATTGTACTTAATGGCATTTTCAACAAAATTTGTAATAGCAAGCGTCATCTTCACATCATCAATCTGTGCCGTTACCTCTCGCGAGCTCTCAAATATCAGATTAACATTTTCTCTCTGTGCAATCGGCTTAAGTCTCTTAAGAATAAGTTCAATCATATTATTAACATTGACTTCCTCAATTGTAAGTGTGCCATTTGTTTTATCCAGCTTAACAAGTTCAAGCAAGTCGTTTATTATTTTGTCCTCACGATCTATTTCTCCGACAATATCCTCCATGAATTCACGATATAATTCTGCCGGAACCTCCTCTTGGGCAACCAGAGATTCGGCTAGAAGCTTTATTGAGGTAATAGGTGTCTTAAGCTCATGGGACACATTGGAAACAAACTCCTGTCTGGATTCATCCAACACTCGAATTCGCGAAAGAACTCTGTTAAATGCATCAACTATCTGTTCTGTCTCCGCGTAATCCGGTACAGCCAATGCCTGATCTGTAAATCCTGCACTTACATCATTAATTGCATCTGTAACTTTATTAAAAGGTTTTGTAAGGAATCGCGAAAAAAGAGTCGCAAGAATAAAAATACAGATAAAAACGATAATACTTATTATCCACGCCGTTCTGCTTAAGATTGTCATAGTCATAACAATCGTGTCTGTTGAAACGCTTGTAAGCATTACACCCTTAACCACATTATTCTCTATGCCGCTCTCAGCATCCATAATCAGTTCATTAATAGGAATTGTCATTTCAATAAATCCATTTTTCCTATCGTAATTAGTAATACTCTCGCCCTTAAAGCATCTGATTACCTCTTTAGATATTATATTCTTGCCTACACTTATATTATAAGTGTCCACAATAACCTTAAAATTGCTGTTAATTATAAGCACACGACCATCATAAAGATTTGATATCTGTTCCAACTCTGCTGCTACAACATCATTTGACGGATTTTGCAGATAATTATATGTAATTAAATGATTTGCGATGATTTTTAACTGATTCTGAACTTCAGATTCCCTGACACTGACAGCTCTGTCCTCATAACTGGACAGAATTGCAGCATGAATAATCAGACTTGGTATAATACCAACGACCAGAAGGACCAGAAAAATTCTGACCCTGAAACTTCTAAATATTCGGATAGACTCTATTCCATTTCGTATTTTATTAATCATTGATTTCTGTGATAATAGCCTGAACCCCATTTGGTAAATACATATTGTGGTTTTGCCGGATCGCTTTCTATTTTTTCGCGCAGTCTTCTGACATGAACATCAACAGTTCTTGCATCTGCAGGAGTTCCGTTCCCCCATATTGTTTTAAGCAAATCCTCTCTGCTATATATTTTGTCCGGATTATTTAACAGAAGCTTAAGTATATCAAACTCTTTAGATGTGAGTCTTATATCTTTTCCTGCTATCTGAACACGCCTGTTGTCGAGTTCCATTACAAGTTCGCCACAACACAACTTTCCATCTGTACGCTTCTTATTGTTTGCCGAGGCAGTTCTACGCATAATTGCCTTTATTCTCGCCTTAACCTCCAGGACATTAAATGGCTTAGTCATATAATCATCTGCGCCATAATCCAGTCCAAGGATTTTATCCATATCATCACCCTTGGCAGTAAGCATTATAATAGGCACATCTGAAAATTCTCTTATCTGACGGCACACCTCAAAGCCATCAAGCTTCGGCAGCATAACATCCAGCAAAACAATATCATAACTGTTCTTACCTGCCAGATTTACAGCCTCCTCACCATCATATCCGCAATCAACCTCATAACCATCCTGTTCAAGGCTGAATTTAAGTCCTTTTACTATTAACTTCTCATCATCCACAACAAGCACCTTGCTCATCATGACCTCCATTTATCTACCAAATCACATTCCCAATTCAAGCTAATTGACAGTAATATAATCCTTTATTTTGTTAAAGGCACCTTCCTTGATACCACTAACAAGCATTATATCTTCTATTTTCTTAAATGCTCCATGCTCCTGCCTGTAGGCAATAATGCTTTTTGCCCTGCTTTCACCGATTCCCGGCAATGTAACAAGCTTGTCCACACCTGAAGTATTTATATTAACAAGCCCGCTATCTTCACGACTTCTGCCCATATCCTGATTAGCCGAATCACCACTCTGAACATATTGTGTACTGTCTGCTCCTAATTGTCCCTCTGCAACCTCATCCTTGGTCGGAACATATATCCTGCTCCCATCAGTAATCGGCATGGCCAGATTCAGAGCATCTTCACAAGCATCATCTGCAAATCCCCCAGCCTTGATAATGCCATCTATTATTCGACTGTCCACCTCAAGCTCATATACCCCGGGATTATTAACTGCCCCACATAGATGAACCACCATCATAATCTCTGAAGCTTCATCCACCGTCAAATAGATTTCATTTTCACTTTCATTTTGCTCACTTTCATCCACAGATGTAACATCTGCATCAAGTAAGACAGCTTCATTTTTACATGCAGTGAATACAGCAAACAACACTAAACACGACAGAAAGCCTGTACATTTATACGCCAGGCCTCTGTTTTTATATAATATTTTATTTAATTTTTCTACAACTTTTAACATCATCTCTCCCTGCTGCCGCAGAGCCCCTGTAGACGATGAAATCATTTTAGCTCAGTTCCAATTATTATTGCAACTGAATTATTTTGTTTTTTTATAAAAAAAGAATTAATCTTCCTCTGTCTCATTCTGAGCAGCTTCCTTAAGTGCCTCCTCATCAAGATATTCAATTGACTCAGTCTCTTCCTCGTATTCAATGTACTCTTCAGATACATCCTCTCCTGTTACCTGATGCTTAATCTGCTCTGACAATTCTTTGAGAGACATTGACACATCCTTACCAGACCAGATATCTGCAAATGTTCCCTCCATCAGCAGCCAGCAGTTGGAGGTTGCCATCATCTTCGGCATAGGAACTGAATATGAATATTCCTGAACAAAAGCAAATTCCTCTGAATCCTTATCAAATACTCCTATTTTCGAAGGCAGTTTATCGGTTTTCTCATAAAGAGAATCTGCATTATCTATACACAGATATCTTGCAAAATCATTGGCCTCCTTACGCTTATTGCTATATCCGTTAACAACAAGTGTATTAGTAACCGACAAACTTCTTGTATCCATTTCCTCAGTCAGATCCGGAATCATCGTTATTCCATAATCGTATTTGAAGCTTCCATCTGCTTTTGCCTCTCTGAGACTTGCCAAGGCATCGCTCGTTACAGTAGCATATACAAGCTTACCCTGAATAAATTCATCCACAACCTGCTTATAGGTTACTTCTGCAGACTCAAAAGCAAAGAACTGGTTCATATCCTGGAAAAAACTGAAGGCCTTAATTGCATCGGTATTGTAAATATCAATTACCGACGCATCGTCTCCGTTTTCTCCACCGATGTTAATATAATTACCTACAAAGAAATAATTATAAAAAATATCTCGAACATCCCACTTATAAATTGTCTCTACATCCGGAGGAGCATCAAACTCATTAGCAAAGGTAAGAAGATCATCAAAGGTACTCGGTATAGTCTGCTTAACCCTTGCCTCAATCTGTTCTTTTTCTGATAAAGAAGGCTCCTCACTTGTCTCCTCTTCATCTGAATTGTCATCCGGGTTCTTGGCATTATGCGCCTGAACCAGATTTGTGGCCATTTCATACAGATAGCTTTCATTATAAATAAGTGCAGTTGTCTCAAAATAATACGGATATGCTACCGGCTTATGATGATAAGAAACTGCTTTAATTGCAGGTGCAGGATAATTAACATCCGATACTATTTCCTCATCATCTATTACTGAAGCACAACCTGACATATATGCCTTTTCCAAGGCATCATCCGCAAGAATATAGAGATCCGGAGCCCCTTTTTCTTCCATAGATGCTTTATATATAGATTCAATATAATCATCACCTGTCTGAAGCTTGGGCAATACTCTTACACCGTTCTTCTCATGGAATTCTACAGCCATTGAGTTAAGGTAATCTGTTAACGAATCATCCGTATACCATACTACAAGAGAATCATTATCAAAAACCTCTACTGTATCCACTTCCTCTATTGTATTTTCTCTTCCTGCAAATACTACAGCAACAACCATTGCCATACACAAAAGTGCAGCAATAATTCTTTTATTTTCTTTCATAATCAGTCTTTCATCTCTGAGAATACACTATCAAGTATCTCAAACATTTTATCAATTTCATCTTTACCTATCACAAGTGGTGGGAGCAGACGAAGCACATTTGTGCCCGCAGTAAGCATAAGAATGCCTTTTTCTATTCCTTTATTAACAATATCCCCGGGCTTGATTGTCAGCTCCAGGCCTTGCATAAAGCCCATTCCACGACGCTCTGTTATAAAGTCATATTTCTCAACAAGTTCATCAAGACGTTTTTCAAGATATGGTGCCATCTCCTTAACATGTCCGGCAATATCCCTTTCCTTAAATATCTCAAGAACCTTTGCTACTGCTGCCGTTGCAAATGGATTACCGCCGTATGTGGTTCCATGGTCTCCTGCAACCAGCGAACTATCTGCAACCTTTTTATTCATAAGGAATGCTCCAACCGGAACACCATTACCAAGAGCCTTTGCAGTAGTCATAATATCAGGCTTAATATTATACTGCTGCCATGCATAGGTATATCCGGTACGTCCAAGTCCACACTGAACCTCGTCCAAAATAAGCAGAATATCCTTTTCCTGACATATATTATATACACCCTCAATAAATTCCACAGTAGCCGGATAGATACCACCTTCACCCTGAACTGTCTCCATTATAATTGCACAAGTTTTGTCATTTACAAGCGCCTTAACTGATTCAAGATCATTCATATTGGCAAAATTAACCTTACCGATAAGTGGCTCAAAGGCCTCCCTGTATGCAAGCTTTCCTGTTACCGCAAGCGCACCGCAGGTTCTTCCGTGGAAGGAATGGTCAAGCGCAATTATCTCATGATTATGACATCCGTCCTTAAGATATGCATACTTGATGGCTGCCTTCAGTGCACCTTCTATCGCCTCAGCACCTGAATTGGTGAAAAACACCTTATCCATTTCGGAGATCTCTGTTAACATTTCAGCTGCTTTTGCTGCAGGCTCATTATAAAACAGATTTGAACAGTGCATAAGCTTGTCAATCTGTGATTTAAGTGCATCATTATATTCCTTATCATTATATCCAAGGGCATATACACCTATTCCCGAAAAAAAGTCAAGATATTCCTTACCATCAGTATCATACAATTTCACGCCTTCGCCATGGTCAAGAACTATCTGAAACCTATTATATGTATGAAGCAGGTTATTTTCTGCTGTCTCGATTATTTTATTCATAATTGCCTTCTTTCATTATTCTGTCGCAATTTTACAATACTATCCTCTTACGATAGCTGTTCCAATTCCATTGTTAGTAAAAATTTCCAAAAGCATACTGTGAGGAAGTCTTCCATCAAGAATATGAACCTTTTCTACACCATCCTTAACAGCTGAAGTACAGTTATTAAGCTTTGGAAGCATACCACCGCCTATAAGACCTTCAGCGATAAGCTTGTCAGCATCCTCTGCCGAAATTCTTGAAATAAACGATGATTTATCATTGAAATCCTTATAAAGTCCCTCAGTATCTGTAAGGAATACCAACTTATTGGCCCCAACTGCCTTTGCAATTGCGCAGGCTGCATCATCAGCATTAATATTATATGTATTATAATCATCATCAAGTCCAATAGGAGCTACAATCGGAAGGAAGTCATTCTCAAGAAGATCATATATCACCTTTGGATCAACTTCTGTTATATTACCAACAAATCCTATATCCTGACCATCTGAATATTTCTTCTCACATTTAAGAAGCCCACCGTCTTTACCTGATATACTGACAGCTCTTACTCCAAGCTCTTCAACCATAGTCACAAGCTGCTTTCCTACTCTTCCCAGTACCATTTCAGCTATTTCCATAGTTTCCTCATCAGTAACTCTGAGTCCATTGATGAATTTAGGCTCCTTTCCGGCCTTCTCAACCCACTTACTTATGGCTTTACCACCACCATGCACAATAATAGGCTTAAATCCAACAAGCTTAAGAAGTGTTACATCCTTAATAACATTTCTCTGGAGTTCCTCATTGCTCATAGCCGAACCACCATATTTTACAACAATTATCTTTCTGTTAAACTGTTGAATATAAGGAAGCGCTTCTATAAGCACCTCTGCCTTTTTTAATACTTCATCAATTTCCTTGTTCTCCATGATATATTCCTCTTATCCTCTCTATATTATTAGAAAAAATACCTATTTGCCTTCTCAGTTAACTGCGATAATCAGCATTAATCTTGACATAGTCATATGTAAGATCACATCCCCATGCGGTTGCATTTTCATCACCCTCATGCATATCCACATATACAGTAACTTCATCCTCGGACATTATTTTAACTGCCTCTTCCTCATCAAAATCAAGCGGTGTTCCATGGTCAAATACCTGAAGTTTTCCGGCCTTACTTACAAAGAAAAGTTCAACATTATTCTGGTCAAACTGAGCACCTGAATATCCCATAGCACAGAGGAAACGACCAAAGTTGGCATCACATCCATAGATTGCCGCTTTACTTAAATTAGAACCTACAATTGCTCTTGAGAGTGTACGCGCATCCTCTTTGCTTTTGGCATTAACTACCTGTGCTTCAAAAAGCTTTGTTGCACCCTCACCATCGCTTGCCATCTTACGCGCAAGATAACGGCATACATAGAATAATGCATCCTTAAATGTCTCGTAAGCCTCACCCTTTTCTGTAATCTTATCATTACCGGCAAGGCCGTTGGCCATCACCATAAGCGTATCATTTGTTGATGTATCTCCATCTACCGTAATCATATTAAAGGTATCTTTTACTACCTCGCTTAATGCTTCCTGTAAAAGTTCCTTCTCAATTGAAACATCGCTTCCAAGAAAAGCAAGCATTGTACACATATTAGGATGAATCATTCCTGAACCTTTACTCATTCCTCCAAGCACAACTTCCTTACCATTTATCTCAAAAGAGACTGCCACTTCCTTGTTGACTGTATCAGTCGTCATGATTGCTTTAGAAGCATCTGTACCCGCCTCTATGCTGTCATCAAGCGTCTTAGACATCTTCTCAACACCTGCTGTCAGTTTTTCTACAGGAAGCTGCATACCTATTACTCCGGTAGATGCAACCGCAACAGACTTATATGGAACCCCGAGTTCCTTCTCAACAGCCTTGGCTGTTGCTTCACATGCATCAAAGCCTTCCTTACCTGTACAGGCGTTAGCAATTCCTGAATTAATTACAACTGCGTGCATAGGTTCACCGGACTTTGAAAGCTGCATATCCCACTGAACACAGGCTGCTTTGACAACATTACTTGTAAATACTCCGGCACATTCAGCCGGTGTCTCACAAAACACCATTGCCATATCTGTTCTGTCCTTATATTTAATATTAGCTTCACAGCTTGTAGCCTTATAGCCCTTTGCTGCAGTAATTCCACCATTTATCTGCTTCATAATAGCCTCCTGTCACTTTTTTATTTGATACAAATAATCAAAAAAGAAAAGTTACTCAATATATCTGATTATATTCTCTGTATTAAGTGTAAAATCGTAGTAGTTAAGATCCTCTCTTTTGGTCCAGCCTATCTGCTTCCAAAATGCATTACCAATATCATTTTTAGTAAAGGCTATAAGCGAGACCTTACTAATACCCTCATCCTGAAGTGCTTTCATACAGAAAACAACCATCTCCTTGCCAATACCGCGAAGTCTGTACTCAGGATCCACACAAACATGATACAGGCAACCTCGTCGACCATCATGCCCGCAAAGAATTGCTCCTATAATCTTACCGTCCTCTATTGCCACAACACTTATGCCGGGATTACGCATCAGAAATCGCTCAACCCCCTCATAAGAATCATCAATGCTTCTTATCGCAAATCCCTTTATTTTAAGCCAAAGTGCTTTGACCTGTTCATAATCCTCTATAGTCATTGCTCTTACTGTCATAATACACTACCTCTGTCATGTCCCTTAATTATCCGTATTATTTACCTTTTACAGACATTAAAACCAGAACACACTCTAACCAATTATTTTACCTTATTTGGGCTTTTATTTCAACGCCGGAATAACTTACTTCTACCTATTAACAGAACTCTCCGCCCCATTATCAAATACTTTCTTGTGATTATAAGTTAGTTATGTATATTATGCAATTATTTTCTCATTTTATGCATTTTATTATGTATATAC
>JAGHUN010000130.1 GCA_018064805.1 Candidatus Colinaster scatohippi
TCTCGTCATTTGCGAGCGTTTTTTGTATTTGTTTTTGTTATGTGCTTAGTATATTCGGAGAGGTGTTGCAGAAGTGTTGCAACAAATCATAATGGAAATCACAAATATACTACTTTCAATATATATAGATTCGACGCGCTTCGCGAGTTGAATCTATGATTAGCGGTCGTCAGATGTCATTACATGCAAGCATGCATTCCATCTTCCTCGTCGCCAAAACAAAAAATCGCAATCCATTAGGATTGCGACAATAATCGGGGTGACGTGATTCGAACACGCGACCTCTACGTCCCGAACGTAGCGCTCTACCAAACTGAGCCACACCCCGATAACAGTATTTAATTAATACGTCCGTTAAAAATATTATTACAAAATGTAAAAAAAAGCAACTACCTTGTATTGATTATTTTTCCGCCGTTTTCTTTAAGCCATTTTCTTTTTACCTTATAATCCGGTACATACTTCGCTACTTCAGCCCAAAATCGAGGAGAATGATTAAGCTCAATAAGATGACACAATTCATGAACTATTACATAATCTCTAACATCTTCCGGAACAAGCATTAGTAGACAGTTAAAATTAAGATTGCCCTTCGAGGAACAGCTTCCCCATCTGGTCTTCTGATGCCTAATAGCAATCCTTCCATATTCAACACCTATTATGTTAGCAAAATACTCAACCCTGGACGGTATTTCCTTTTTTGCTAACTTGGCCAGTTCATTAATCTTATTTGCATCCACATATTCTGAAGATTCCTTTTCCTTATGACGCATTTCCAGCTTCTTAAGTGTCGATTCTAACCAATCTTCCTTGGATTCAGCAAATCTCTCTATATCGCGCCGACTGGCATACCATGGAGCACGAAGTATTATATCTCCGTTATTAGTTACTTCTAATGCAATTGTTCTTCTTCTGCTCTTAATAATTCTTATATCTGATCTCATTTGTTGACATAATATATGTTATGTATACTTACAATATTTTAGCTGCGACATTTCAACAATATATTGGACAACTGCGCAAATTGTTCCAAGGTTAATGCCTCTCCACGTATAGTTGGTGATAACTCCATCTCTGCAATTGCTTCCTGTATATCTTCCTTTGTAACTCCAAGACTTCCACTCATAAGTCCATTAACCAAAGTCTTTCGCCTCTGATTAAAGCTTGCCCTTATTACACGGAACATAAAAGCTTCATCTGTAACCTCAACAGGTGGCTCACTGTACCTTGTAAGTCTGATTACTGCACTTCCAACATTTGGTCTTGGCATAAAACAGTTAGGTGGCACCTGCTGAACAATCTCGGGCTTAGCATAATACTGAACCGCCAGAGATAAAGCTCCATAATCCTTTGAGCCCGGACCACATTGCATACGGTCAGCAACTTCTTTTTGAACCATAATAGTAATACTTTCAAGTGGAACATGGCTTTCAAAAAGCCCCATAATAATAGGAGTTGTAATATAATACGGAAGATTAGCGACTACTTTAATAGGCTTTCCCTGATTATATTCCTCACATATCTGATTTATGTTAACCTTTAGTATGTCTTCATTTATAACCTTCACATTATCATATTCCGATAAAGTATCCTGCAAAATTGGAATTAGCGTTTTATCTATCTCAACAGCAATTACCTGTCTTGCATTTTCACATAGATACTGAGTCATTGTTCCAATTCCCGGACCAATCTCTAAAACACAATCATCAGAACTTATTTGAGATTCCTCAATTATATTTTCAAGGACATATGTGTCTATTAAAAAATTTTGTCCAAATTTCTTCTGAAAATTAAAATTATATTTCTGCAATACCGCAATGGTATTGGCCGGTATTCCCAAAGTAGCCATTAGCCCTCCTTTAGTTTACATAACTATTTATCAAAAAATAGCTTTCTTCCATTCTTATATGTCTGCTCAATTACCTTATAATACGGTACTCCCTTTATAGCTGCAATCTTTTCAGCAACCAAAGGAATATATAATGAAGAATTTCGTTCTCCTCTATGTGGAGTCGGAGCAAGATATGGACAATCCGTCTCAAGAAGAATTCGATCAAGTGGAATCTCTTCCACAACCTCTACCAGCTTCTTGGCATTAGAAAAAGTAACTACTCCTCCTATGCCAAAGTAATATCCTAGCTTAAGTAGCTCTCTGGCAGTTTCGACCGTGTATGAATAGCAATGCATTACCCCCGGTATATCCTTTGCTACACCACTTTTTAGTATCTTCATTGTATCCTCACATGCATCTCGTGAGTGAATGATTACCGGCTTGTGCAATTCTCTGGCCAATTGAAGCTGTCTCTCAAACCAATCCTTTTGAACCTCCTTAATCGGTTCATCATAGTGATAATCAAGACCAATTTCACCAATAGCTTTTACCTTCGGTCGCATTGCAACTTCTCTTACATGCTGAAAAGTATTTTCATTAAGCTCATCCGTACCACTTGGATGAATTCCAATTGCTGCATACACATGATCATATTCAGCTGCTAAGGCGTAAGTGGAGTCCACACCATCCAAATCTGCAGCCACATTCATCACATATGCGTATCCTTCATCCGCAAGCTGCTTGAGCAAATCGTCTCTATCATAATCGAATGCTTCATCATCATAATGAGCATGACTTTCAAATATCTTTAATTCTTTCATTTTTATTCGGCTCCATTTTTCAATCTATAAGGACTGCATGCTTTTTATTTTCCTTAACTCCTATATAATAA
>JAGHUN010000119.1 GCA_018064805.1 Candidatus Colinaster scatohippi
TCCGCCGCGCACACAATCTAAAAACACAATAATTCTCGCCGATTTTCCCTCCTTTTATTGCTTTCCGCCGCGCACACAATCTAAAAACACAATAATTCTCGCCGATTTTCCCTACTTTTATTGCTTTTCGCCGCATAGGAAACACAAAAACGCAATAATAATTGCCGATTCTAACCGAATTTATCGCTTTCCGCCGCACAGTAAACACAAAAACACAATAATTCTTGCCAATTCACCCCGAATTTATCGCAACCGGCGCATACGCAACCGGCACATAAGCAACCGGCACATAAGCAACCGCCGCAAACACAAGGCACAACTGGCCCCACTCCGATTACCAACGTGACATTACATATATTCCATTCCTCTTGACCTCATCTCTTGTCATGGTTCTTCCCCAGTGAACAGAATTATTATAGTTACCCTCGGCCAATGTGAACACATCCCCCTCAACCTTAAGAACAATTACTGAATGCTCACCACCGTAACTATTTTTAACTCTCAGGATGTCTCCCACTCTGATATTGTTATAGTTATAATGCATATATGCAGGAGCATTTCCAAAGGCTGCATCCGACAACATAAATGCGAATCCGGCGCATCCGTAACCTCCTGTATATATTCCCCCATTCCATCCATAATAATTATCATTGGTCCATCTTGTACCTTCAGGATATCTTGCCTTAAATGCAATCATCGCATTATATGCCCGTCTTTCAGGTGTCATGGTCCACACAGCGTTAGCAGTAACTGTCTCACCATCCTTTGTTGCAAGCAAAGAAACCGTTGCACCCAAGCTGTATGTCTTACCATTAATTTTCCAACCGCTTAGAATATACCCATCGCAGCGTATACCTGTCCTAGGCAGTACATACTTCTCCACCCCGGATAGTATAACTTCACCGATACTTCCTACAACATTTTCACCTGCCGGTGCATTGTTATTAAATACAAGCTTATAATTAATAAGTCTCCACTGAGCATATAAAGTAAGCTTGGCCCCCGGGTATATTATTCCTAACTCCTGAGCATTAGCATAACTGTCACCGCTTCCATCTGCTTCTGTATTCCATCCTGTGAACTCATATCCCGGATACTTATACTTAACAGCAGTAAGCTTTGTTCCTTTAATAATCACATTCTGATTTGCCATTGCCCCGGTTGCCGAGTCGGAATTGGATTTATATTCAATTATATAAAAAAGTGACCGAGCGTTTATCTTAAATGTTACATTCTTATAGCCACAATATGCCCCTAGTCCGTGAATCGTCATTATACCGGTTCCACGACCGGTATTTTTCTGATAACCTGTTATCTCATAATCCTCAGGATTAAGATTAACAGTTGCACCTCCTACCTTTATTGTAATTGAGGTTACATCCTTCTTACCCGGTCTTACTGCTTTACCTACATAATTCTGGTCTGCAACCTTGACAACTGCTTTAGCAATATCAAGAGTATTCATACGATAAACAGTCGACACTGTATTTTCATAGTTACCCTTGCCTCTTGCCGTTACTTTTATGGCCGTATTATCTGTAATAATATCCGTTGCAGGATTAAGAAGTGTATCTGCCGCAACCCAGCGTCTGAAAGACCGTCTGAGCACCGGATCATATTTCATCACATAATTGGCTTCGGCAAGTCTGTATTCCAATGTCTTTTCATAGTCAACACCTGCAACAAGCTTTGCATTCTTCGCATTATATGGGTCAGTCAAAACAGGAGCAACCGCATACTGTCCCACCTTCCCCGTACATGCCTTGTCGGCAGCAGTAATCGTCATCCTGCCAAGGTCTGCTTTTATAATACTGTATGTAACACTTACATTCCCCTTGAAGGATTTCCTTCCGACAATTGTTACAGTAGGTGCAATACTGGCATTTTTTGCATTAGCGGCATCAAAATTGTTCGATGTCTTGTTTGCAATATGCTTAACTGTATAATCAACTCCTGCAACAAGTTCAATAGCATTAGCCGAAGGTGCATCTGTTAATGGAGTTACAACCTTTTCCGGCTCATAATATACCTTGAGCACAGGTGTCACGCCACCTTTAACATAATAATATTCAGGCACAATTCGCTTGCTACCATTAATCGGATCATCCAGAGTCTCCGTTTTATCAGGATTAACCATCTTAACAAGAATATGCTCTGACAGTTTTTCTGTTTCAGGCACAATATAGTCATTAATCTTAAAGCCTTTACGAAGTACACCGGTAAATCGGCCCTTACCTGTAATAACGATTGTCGCATTTCCGGCCTTAACATTGTTAAGATATGAAACAGTGAAGTCCCTTCCCTTTTTAAGAACAAGCGGTGGCTCATCCTTTTTCAAAGTATACTTAATCTCTATATTATCCGGTACATCATCATATACATCCACCTTTCCAAGTGGCTCATGCTCCCTACCATTGTAAACAAGAGACAGTCCCCTTGAAATATCCTGAGTAATGCCACTCTCAACATCCGTATATGTCACCGTAGCCTTTGTAATCGGTTGACCGGTTATCATAAAGGCTACAGTTTTGCTGCCCACAAAATACTCACTTTCCGGCTTTGCCGTAATAGTAACCTTTGCACTTCCAACAGCATTATTATTACTATATGTGATATCGTACTCGGATTCAGAAATAATATTATTCTTATTATCCGTAACTACAATTTGTGGCCTAATACCTGAGTCGGGTCCCTCGAGTGCAAATCTACGTGAACTATCTGCAGGATCAACAAAGCAATCATCCGAATCTATATCCGGATTATCTCCCATACTGTACCAGCTTAAATAACTCTGGTTGGCAACCTTAAATTTTGCAGTTGCAAGTGAAGTTACATTATCACGTATATTGAAAGCTACTGTTCCGCTTCCATAGTAATTACCTTTTTCCTTGGCCTTTATTGTATAAATATAGGTTCCCGGAGCATTACAAACAGTAACTGGCACATCCGGATCACTCTCCGTCTCTCCCTTTTTTACAATTGATATGACATAATCTTTGTTAAGCGCAAGCTTTCTTCCATCAACTGTAAGTGCTACCGGCATAGCCTGATTCCTTTTGTTATACGGAACCGTCACCGTAGCCATTTCTGCAACCGCATCACTGATATCCCTTTGAACTATCTCAAAAGTTGTCTGCGAACTACCTGTATAATTACCCCTACCGGTTATTGTAATTACAGCAGTTCCCACATTTACATTATTCCTTAATGCCAGTGTATAATCAGTCTTCTCATTTAACAGTTTTTTGCCTGCATATACACGGATTACAGGTTTAATTGCTTTACCTGTATAGACCTGTTCGTCAACCTTGGAAGTCCAGAAGTCATTACTTATCGCCGCAACCTTATCTGACTGAGTTGCACCTTCCGGCATATCCTCATTGACAACCTCGTCCTGATCACCAGATACATCATTCAACTTGAAGCTAAAGCCACTTAACTCACTATCCTTAAAGTTAGTCTTTACAGCCAATGCTTTTATGTAAGCATCAGCTGATACAATAATCGGTTCGGTATATCTGATTCCGGTATTGATTGTAGGTACCGGTGTATTCTCCGGCGTTGTTCCCATTGAATAAAAAATAGCTGTATTCTCGGTGTCCGAACTAAGAACTACCTCTGTTTCCGGATTAACATTCGTAGCACTGCCATCTTCTATGCTAATATACCTGTCTGCTTTTTCATCATAATATTTGGCATTTACCTTGGATACCAGCCTGTCAGTGTCAGGCTTATCTTCAAATTCCATATATCCAAAGTCAAGGTCAACTGCCCCCGTAATACCATTAACGCTTCCTTTATCGGTAAACTGCCAGTAATTATATTCTCCCGAATATCCTGTGGAAGTATTCCATCTTGCTATCCATATCTTATACTTACTGCTAATCTGAGAAGCATTAAGATGATTAGTCAGCATATCATAATTGGCATATACCATAGGGTCATAGCCCGCTGCCGCTATTTTGCTACAAAAGGCATTACATATCCTGGTTGCTGCATCCTTGCTAAGCTTTGCATTATACAGTCTTCCACCTACCCCACTTGATGTGGCAGCATACTCGAAGTCCATAACTACAGGAAGTTGAATTGTATACCCCTTAATATTCTTAAGCACTCTGTCAGCTTCTTCAATAGCCTCTGTCTCAGTTATAGCCTGTGAAAAAATATATACACCAACAGGGATTCCTGCCGCCTGGGCTCCCTTAATATTTGCGGCATATTTTTCATCATCTATAAAATTACCTGCATCACCATATCCTCTGGCTGCAACTCTTATCAATGCAAAATCAACACCATCGGCAGCAACCTTCTTCCAATCGATGACTCCCTGATGCTTTGAAACATCAATACCCTTTTTAATATCAAAGTTGCTTGCATATTTACCATGGTTATACTTACCGGTATCAATATAAGCAAGCGCAATATCATCTGATAGCGCTTCGCTAAAAGGAATGAGACTTGCCGGGTCAAGATTCTTCTGAGCCTCTGCTCTTCCATTCTGCGGATCATCATCTATATATTCATCCGTCAGTTCCTCTTCCAAAAAAAGTTCAGTAGAAGCCTCCTCAGAATATGATTCTTCCTCATCAACTGCATCTTCCGTCTCTTCTGACAATGTCTCTGTCGTTACTGCCTCAGCAGTTGATGTTTCTACCTCTGTAAACGCCTGACTCTCTTCATCCGAATAATCAAAACTCTCTGACGAATTTATGGCATCATTTACAAGTTCATCCTGTCTCTCAACAGACTCTTTTGCATATGTATCCACCGAAGCTACCGGTAATGACGTTACCAGAACCATCGACGTCATCAATCCTGCTATAATTCTTTTAATCTTTTTTTTCATATACATCACCCTTTTGGTTATCACAACGATAAGTAATATTTTACCATTCCTACTATCCCTTGTACATTAAATCCATTCTATTCCCCCCTCCCACCGCCGGACAAATATAAGGCCTTAGCCTATTAGTTTTATGCACTCCACACCTATAATCATGACCACCGGCTTAGCCGGTGGTTTCCTCTGCGGCTATAAGCCGCTGTTCCCTGCTTGCCTCTAAAGAGGCTCTGAATAGTCC
>JAGHUN010000023.1 GCA_018064805.1 Candidatus Colinaster scatohippi
GCTATGGAGAAGCGTTTTAGCATAGAACATAAAAATAATAATGAAAGAATCAGTAAAGCAAGTGCTGCAATGGATTATTATAATGTAGCTAATAAGCTTAATGTGATTGCGCCACAATTCTTGGATAGTAAAAAGTAGAGTAGGGTGTTAACTTGTAATAATAAGCTTAGTCCGATCCTGGAGCTTTTGGGGGCTTGGAAAAGGGATGAGGAATTGCCTTATTGTATATTGGGAAAAGGGTTATTTGATCTGCATTATTGCAGACAGGGAAAAGGAGAATTATGAAGATACAGTTGTTGAGTGGTGGACTTGCAAGTCAGGTTTTTCAGTATGTATTTGCGAGATGCGGAGAACTTACCAATAAAGATGAGATACCGTGGTTTTTTGATGATTCTGCATATTATGTTACTAATGTACATAACGGATATGAGCTTGAGAAGGTTTTTGGTATAAAGGCTAACCTTTTGAGCAAGCATTTCGACAGAGATGTATGGCAGGAATATGTATCTCTTCGCGGTAATGGAATCAGCCTTCCGCAGACCTTTCTGGATGCAGGTGAAGAGGTTGTTATGTACGCGGAGACTGATGATTTTAAGGATGTAAATCCTTTCACAGGGCATGTATACAGAATGCTTCCCGAAGGCGGATTTTATCCGGAGATTATTAAGATGAAGAATCCGATTGTATATTATCATGGAACCTGGGCAGACAGAAGGTGGTTCGACTCTTACAGGGATATATTCCTTAGCGAACTTAAATTTCCGGAACTGACCTCGCCACAGGCTATAAATTATGCAGAAATGATGGAAAAAGAGACAGCAATCGGAATCCATATAAGGCGTGGAGATTTTATTGAAAGAGGGCTCGTGCTTGAAGGGAACTACTATGTTGAGTCACTTAAGAAAATTTCTGAGACATATGAGGATTATACTTTGTTTGTTTTCTCTGATGATTTGTATTGGTGCAATCAGCATGCCCATGAGCTTGGACTGCATTATGCCAAGAAGATAATATATGTGTCAGGTAATTACGGACCCGGAAGCTATGTTGATCTTCAACTGATGACTAAGTGTAAGGGGTTAGTTATTGCCAATAGTGCATTTTCATATCTTGGGGCGATAATGAATCCAAGTCTTGAGACTCTTATTACACCACCTAAGCCTGTAGAGAATTTGTATAATTACTAGAAGTGATTGGAGAGATACGGTGCATTACGATTATTTGATTGTAGGAGCCGGACTATTTGGCGCCGTTTTTGCAAGAGAAATGACTGATGCCGGCAAAAAATGTCTGATTATAGATAAAAGAGAGCACATTGCCGGTAATATATATACTAAAAAATGGAAGGATATTGATATTCACTGGTATGGTGCACATATATTTCATACATCTGACAGGAAGATATGGGATTATGTGAATAAATATGCGGAATTCAATAATTTCATTAATTCGCCGGTGGCAATATATAAGAATGAAATATATAATCTTCCGTTTAATATGAATACCTTTTCAAAGCTATGGGGAATAAAGACTCCGGAGGAAGCAAAGGAAAAGATACGAGAGCAGATTGAAGAACTTGGTATCACAGAGCCGAAAAATCTTGAGGAGCAGGCTCTGTCATTAGTTGGAACTGATGTATATGAGAAGCTTATAAAGGGATATACAAAAAAGCAGTGGGGTAGAGACTGTAAGGAACTTCCAAGCTTTATAATTAAGAGACTTCCGCTTCGCTTTGTATATGATAATAATTATTTTAATGACAGATATCAGGGCATTCCTATTGGTGGCTATACGCAGATTGTTGAGAAACTGACAGCAGGAATAGAGATAAGATTAAATACAGAATATAAGGCTTTTGTGCAAAGTAATATATCAGACACCTTTGATAAGATACTGTATACCGGAATGATTGATGAATATTTTGATTATAAACTGGGTGAACTTGAGTATCGTACGGTGCGTTTTGAACATGAATATATGGAGGGCTGCGAAAACTATCAGGGAAATGCAGTTGTCAATTATACAGAGTATGAAATTCCATATACGAGAATTATTGAGCATAAGCATTTTGACTTTGGAAAGCAAAGTGACACAGTTGTCAGTAAAGAATATCCTGCAAGCTGGAAGAAAGGTGATGAGCCATATTATCCGGTTAATGATGATCGAAATAGCGCATTATATGCCCGTTACAGGGAACTTGCTCAAAATGAACATAATGTCATATTCGGTGGAAGACTGGGCCAGTATAAGTATTATGACATGGATAAGGTCATAGAAGCAGCTCTGAAAATGGTGGATATTGAAAACAATGACCAAACAGGTCAATTATCGGCTGGTGGTTGATAATGGCGTGGTTAATAGTAAAAATGAAGACATATTCAGATAAAAGTTATTTAATCAGTAATAAAAATACATTTGCCAAAGGAGACATATAAAATGTTAGGCAGAAAAAGTGTACAGGAAGAAAAAATGAGCGGAATGGGTAATCAGCATATTAATCTCGTTCCGATGGATATGATATCGGGTTATGAAGTTAGACCGGGATTTTATGAGATCAATGGTGCTACAGTAATTCCGGGCGGAATAAATTTTACAATTCATTCCAATCAGGCAACAAGCTGTGAATTGTTACTTTTTAAGAGAAAGGCAACAGAGCCCTTTGCAGTTATTCCTTTTCCTGAGAATTATAAGATTGGCAACTGCTACTCCATGATTGTATTCGGAATAGAATTGGATGGTCTTGAATATGCATATAGAATGGATGGTCCATATGATCCGAAGAAGGGGTTACTTTTTAATAAAGAAAATATTCTTCTTGATCCATATGCAAAAGCTGTAGCCGGACTTCGTGAGTGGGGAGTAGAAGCAAAGGAAGTGGATTATGCCGGTTATAGAGCTAGGGTCGTAAAGGATGATTTCGATTGGGGGGACTGTAAGCAGCCTTTAACCCCGATGGAAGATATTATTATATATGAGATGCATGTAAGAGGTTTCACTAAGGATTCCTCTTCAGGGGTTGATTTTCCGGGAACCTTTGATGCCATCAGGCAGAAAATACCATATCTAAAGGAGCTTGGTATAACTGCGGTGGAATTAATGCCTATTTTTGAGTTTGATGAGATGCATGACCACAGGGAACATGATGGAAGGCATCTTATTGACTACTGGGGATATAATACGGTTAATTACTTTTCTCCTAATACAGCATACTGCTCAAAGCCCGAATATAATAAGGAAGGAAACGAGCTCAAGAGGCTTGTTAAGCTTCTTAATGAAAATGGAATGGAAGTATACCTTGATGTAGTATTTAATCATACTGCGGAAGGAAATGAACACGGTCCGATTTTTTCTTTTAAGGGAATAGATAATAATATTTATTATATGCTGACACCGGATGGTTATTATTATAATTTCTCAGGGTGTGGTAATACACTTAACTGCAACAATCCTATCGTAAGACAGATGATAATAGACTGTCTGCGTCATTGGGTTATTGCATATAGAATTGATGGATTCCGTTTTGATCTGGCATCAATTCTTGGTAGAAATGAAGATGGTTCGCCTATGAGTCAGCCGCCGCTTCTTGAGAGTCTTGCGTTCGATCCGATTCTAGGTAAGGTAAAGCTGATTGCGGAAGCATGGGATGCAGGTGGAATGTATCAGGTAGGAAGCTTCCCTTCCTGGAACAGATGGGTTGAGTGGAACGGAAGATATCGTGATGATGTAAGGGCCTTTCTTAAAGGTGATGGCAATATGGAGCAGGCCGCTGCCAACCGAATCTCGGGTTCGCCGGATATTTACAGTCCGGAGACACGTGGTCATTTTGCTTCAGTTAATTTTATAACCTGTCATGACGGCTTCACACTTCATGATTTGTATACCTACAACTACAAGCATAATGAGGCTAATGGTTGGAATAATACAGACGGAGCCAATGATAACTACAGCTGGAACTGTGGTGTTGAGGGTGAGACGGATGATGAAGAGGTTAATACCTTAAGAAGGAGACTTGTTAAGAATGCATTTGTAACATTAATGCTTAGCCGTGGTGTGCCGATGTTCCTGGCAGGTGATGAATTCGGTAATACGCAGTTTGGTAATAACAATGGATATTGTCAGGATAACGAAATTTCATGGCTTGACTGGACATTACTTGAGAAGAATCATGATTTGTTTACATTTGTTCAGTATCTTATATGGTATCGTAAACAGCACAGGGTTATCAGAATAGATACAGAGAGATGTTCGATGGGGTATCCATGTATCAGTCAGCACGGACTTAATCCTTTCTGGACTAACTATAATGGACACCACAGATTTGTTGGTGTTATGTATGCAGGTAAAGACAAAGCAGACCATGATGAACTGGTATATCTGGCTGTGAATGCTTACTGGGAATGCCAGACAGTTACGCTTCCGCAACCACCGGAAGGAAGTAAATGGTATGTTATGATTGATACCTTCAGAGAGGATAGCGTGGTTCAGGACAGAGTTGAGGTAAATGGTTCAATAATGATTAACCCTCGTAGTGTTATGGTGTTTGAGACCTTTAAATTGCTTGACTAGTACCTGTTAAAAAGGTGAACACAATATATAGTATATAGAAGAAAAATGTTTGAAATGTCTTAATTGTAGAACTTTTAAGACATTTCATTTTTTTTATAAAAACGTGTTGACGCCCTTGACAAGAGTGTGATAAGGTGAACGTGTAATACTAGGATGAATATGGATAAGTGGCATTTTATACGGACGCCACTTATGATACTAAACTTTAAGCCCATACATGGATTGTAGGACTCTTATCATGGAAGAAAGGAGGGGCACGGATATGGCATATTCACTTGCGCTGAATGCGATCTATAATCAATATCTAACTACATATGCGCC
The DNA here is from genome assembly GCA_018064805.1 of Candidatus Colinaster scatohippi. Taxonomy (GTDB): domain Bacteria; phylum Bacillota; class Clostridia; order Lachnospirales; family Lachnospiraceae; genus Colinaster; species Colinaster scatohippi. The sequence goes on from JAGHUN010000023.1 coordinate 4,888, forward strand.
TAAGAAGAGCGATACCCGTTATGATACTCATAAGAAGAGTGAACTCAAAGGTATCACCAATTCTATGGCTAAGGTCAATAAGGATGCTCCTCTATATAAGATCGATACATCCCCTGAAGCTAATCGCTATATAATAGGAATAAAGGAAGAGACACGACAGTTGCAGAATACTATTGCGTCTGTTATTGGTGACTCTGAAAGTACGCAGTTTGACAGTAAGATTGCATATTCATCGGATGAGAATATTGCAACTGCCAAATACGTAGGTCAGAATGAGACACTGTCGCTTTCTGATATGAGTGAAGACAACGCTGATGGTACAGTTGTTATGGCTGAGCAGGAGATTCCTTCTTATAATATAGAAGTACAGTCACTGGCATCGGCTCAGGTTAACATGGGTAAATTCCTTCCTAAGGAAACGCGAGATATTCCTGCGGGTGATTATACATTTGATATGTCTGTTAACGGACAGGGGTATGAATTCCAGTATACTATCAGAGAAGAAGATACCAACTTTGATATTCAGAACAGACTTAGTCGTCTTATTAATAATTCTAATATTCATCTTAATTCTACGGTAGAAGAGGATGGCCAGGGCAATTCGAGTCTTAGAATAGAATCTGCTCAGGTAGGTGTTCACTATGGTGAGAATAGCAGGGTATTTAATATCGCTGATGCAGAGAGCCAGGTTGGAAGTGGCTCGGTTGAATATCTTGGAATCGGTTATATTGCAAGGGAAGCATCCAATGCACACTTTACTGTAAATGGTATGGAAGCCAGCGCTTCTTCTAATACCTTCGTTCTTGAGAAGAATTATGAGATAACACTCAATGGTGTGAGCCCTGAAGAAGGAATCGGAGCTACGATTGGTGTTAAGCCCAACACAGAGGCGGCAGTTGAAAATATAAGTAATCTTATTGGCGGATATAATCAGTTTATCCGTGCCATGAGTGAATATAGTGAGACTCAGGCTCAAAGTAATACGCTTATTGGTGAGATGAAGAGTATTGCAGGTTATTTCAGCAATAATATGGAGAAACTCGGAATTACTATTAATACAGAGGGAACCATGGATATTGATGAGAAAAAGCTGAGCAATGCGATTCTTGATGAGGATTCCGAACAGTCGATTCAGTCACTCAAGCAGTTCTCGGGTGCGATGGTAAGAAAGAGCAGGCAGGTATCGTTAAATCCTATATCTTATGTGAATAAGACGGTAGTTGAATATAAGAATCCGGGTAAGTCCTTCAGCAGTCCTTATGTTGCAAGTGCTTATGCGGGAATGATGTTTAATTCATATTGTTAAGTCGGTGTTAAAAATGTGTTGACGCCGACTTTTCTTTATGTTATATTTGTCTAACGAGACGTAAGGTCTTTTTTTTGTGCAATAAATTAAATTGTAAATAACGCTTGGAGGTGGAAAGAATGCGTACTAAGATTACATTAGCATGTACAGAGTGCAAGCAGCGTAACTATAATACAACAAAGGAAAAGAAGCTTCATCCGGATCGTATGGAAACAAAGAAGTATTGTAGATTCTGTAAGGCTCACACATTACATAAGGAGACAAAGTAATGGCTGATTCCACGAAGAAAGAAAATAAGCCAAGCTTCTTTGAAGGCGTAGTTGCTGAGTGGAATAAAATCACATGGCCAGCAAAAGAACAGCTTACAAAACAGTCAATTGCGGTAGTTGTTACTACTATTATTTTGGGTATTGTTATTACAGTCCTTGATTTTGGATTGCAGTACGGTGTTAGTTTATTATCTAAGTAATGTAAATGAATTGGTTGTAAGCGAGGTTTGATATGTCAGAAGCTAATTGGTATGTAGCTCATACCTATTCAGGATATGAGAATAAGGTTAAAGCCGATCTTGATAAGACTGTAGCTAATCGCGGACTTGAAGAGCAGATTCTTGAGGTTCGTGTACCTATGCAGGAAATTGTTGAGGTCAAGAACGGTGTTAAGAAGACTGTACAGAAGAAGCTTTTCCCGGGATACGTTCTTGTAAATATGGTTATGAACGATGATACCTGGTATGTAGTCAGAAATACACGTGGTGTAACAGGCTTCGTAGGTCCGGGAAGTAAGCCGGTACCACTTACGGAGGCTGAAATGAAGCCACTTGGTATTAAGACAGAAAATGTTACCATCGACTTTGTTGAAGGCGAAACAATTGTTGTTGTTGCCGGAGCATGGAAGGATACTGTCGGTGTTGTACAGAAGATTGACTACGGTAAGCAGACTGCCACGATTAATGTAGAACTCTTTGGTCGTGAGACTCCTGTTGAAATAGGCTTTGAAGAAGTACGTAAAATGTAAGCTGTTAATACAGCGATTGTTAAGGTTGTAGCTTACGGGATAGTCCCGTTTAGCATAGTGGTAGGGCACCTATAATCCCACACCACAATATTTTATTATAGGAGGAGCCAATTATGGCAAAGAAAGTAGAAGGTTATATTAAGTTGCAGATTCCTGCCGGCAAGGCAACACCTGCACCACCAGTTGGACCAGCT
>JAGHUN010000093.1 GCA_018064805.1 Candidatus Colinaster scatohippi
CTTTAGGTCTTATCTCATCGTCATAAACACTAAGTTTACTTGTCCAAACTCTTCATTGTTGGGAAGAACAACACATCCCTAATCGCAGCACTGTCAGTTAACAGCATTGTAAGTCTGTCGATACCATATCCGATACCACCTGTTGGTGCCATACCGATCTCAAGTGCATTAAGGAAATCTTCATCTGTGTGGTTAGCTTCCTCATCACCTGCATCAGCAGCTGCATCCTGAGCTGCGAATCTTTCTCTCTGATCGATTGGATCATTAAGCTCTGAGTATGCATTACACATTTCCCATGTATTGATGAACAGCTCGAATCTCTCTACGAGATCAGGTCTGTCCGGCTTTCTCTTAGTAAGAGGTGATATCTCAACCGGATGATCCATAACGAATGTAGGCTGGATGAGATGCTCCTCAACATACTCCTCGAAGAAGAGATTGATGATGTCACCCTTCTTGTGATATGGCTCATAGTGAATATCGCGCTCATCTGCCAACTTTTTCGCAGCTTCTGTATCAGGCACCTGATCGAAATCAACGCCTGCATACTTCTTAACAGCCTCAATCATAGTGATTCTCTCGAATGGCTTACCGAAGTCAAGTTCCACATCACCATACTTAAACTGTGTAGTTCCAAGTACTTCCTGTGCTACATGGCGGAACATATTCTCTGTGAGGTCCATCATTCCGTTATAATCTGTATATGCCTGGTAAAGCTCCATAAGTGTGAACTCTGGGTTATGTCTTGTATCAAGTCCCTCATTACGGATCACACGGCCAATCTCATATACTCTCTCGAGACCACCAACGATAAGTCTCTTCAGATACAACTCAAGAGAGATACGAAGATTAAGATCCTCATCGAGCGCATTGAAATGTGTCTGGAAAGGTCTGGCTGCTGCACCACCTGCATTAGCTACAAGCATTGGTGTCTCAACCTCCATGAAGCCCTGTCCGTCAAGGTACTTACGAATTGTAGAGATAATCTTACTTCTCTTGATGAATGTATCCTTAACATCAGCATTCATAATAAGGTCTGTATATCTCTGACGGTATCTTAAGTCTGTATTAGTCATTCCATGGAATTTCTCAGGGAGTGGCTGCAGATTCTTAGAAAGCAAAACAGTCTCTGTTGCATGAACAGATATCTCACCCTTCTGAGTACGGAACATATATCCCTTAACACCGATAATATCACCGGCATCATACTTCTTGAAATCAGCATATGCATCATCACCAAGTGCATCTCTTGACACATATACCTGCACATCCCCCTTAAGGTCCTGTACATTACAGAATGAAGCCTTACCCATTACACGCTTAAGCATGATACGACCTGCAATGCTTACATTGATTGGTGACGCATCCATAATCTCACGTCTCTCATTGTAATCTGCATTGAGCGCTTCCTTAGCTGCTGCCTCATCAAGCCCCTCTACATTCACCTCAGCTCTGCCTGCAAGAAGCTCTGCCTCATGTGCAATATACTTCTCCTTGGCATCAGTTGAATGAATATCCTGATCATACTTTGTTATTACAAAAGGATCCTTGCCTGCTGCCTGAAGATTAGCAAGCTTTTCTCTCTTATTCTTTCTAATCTGATTAAGATCTGGCTCCTTAGCCTGGTTCTGATTATTGACTCCCATAATTCCTCCGATTTGTCTATACATAGATAATCGCGTCTTTTTTTCTTAGAAAAAAGGACGCGACTTGCTTACTAATTCAATCCTACTTAACAGTTGATCTCTGAATCTCAAGAACCTTGAACTCGCTCTCGCCAGCAGGTGTCTCAACCTTCACTACATCGCCAACCTTTGCACCGATAAGTGCACGTCCAACAGGTGACTCATTAGAAATCTTACCCTTAAGGCTGTTAGCCTCTGTTGAACCAACAATCTTATATTCGAGTTCTTCCTGATACTCAACATCATAAATCTTAACCTGACATCCGATGTTAATCTTCTCAAGATCTACCTCGTCCTCATCAACGACTTCAGCATTCTTAAGAATCTTCTCAAGCTCTTCAATACGCGCCTGAATGTCTCTCTGCTCATCCTTGGCTGCATCATACTCAGCGTTCTCTGATAAGTCACCCTGTGCTCTTGCTTCCTTAAGCTTCTCAGCGTTCTCACGACGCTTATTGACCTTCAGATCTTCAAGTTCTTCCTCGTATTTCTTCAAGCCTTCATAAGTAAGAATATTCTTCTTTGCTTCCATCTTCGCTCTCCTTTTATTGCTTTGATATGTCGCGTTGCGTGTATTCCTACATTTTTCGATACACTAACTAATACAGTATAGCACGAATGCCCCCAATGTCAAGGTTTTATGGGTATTCGCGCCCACTTATATCATGTATTTTGTCTTGCCATTTTCCTAATTTCCGCCCGGTCCTCTGCATTTTTAGGACTTTTCCCTGTTTTTTTAGGATATATCCTAATTTCCCGGCCATTTTTCCTAATTTCCATACGTCACATTCATTTTAGGACTTTTCCCCGCATTTTTAGGATATATCCTAATTTCCCGGCCTTTTTTCCTAATCTCCATACGGCACCTTTATTTTAGGACTTTTCCTCGCTTTTTTAGGATATATCCTAATTCCCCGGCCATTTTTCCTAATCTTTCAGCCACGGCCTGTTTTCGGCCTGGCATCTGGCGACTTTTCGGCTTGCTCTTGTCCGTTTTCAGCCTGCCATCTGGTGACTTTTCGACCTGTTTCCACCTAGTTGCCAACTCATGGCCTGTTTCCACCTAGTTGCCAACTCATGGCCTGTTTCCACCTGGCTGCCAACTCAAGACTTGCCGTCAATATGACAAGCACACAAAAGTCCCAAAGCCGAAATATGTACCCCCCTCCAAATACTTGAGGAAAAGCTACCTATTTACAACTTTGGGACTACTATAATCAACAATTCACTAACAACTAATCATTAGTTCATTATTCCTCAATATGCTCGAGACCTTTTTCAATAATCATTGCCACATGATCATCAGCGAGTGAATAAAAGATTGATTTCCCTTCACGGCGGGCTTTCACAAGCTTGCTCTGCTTCAGAATCTTAAGCTGATGTGAGATAGCTGACTGCGTCATTCCCAGTGCATCCGCAATATCACATACGCATACCTCTGCTTCGAAAAGCACATACAGTATCCTGATTCTTGTACTGTCACCAAAGACCTTGAAAAGCTCTGCCAGTTCAATCAGCTCATCCTCCGGTGGCATTGTATCCTTTACTTTTTTTAGAAGGTCTGTATGCAGTTCATGTACTTCACAGCATTCTACGCCATGGTTATGATTATGTTCACTCATATATTACCCCTTTACAACAATTCCGGCTCGCTTACTTCATTTTGTTGCTTTCCACCACTCCTCATCCGGGTGGTATAAGACAACAACAACTAATTTTTCCTACAATCTCTTCACATTCAGTGTTCTGATTGCATTAAGTACAGCAAGCACCATAACTCCTACATCTGCAAAGATTGCAAGCCACATATTGGCTATTCCAACTGCTCCAAGCAAGAGACACAGAATCTTAATTGCAATTGCAAAATATATATTTTCATATACAATCTTAAGACACTTCCTTGAAATTCTAATTGCCTTGCTAATCTTAAGTGGATCATCATCCATAAGAACGACATCTGCTGCCTCAATAGCTGCATCAGCGCCAAGCGCTCCCATTGCTATACCAATGTCTGCTCTTGAAAGAACCGGTGCATCATTGATTCCATCACCTACAAAAGCAAGCTTCTTTTTACCATCTAATTCACCAAGCAGACTCTCAACAATTGACACCTTATCTGCCGGAAGAAGTTCGCTGTGAACCTCATCTATTCCAAGTTCCTTAGCTACCGCCTCAGCTGTTGCCTTAGCATCACCCGTAAGCATTACCGTTCTGCTTACGCCACTACTCTTAAGTCTCTCAATTGCCTCCTTTGCAGTAGGCTTAATAATATCAGAGATGACTACATGTCCCACATATTCATTATCAACGGCAAGGTGGACGATTGTTCCTACACTGTGGCAGTCCTCGCAATCAATATTAAGCTTACGCATGAGCTTGATATTACCTGCTGCCACTTTTTTACCATCAACAGTTGCGATAACTCCATGACCGCCAATCTCCTCAACCTCGCCGATTCTTGACTTATCAATTTCCTTACCGTACGCCTGCTTGAGGCTCTTAGATATAGGATGTGTGCTGTAATTCTCAGCATATGCCGCATACTCTATAAGTTCATCTTCAGGAATTGTATTATGATGGATATCCGCAACTGCGAATACACCCTGTGTCATAGTACCGGTCTTGTCGAATACTACGATATCGGCCTGTGACAGTGTCTCCAAATAGTTAGAACCCTTCACAAGAACACCTGCATTACTTGCACCACCGATTCCTGCGAAAAAGCTGAGCGGTATGCTTATAACGAGCGCACAAGGGCAGCTGATTACAAGGAATGTGAGCGCTCTGTATATCCATGTCAGGACGTTAGCCGGCTGACCGATAATTGCAAGCACAATAGGTGGCAGAATTGCAAGAGCGAGAGCACCATAACAAACTGCCGGCGTATAGTAATGCGCAAATCTTGAAATAAAATTCTCTGATTTTGATTTCTTGGAACTGGCATTCTCTACCAAATCAAGAATCTTGGATACTGTTGATTCACCAAATTCCTTGGTAGTCTTAATCTTAAGAAGACCGGACAGATTAATGCATCCACTTATTACTTCATCTCCAACCTTGGCCTCACGCGGTACGCTTTCACCTGTCAGCGCACTTGTATTAAGCGAACTTGCTCCCTCTGTAACTATACCGTCAATCGGCACCTTTTCTCCCGGCTTAACCACAATTACAGTTCCGATTGCAACCTCATCAGGATCAACCTGGTTAAGCTCACCGTTCTCATCTTCCACATTGGCATAATCAGGTCTGATATCCATGAGCTCACTGATATTTTTTCTACTCTTTCCAACTGCATAACTCTGGAACAGCTCACCAATCTGATAGAAAAGCATTACCGCAACGCCTTCCTCATACTCACCAAGGGCAATAGCTCCGATTGTAGCAACAGCCATCAGGAAGTTCTCATCAAATACCTGCTTTTTAAGTATTCCTTTCCATGCCTTCTTCAGAATATCTCCACCAATAACTATGTACGGTATCAGATAAAGTACCAGGAATACCGGGTTATATGGGATAAAATGTCCGGCTACAAGGAAGCTTCCTTCCTTAATATTGTCCTCGCCAATAATCTTACCCACTACCACGAGCGGTATCAAAAGTATGATTGTTATAATAATTCGCTTTAATGCCTTCTTCTGTTTCTTGTTCATATTATGCCTTTAACCTGTAAAAAAAATGCAATCGTCCTCTATTCCATCCTATAAATAAATCTCGCAGTCGTCTTCTACCTTCTTGCAGTTCTTAAGAACATCCTGCATAACCGAATCTACATCTGCGCCATCCTCAAACTCAACAATCATCTTAAGTGCCATGAAATTAACAGTTGCATCCTTAACACCTGCTGTAGCCTTAGCAGCCTCTTCCATCTTGTTAGCACAGTTAGCACAGTCAACTTCGATCTTGTAATTCTTCTTCATTTCTTACCTCTTTCCGGGCCTTGCCCTTTCAATCAATTTTTCTTAAACCAACAGTAAAAACTGAAACTTATAACAAATTTGTAGTGTTGTTTTTCATTCCCAACTTGTTTTTCTTCCGGTCATCCTGTCACCGTTTTTCTTTTTGAACATATGAGCATTTATTCATATGTTGATTTAATTATATACCCATTGATAAATATGTCAATGGGTATTTTTTGTTTTTTTTGATTATAAGTTGTAATCACTCACCTTATTAACGGATCTGCAGTCTCTCAAGTGCCGCTTGCGAAATTATCACTGCAATCTCTCAAGTTCCTCCTGCGAAATTATCACTGCAATCTCTCAAGTTTCTCCTATGGTATCATTCCTGCAGTCTCCCAAGTGCCGCTTGCGGTATCTCTTCCTGGCATCTTATATCAAGATATGCTGCCACTTCATTAGCTGCATTGTAGTACCACATTGCCGCCTCATTCACATCCCCTATATTTTCATAGAATGCTCCCAGATTGCAGCACAACTCACTTGTCATCACTTCCCCAGCTGCTGCCCTGAGTGCATACTTCATAAATCCAATCATATCATCCGCTTCATAGTAACATCTTGCTGCCATTGTCATACAGATTGCAAGCTCATCACTATCCCCTGCAATCTCGCATCTATCTGTAAAAAAGCTGCAGGCCTTTACAAAATTATCTTTTTCACCTGCAATCATAAGTTCCTTAGCATATATCTCTACGAGGCGCTTACTTATTCCAGCTATGCCTGCTTCCTCGCCCTGAGTATCTTCCCCTGCTTTTTCAACCAATCTCTCAAAAGCCTTAAGATCACGCGCTGCATGTCCCATGCCTGGCCTGTGGATAATATCAATCTCACTGTCATATATAACTGGCTCAAGCCTTACTGCCTCATGAATAGTCTCTTGCCATACGAACTCTCTTAGTCTCTTGTAAAGCTTTGGACGCAACTCTCTATCAAAAGAATAGATTGTATTGTTTTCCAACTGATTGCAATAATACATCTGCACAATGTCAATCTGCGGATCCATAATCTCTTTAAGCATCTCGAACTTCTTTATATTCTCACTATCAAGTTCCTCATCTGCATCAGCAGAATATATATATTCACAACTAGCCTTAGAAAAAGCAAAATTTCTCGCATCCGAAAAACTTCCCGTCCATGCAAAATCATATATCTTATCTGTATACTTAGCCGCCAGTTCCTTGGTCTTGTCTGTCGAGCCCGTATCTACAATAATAATCTCATCAGCAATAGTCTTTAGACTATCTAAGCATATTCCCAACTTGTCTTCTTCATTTTTCACAATCATGCACACACTAATCGTTATCATATTTCCACCCTTTTGTTGCTTTTCCATCTAGGCTCCTGCTTCAAAAGCAACAGCCCTTACTTTCTCTTGCCGTTTTGCTGCTTTTCCATCTAAGCCCGAGTTTCATAAGCATCAATACTTACCTCTTCTTGCCTTTTTGTTGTTCAGTCGCATCTATCAAGAAGTCAACTGACCTCAGCCAAACATCTCCCTTGCCACATTAAGCACATCATCCATAGTCTCCATCTCATTAACACGGCCTCGAAGCCTTGCTGCCCCCGGAACTCCTGCACTATACCAGCCAATATGCTTGCGCATCTCACGAACACCTATATACTCGCCCTTTACCTCAAGTTGAAGCGAAGCATGCCTAATAATAGTCTCAAGCTTTTCTTTATTACTTGGTGGCGCCATTTCAACACCATTCTCTAAATAATGAATTATTTCCCTAAAAAGAAATGGGTTACCTCTCACAGCACGACCAACCGCCACACCATCGCAACCTGTCTTTTTTATAAGTGCTTCAGCCGATTGACCATCCACCACATCTCCATTTCCAATAACCGGAATATTCACGGCCGCCTTAACTGCCGCAATAATATCCCAATCAGCCTGTCCGGCATAATACTGCTCTCTTGTCCTGCCATGCACTGTCACAGCTGCTGCACCTGACTCTTCTGCTATATGTGCAATCTCTACAGCATTGACACTAGTGTCATCAAATCCTTTTCTTATTTTCACGGTCACAGGCTTATCAATTGCCGAAGCCACTGCCTCAACAATCTTACCGACAAGTGTGCCGTTTTTCATAAGAGCAGAACCCTCACCATTATTAACTACCTTCGGTACAGGACAGCCCATGTTAATATCAAGAACTGCAAATGGCCGCTCCTCGATTCTTTTTGCCATATCCGACATGATCTGTGGATCTGATCCAAAAAGCTGCAACGAGGCAGGCCCCTCATTAGGGTGAATCTCCATAAGGGCATCGGTATTCTTATTATTGTACAGAATGGCCTTAGCACTTACCATCTCCATACACTGTAGTGCTGACCCCTGCTCTCTGCACAGTAAACGAAATGGCAGGTCTGTTACTCCTGCCATTGGTGCCAATATTATATTGTTATCAAGCGTCACGCTTCCAATCTGAAGCGGATGTATTAGTTCGTTCATAACAACTTAGTCCTCTTCTCCTAATAACTCAGAGATATCTTCATGAAGAAACAGTACCCTGTAGTATAACGACAAACTCTGCAGAATATCCTGCTTAGTATCTCTAATTTTGCGAACCAGAAGTCCTGCACCTATCTCATCATATAGATAATCCTCCGGTGCCGCCTGTGTCTCAAAAACAAGTTCACCATCCTCTTCAAAGCCTATTGTGAAAATACCGCCAACTTCCTCAGTAAAGAGCACACATATAATATGCAGTTCCTCCTGAATTGATTCAGGTATTTTGCTAAAGTCCTTATTAAAATAGTATTTCTGCTCATATGCATTAGCACCACAGAGCACAACCTTATCGTTTAACTTTTCCATATATTCCTTTCAGTGAATACTTTGCCTTCTCATTTTGTTCCGGCTTGATACGCTACTTCCTATCTGGCAGCCTACCTTTTCCGGCTTTACGTAGGCTAGATATGCTACTTCCTATCTAGCAGCCTACATTTTCCAGTTTCCCGTAGGCTAGACAAGTCTTTCCCTCTTTTCCAGCCTACCTCTCAGCAACTTTCGTAGGCTGGATCCGCTACTTCCTATCTGGCAGCCTACCTTTTCCAGTTTCTAGTAGGCTAGACAAGTCTTTTCCTCGTTTTCAGCCTACCTCTCAGCAACTTTCGTAGACTGGGTACGCTACTTCCCCCACAGCAGCCATCCGGCAGCCTACAGCCACCTTACACATACCCATACAGTCCCCTGACAGATACCTCACCTGCATAGATTGAATGCATCACACCATCTTCAGTCTCAACCAACAGATGCCCCTGCTTGTCGATTCCCTTTGCGATACCTGTGATATTCTCCGATGGGTCAAGCACTCTGACTTCTCTGTCATTATTAATTAGCAAATCATTATATTCATCAATAAGTGCTGACATGTCCCCGGTCTTTAAGAATATTGAATAATAATATTCCAATGATTCCGCGAACTGCTTCATCAGCTCTTCCCTATCAACTGCCTTACCTGTCTCTATAAAAAGTGACGTAGCCTTATCATCAAGTTCTCGCGGAAATGACTTCTGATTAACATTAATTCCCACACCAAGAATTATAGATTTGCTGTTACCGATTATTTCCAGTTCTGTAAGTATTCCGCAAACCTTCCTTCCACGACATACAAGATCGTTTGGCCATTTTATTTTAGACTGAATTCCACATGTCTGCTTAAGAGCCCTGGCTACTGCCAAAGCTGACACAAGTGTCACAATCGACAAACTTTCATCATTAACCTCCGGCTGTAGCAAAACGGATATTGCCAATCCCATTCCTGATTCAGTATCCCAATCATGCCCCGAACGTCCTCTTCCGGCGCTCTGATGGTCGGCAATAACAACAAGTCCTTCTAAGGGTGTTCCTTCAATCAATCTTCCGCAATCGTCACCTGGTTCGAGTGTCGTACCATCACGAAGAAGTCTGCGAATAACACTGTTGGTAGAATCCGTGTCACTTAACCACAGATACTGTTTGCCTATCAATTTGGTAGAACAGATAAGTTCACCCATTAGAACGCCCCCATTGTTGCAGCCATAATAGCCTTAATTGTATGCATACGATTCTCAGCCTCATCAAATACAACCGACTGTTCAGACTCAAACACTTCGTCAGTTACTTCAAGCTCTGTAAAGCCGAACTGCTCTCCCTTTTCCTTACCAATCTCTGTCTTAAGATCATGATAAGCAGGAAGACAGTGCATGAAGATTGCATCCTTGCCGGCTCTCTCCATAACAGCTGCATTAACCTGATATGGTGAAAGTTCACGAATTCTCTCTTCCCAGGCTTCATCCGGCTCACCCATTGAAACCCAAACATCTGTATATACTACATCCTGATTCTTAGTTCCCTCAATCGCATCCTCAGTAAGGGTAATGCTTCCGCCTGACTTAGCAGCGATTTCCTTACATGTCTTAACAAGCTCCTCATCCGGGAAATAATTCTTGTTAGAACAGAGTGTAAGATGCATTCCCATCTTAGCGCATGTAACCATCCATGAATTAGCCATGTTATAACGGGCATCACCCATATATACCACGCGGATTCCCTTAATCCTTCCGAACTTCTCCTGAATTGTCAGAAGATCCGCAATCATCTGTGTAGGATGGAACTCATTAGTCAGACCATTCCATACAGGCACACCTGCATACTTTGCAAGTTCCTCAACAATCTCCTGACCGAAGCCTCTATATTCAATTCCGTCAAACATTCTGCCGAGTACTCTGGCTGTATCAGCAATGCTCTCCTTCTTGCCAATCTGTGAACTCTTAGGATCAAGATATGTTGTTCCCATTCCAAGATCGTGAGCTGCAACCTCAAACGAGCATCTTGTTCTTGTACTTGTCTTCTCAAAAATAAGTGCAACATTCTTGCCACGAAGCTTATCAACAAGAACCCCCTTCTTCTTCATGAATTTAAGGTCTGCTGCCAAATCTACAAGATACTGAATTTCCTCTGCTGAATAATCTAATAATTTCAAAAAGTGACGTCCTTTAAGATCCATAATAAAACTTCCTTTCACTTTAATATTCCTGTCTGCAAATCTCTCTTTTTTAGAAAAAAAAACGGATGAGCGATGAAACCATCACTCACCCTAGTAATTCTACTATATTTTCAAGCATCCTACAAGTATCAGACCTCACAACCTGCCATACATAAGCTTCACAATCTGCTACCGGTTATCAGACCACAAAGAAGACCTGCCACTTCTAATAGAATACATGTGCTCCGATTACAATACCCGGCTGACCTGTATATCGCCTGAAGTGTGTTGCCGTACCAATATTGGTCTTACCACCTATGGCTTCTGCTGCTGCCTGTCTGCACGCCGCCGGAATACCTATTCTTAACTGTGCCTCAACCTTACCGTTAAGCGCCGGAGAGAACTGGCCTGATGCATATATTACACCTGCCACAGTATTAGGATAAGCTCCGCTTCTGACACGGTTCATTACTACCGCAGCAACCGCAAGCATACCATCATATCCCTGATTACCGGATTCACAATATACAAGCGATGCTAAAAGGTCCTCATCTGATGCATTTACAGCAACCGGTCCTAAATCAGCAATTCGCTTTGCCTTTTCTTCTTTTTCTTTACGCTCACGTTCTTTGATATCCTCGAAGGTCTCACCTGTATCAACTGAGAATTCGATATCTACAAATTCCGCAGAGATATAACCCTCTTCACCTTCGAAATCAATTGCGACCCATTCATCGTTACTATCCTCAACAATAGCCTCAATGCTGTCGCCGCGGGCAACCAAACCCCAAATACCCGCATCTTCATTGGGTTCCTTACGAACTCTTAATGCATCTGTATCAACTGTTGCAATTGTAATTCCTACACTCCTTGCAAGTTCCTCTGCCTCTGCTCCGAACAGAAGGTATTCATTGCTACACCAGCCTACCAGATTTCCAGATTGAATTTTCGTCCAATCACCGTCTTTTTCTAGAATCGTTCCACCACAGTCTGCATATAACAGACCAATTTTCTTCGATTCTTCGTTTGCCTCTTCGCGTACATTTAATGAATTACGTACGTTTGCCATGACGAGATTGGACAACTCAGGCTCCGGTTCATCTTCGTCTGATGTATCCTTTGCCTGTGCTGAGCCTGTCGCTCCTTCTCCTCCTCTGTCAAGCGCATCAAGGTACTGTGCCGCACCTGCGTCAACTTCTGTAAGAGAATAGCTACTGGCCGCCATAACAACCCCGGCTCCTGTCAAACTGATTGCTGTAACTCCCATCAGAATGCCCTTGAGCCCTCGAAGAAGCTTTTTGCTTCTTGAATTCATATTGCTATATCCTCATTCTTCCGTTTTGTTTTATGCCGTAATTATTGTCCGGCACTTACCCCGTCGGATAGAAAATGTTACAAATTTGAAACCCCTATATTACCGAATCGTAACAAATATATTTTTTTTTGTCAAATTTGAGTGAACTAATTGAATTTTTTTGTGTATTTTTCAAAAAAAGACTATCTGTTTTGTCTGTCGAATTCATACATAAGAATTGCTGAAGCAACTGCCGCATTGAGACTCTCCAACTGCCCTCTCATCGGAATCTTAATATAAGAATCCGCAAGTGCAGCTGTGTCATCCTTAAGGCCATTGCCCTCATTACCAATCAGAAATGCTGTATCACCGTATTCTACCTCATCATGGTAGCATTCCCCCTTAAGATGAGCTGCATACACTGATACATCTTTAGCTTTGAGCATAGCAATTGCAGACGCTATGCTGTCTGTATAAATAAACGGAACCCTGTATATAGATCCCATCGTAGACCTGATGGTCTTCGGATTAAATATATCTACAGTCTGTCGGCTCATTATTATTCCCTTAACTCCGGCGCCCTCGGCTGTTCTGAAAATCGTTCCAAGATTACCCGGATCCTGAATATCCTCAAGCACCATATACAGACTGCTTCTCTCATCATTTCCCTTGCTAAGGAGGTCATCCATAGAATATGACGGCTGTCTTAGCACGCACAATATCCCCTGCGGAGTCTGCGTATCGGAAATCTTAGCCATCTGTTCCCTGGTTACAATCTCATGATCCATCCACTGAATCATCTGTGAAATAGTAGTGGAAGATGCTGACTCTGATACATATTCTCTGTCTATTTCTTCAAGAAATTCCTGAGTAACATATATCTTCTCTACCCAGTCCACCGGTGCTTCCGAGAACATCTTAGGACCTTCAATTACAAAGAGGCCCGCCTCACGGCGAGCCTTTGATTTTTCATTTAACTTTTTGATTTCCTTAATCTGTGCATTAGTCAGCATAAGTACCTCTGAAAAAAGTAACTTTTTTTCGGTGAAATGCTGTCACCGTCAGCTCGGACTCCTTTATCCTTTTTGATAAAAAACAAGAGTCCGTATCATTTGACTTATGATCTTGATCTTGAAAGCTTAAGGCTTACTTCGTATTCGTAATCAGAAATATTCTTCTGCATTGCAAGTGCCTCATCAATATCAAAATCAGTAAATTCACCATTCTTAACCGCAACAACTCTGTTAGTCTTACCTTCGCAGAGAATATCTGCTGCATAAGCTCCCATAATTGAAGCATAATAACGGTCCTTACATGTCGGATTACCACCACGCTGCATGTAACCTAAGATTGTTGCACGTGTCTCGATTCCTGTAGCAGCTTCAATACGTCTTGCCATTGAAGTTGAGTGACCGATTCCTTCTGCATTTACAATAAGATGATGTGTTTTACCCTTCTTACGATTATTGATAATATTATTAATAATCATCTGCTCATTAAAGTCATACTTCTCAGGAAGAAGTATATCCTCAGCACCGTTGGCAACACCACACCATAATGCAATATATCCTGCATTTCTACCCATAACCTCGATAATACTACACCTCTCATGAGATGAAGAAGTATCTCTTACCTTATCAATAGCTTCCATCGCAGTATTAATAGCAGTATCGAAACCGATTGTATAATCAGTACATGAGATATCCAGATCGATTGTACCCGGAAGACCGATTGTGTTAATTCCCTGTTTAGAAAGAGCCTGTGCACCTCTGTATGAGCCATCGCCACCAATTACTACTACGCCATCGATTCCATGCTTACGACAGATATCAGCACCCTTTTTCTGACCTTCCTCAGTAGTGAACTCTTTACATCTTGCAGTACCAAGAATTGTTCCACCTCTCTGAATTATATCAGACACGCTATGCGTATCCATGTCTATAATTTCTTCATTAAGAAGTCCCATATATCCTTTTTTAATTCCTTTAACAGCAACGCCGTTAGAGATTGCCTTACGTACAACAGCACGAATTGCAGCATTCATTCCCGGTGCATCTCCACCACTTGTTAATACACCGATTGTTTTAATCTTATCAGCCATAGTAACACCTATCCTTTACTATAATTTATCGCAACTATTTTAATCCATTAAAGCGCGTATTGCAAGCAGGATTGCAACTGTCAACTCATGCAAATTGCAACTACCAACTCATACTAATTTAACATTCGCCTCACCAAATCTTGCTACCAACTTATCGAATATCTCACCACTTCCATCCACACTCATATTCCTTGGAAGTTCCTTTTTCATCTGAGGATTTGCAATATAAATAACTACAATATCCTTGCCGTCCGACTCGCGTATATAACCGTTTAGCTCTGCTGATGCCCGGTCATACTGCTCTTTATTATCAAATTTAATCCAGAGTCTTCTCGGAATATCGCTAAATGGCGTAATTGTATCCACAATCAGCTTACCATCCTGCTCATCACCGGCATCAATCCTTCCTTTAATGAATACCTTGCTGTCAATCTCAATATCCTGAGCACATCTTTGATATACTTTTGGGAAAACAATACACTCTACAGTTCCGGCCAGATCCTCAAGCTGAACAAATGCCATAGCCTGATTGTTCTTCGTATATTTAACCGACTTATCTGCTATAATTCCACCAAGGGTAGCTGTTATACCATCCTGTGCCTTCATAGAACCCGTCTCTTCATTATAAAAAAGGTCCGATGTCATATTAGTTATATTTTTCTTCCATAGCTGCTCATATTCCTCTAAAGGATGGCCACTTACATAGATTCCAAGCACTTCCTTCTCAAAAGCAAGCTTTAGTTCCTTCTGATATTCTCCCACATCAGGAAGTTTAATATCAAAATCTGCTTTCTGGTCCTCATCCACAATATCAAACAGAGTCATCTGACCTGCCATATTATTCTTAAGGTCGCCCATAATATGATCCATAACGCTGACATAGATGCTCATATACTGCTTTCTTGTACCACCAAAGCTGTCAAAGGCACCTGCCTTGATAAAGTTTTCTACAACACGCTTGTTAAGTTCATTTTCCGCGTTACGTTTTACAAAGTCTTCAAGTGATGTATATGGACCCCTGAATTCTCTTTCCTTAACTATCGAATCAATGATATTGCGTCCCACACCCTTAATTGCAGTAAGCGCATATCTTATGGAACCGCCGGATACCGCGAAACCTGCTTCACCCTCGTTAACATCCGGAGGCAGAAGGCTGATATTCATTGCACGGCAGGTCATAATATACTCTGATACTTTTGCGGTATTATCGATTACGGATGTCATAAGGGCAGCCATAAATTCAACCGGATAATAATATTTAAGCCATGCCGTCTGATATGCAACTACCGCATAGCAGGCTGCATGCGACTTATTAAATGCATACTTTGCAAAGTCTGTCATGGAATCATATATAGAATTGGCAACCTCCGCACTGATTCCATTAGACACACATCCTATGATATCCTTGTCAGCATTACCGTTTACGAAATAGTTACGTCCCTCATCGATGACATACTGCTTCTTTTTACTCATGGCTCGCCTGATATTATCAGCTTCTCCCATCGAATAACCGGCCAAATCTCGTACAATCTGCATAACCTGCTCCTGATATACGATACATCCATAGGTCGGCGCCAGAATATGCTCAAGCTCAGGACATGCATAGGTGACCTCTTTACCACTATTCTTTCCCTGAATATATTTAGGAATGAAGTCCATAGGTCCCGGACGATAAAGAGATATTCCCGCTATAACATCTTCAAGTGTCTGAGGCTTCAGTTCTTTCATGAAGCTTTTCATGCCACTACTTTCTAACTGGAATATTCCTTCAGTCCTACCTGTTCCGATAGATGCAAGAACTTCCTTATCATCATAGTCAAGATGATCGACATCTATTTCTATTCCTGTGGATTTATATATATTATCAACAGCATTCTTAATAACCGTCAGAGTTCTGAGTCCCAGGAAATCCATTTTAAGAAGTCCTAACTCTTCCAAAGTTGTCATTACAAACTGCGTTGTAATCGAACCATCTGAGCCTCTTGAAAGCGGTACAAATTCATCTGCTGCTTCCGGGCAGATAACAACACCTGCCGCATGCATCGAGGTGTGTCTTGGAAGTCCTTCAAGCTTCTTGCATATATCTATAAGATAGTGTAACTGCTCATCTGTTTCATATTTATTTCTTAATTCAGGATTTAATTTAAGCGCGCCATCCAGAGTTATATTCAGCTCATTTGGAATCATCTTTGAAATACTGTCGGTATAGGTGTACGGCAAGTCAAGCGCACGGCCTACATCCTTGATAACTCCCTTGGCTGCAAGGGTTCCGAAGGTTACAATCTGTACCACCTTTTCCGAGCCATACTTACGTGACACATAATCAATTACCTCCTGTCTTCTCTCATAGCAGAAGTCAATATCTATATCAGGCATTGATACTCGTTCCGGATTAAGGAAGCGTTCAAATAACAGTTGGTATTTAACAGGATCGATATTAGTAATGTGAAGACAGTATGAAACAATACTTCCTGCCGCAGAACCTCTGCCCGGTCCAACCGGAATACCATTCTCTCTGGAGTAATTAATGAAATCCCATACGATAAGGAAATAGTCAACATACCCCATTCGTTTGATTACTGATAATTCATATTCAAGCCTCTTGGCAATTTCACCATTATCATCCGGATATCTCTCTTTAAGACCGTTATTACACAGTTCATTAAGATATGTCCAGGAAGTATATCCTTCCGGAACCTCGAAATGTGGCAGCTTTGTATTACCAAATTCTATCTTAACATTACATCTTTCCGCGATTTTGGCTGTATTTTCGATAGCTTCCGGCGCAAACTTGAACAGCTCAGCCATCTGCTCTTCACTTTTTACATAATACTGGCCACCCTCATAGCGCATTCTATCCTCGTCTGACACTCTTTTACCTGTCTGGATACACAAAAGTACGTCATGTGACTCAACATCGCTCTCATAGGTATAATGTATGTCATTTGTAGCCACCAAAGGGACGCCTAAATCACGATTTAACCTGAGCAAAGCCCCATTAACAGTGCGTTGTTCGGGTATGCCATGATCCTGGAGTTCAAGGAAATAATTACCCTCTCCAAAAATCTCTTTATACTCCATAACGGCTGTTTTTGCATCATCTATGAGACCTTTTAAGATTAATCTCGGTACTTCACCTGCAAGACATGCCGACAGAGCAATAACGCCCTCATGATACTTCCTAAGTACTTCTTTATCTACTCTTGGCTTGTAGTAATAACCCTCTGTGAATCCCTTACTTACAATTTTACAGAGATTAGCATAGCCTGTATTATTCTCTGCAAGGAGCACCAGATGGTGATATCTGTCCTCTCCACCCGTAAGTTCCTTATCAAATCGTGAATTAGGAGCCACATAGACCTCACAACCCAGTATAGGCTTGATTCCCTCTGCATTACAGGCGCGATAGAAGTCAATTACACCATACATAACACCATGGTCTGTAATCGCAGCGCTGGTCATACCAAGCTCCTTGACTCTTTTTACATATTCTTTTATCTTATTTGACCCATCCAAAAGACTGTATTCTGTATGAGTATGTAAGTGTGTAAATGCCATTCTGCCACCTTTTTATTATAAAAAATATCCTCTGTATTGCGTTTTCACTTCTTATTTATTAAGTATATCACATATGGTGGGCTTTAATCATCACTCAGAAGCAATAAAATGTACCATAAGGTGTCACATAGATGTAACACGCTTCGCGAGTTTACATCTATGATTAGCGGTCGTCAGATGTCATTGCATGCAAGCATGCACTCCATCTTCCTCGTCGCCATAACAAAA
>JAGHUN010000092.1 GCA_018064805.1 Candidatus Colinaster scatohippi
TTCCTTTTCTCTTTCAGTTATGTATACGAGCCCTATACCCCCTGCTGTTTGTACACTTTTAAGTTTCAGTATCTCTTGCTGTTGTGTATAAGAAGCCTATACCCCCAGTTGTTAGTACACTTTAAAGTTTCCTTATCGCCAGCTATTATGTATAAGAAGCCTATACCCCTAGCTGTTAGTACACTTTTAAGCTTCCGTTACGCCGGTTGTTATGTATAAGAGGCCTATACCCCTAGTTGTTATTACACTTTTGAGTTTCCGTATCGCTGGCTGTTATGTATAAGAGGCCTATGCCCCGCGCTGTTTGTACACTTTAAAGATTCAGTATCGCTTGCTGTTGTGTATTAGAGGCCTATCCCCCCCAGCTATTTGTACACTTTTAAATTTCCGTATCGCTTGCTGTTGTGTATAAGAGACCTATACCCCTAGCAATTAATACAATTTCTCTAGGGTCTAGCGTTTACACCCATCACTCGTCTGCTTTAGTATTTCCTCCCTCTTCGGAAGGCAACAATTCTACCCCGCTTTCCACTCCTTTTGTTGCTTTTACCTTTTCCTACGCCTTCTAGAAAAACAATGCTCCCGCCTAATACCAAAAGCGGGGTTCGCTATACCAAAAAGTGAGATTCGCAACACGAATCTCACTTTCTAGCTCTTCAACATTTTCTATTATTTTTTGCTTCCATAAAAGGAACACTCCTGATTAAGCCATAGAGTCCCAAACCACCAAGCATTATTCCAATGATTAGTGAACATATTATTTTTAGTACACCGGTAATACCACTATAAATTCTTGAACGCATATTTATTCCAATCTAATTATTTTGAAACCTTTGTAAAGTTAATTGGCTCTGCTTTTTCGTATTCATCCCAAAGCTGTGCCCAAAGTTCAAGTTCATCTCCATTAAGGAATACACTATCGTCATCCACAACAGAATTCTTAGTTCTTACAAATCCACCAATTGTCTTAGGCATTCCATTATCATCAAATTCCTCAGTGTAAACAGATGCCATATTCATAATTGCATTATTATCTGTTCCATTTTCACCATAACACTGCTTTTCAAGAGAATGATGTGATGCGGTAAATACAATTCCTTCCTTATCAATTGCAAGAGGATTAGCTGTTCCACCTGATAAAAGAAGACTGTCCGCGGTAGCTTTTCCATTAGCTTTAACCGTATACGGTGTGCATTCTGTACTGGCCATGTGCCCCAAAAGATCATCATATACTGTATCTGCTACCAAAAGGACCTTTCCATCATAGCCCTTAATATTTACTAAAGCATATGCTTCATCTCCTTCAAGAAGTCCGATTATTTCATCATATGAATCAAACGAAGTTCTTCCAACTCTTTCCTCAAGGGCATTAGACGGATAATCACCCATCTCCATATCACCTTCTACTGCTTCCGCTTCACCCTGGAAAAAATTAAGCACCGTAGCCTGGTTATATGTCTCAAACATTTCAGTCAGAACGCTGTTATCTTCAAGTTCCTTAATATTGTCAATATCACCTTCATTAAGGAAATATGTTGCATTTCCCTGCTCATCGAATTCTTCGTATGCTTCCTTCTGAACGATAACGGCAGCATTAATTACATTTGCCATTGCCATCTTGTGGTTACCACCAAACATAAGCATATCCTCATAAACGGCAATCGGGTATGCTGTTCCATCACTCCAGACAGAACCTGCGTAGCATGGTTCACCATTATCAATACCATAAACTGTAGCATCAATCGCCGCCATATTACCATCACCATTGTCATATACACCATTGGCTACAAGTAATACATCATAACCATCACCAACACCTGCAAATGCATAATATTGTTCTGTTGTAAGTGTTGAGATTATACTGTTATATTTCTCAATATCATCAAGGAAAGGTGTTACAACTGATGATTCCTCAACCTCCGAAGATTCTGCAACCTCCTCTTTAGTTGCTTCTATTGTCTCATTTTTTTGCTCTTCCGGAGCTTCAGCTGCGCCATTATTGCCGCACCCCATAAGCATTCCTGCAGATAGAACCGCTGCAGTAATAACCGCCAGATATTTTTTTGCAATAATCTTCTTTTTCATAACATTAGCCTCCATAATTCTGTATTGTAATGATTATAATATAACAACTCTATGACAAAACTATGACAAATCACCCACATAAATTCGTATCAGTTCACATAGTTTTTCATAGCTTGCAAAAAAAGACGCATATCTATGAATATGTGTCTTTTTCCATAAATATGCGTCATTTTAAAACATTAATTGTTAAAAAGCAACTCCTACCAAACAAAACTTGTATGTGAATCTACTTTTCACTTTCATTATAATACTTTTCCAGTTCCTCTTTACAAGATAAAAAGACTGTTGCCAGTTTTTCATCAAAATGAGTTCCTGCATCTTTTTCTATTATTTCATATGCTCTTTCATAAGAAAACGCATCCTTATAGCATCTCTTTGAAACCAATGCATCAAACACATCTGCTAGCGCCATTATCCTGGCTTCTACAGGAATTTCATCGCCTTTTAAGCCATCCGGATAACCCATACCATTGACTTTCTCATGATGATAATGAGCAACATTCTCTGCAACACGAACAAAATTCGGTGCCTCTACCTCGGATAAAATCTCTTTAACCATATGATATCCGATTTCCGAATGTTTTTTCATCTTATCATATTCTTCATCCGTAAATTTTCCCTGTTTTCTTAGTACTGCATCATCTACACCGATCTTACCCAAATCATGCATAGGTGCACTTCTTATAACAAGATTCAAAAATTGAGGTGAAAGCCCCAGATCAGCATCAACAAGTTTTTTAGCAAATATTCTTACAACATCGCTTGTCCTCTTTATGTGACCACCGGTGCTAAGATCTCTCGATTCAACCATCTGAGCCATACCCAATATAATCTTTTCCTGAATGGTCTCAATTTGCCTTGCCTTTTTATCTACCTCTTGAGCTAATTCCTCATTGTATCGTTCACGAAGAGTAAGTGCCTTGTAATGCTCTGTATTATCACGAAGCTCTATTGTATATCCTTTCAGTTTTCCAAAAGAATTTGTAAGCAGATAAATCTTACCATCATAGTACCTGTCATTATGTATAAAAGATTCTATTGTAATATAAATATGTTCCTTCTTCGAGTTGCTCCTATATATTTCTTCTATATTATCTATTTTGTCTATTAGACTTTGTAAATCCAGACTACTTTCTTTGATAGTCTGCTCCAGTTTATATTGCAATAATTCCGGGAATATATTTCCCATATAGTTATTGCACCCCTTATACGCTTTGTTTTTATCAAATGTCAAAAAACCAACATTCCCAAGCTGCTCATCTATTATATTTGTATTCTCATAAACTGTAAAAATATTAGAATCATATATCGGAATCAGGGCACCGAGCATAAGTACATCAAAAGCAAGCGGAATAACGGTATACTCTATCCCAAGTATTTTTTCCAAAGTATATACCCCTGTTGCAAGCGTCATTAACACTATCATGGTAATCGCATTTTGAGTATCTACTGACTTCTTTTTAATTAGCGCATAAATTACAACAGCAAACGCCAATAAAAGATATAAATACATGGATCCGATGGCTAATATATGAAATGGTCCATAGCTTCTCTCTAACACAACCATTCCATTATTCTTATGCATTTCTACACTCTTATAAAACAATTCATTTCTTCCAATTGTACATACAGAACCGTAAATTCCACACTGACATAATACAAGGACAATCTTTAAATATCTTGATAATTCCAGATGACATATTTCCAAAACTAAAAAGAAAAAGAATACCGGAAGAAAGACTCCCCCAACGTAGCCTATTATTTGAGATATGATTGCCTCACCTATAGTCCTTGAAATCGATAAAAAGAAGTAACCAAAACTCGAAATAATTACAATAATTAAATTCAAATACTGAGCAATGCTATTTCTAACATCAAATAGCTTTAACCAGACAAGCATACCAATTGAAACCAAAAGGCACGCCAAATAAAAATATTCCATGTATACTACTCCTCAACACACCGATAATTTGTTGTACTAATTACTATTAATATATTTGCACACAAACTTAATTACATTATAACACAACATCTATGCTATATAAAAGTTTTCAAAATAAAGAAAAGCCTGCATTTCTGCAAGCTTTCTTCTCTATTTACCCCTTATATAATTGTCTAACAAAAAACTAACTATTAAATCCGAATGTTCACTTTTTTAGATAATAAACTTCTTAACAGCATTCTGCATATTATCTGCCTGTTCATTAAGAATAGTTGAAAGAGCAACACATTCTTGCGATGTGGCCTGGGTGTTAGTTGTGAATGAACTCATGTTATATACAGCTTCCTTCACATTCTTAACAGACTCATTCTCATCATCTATACATACAGATATACTCTGAATCATATTATTAACATCATTGGTAATTGTTACAATATGTTCCATCTTCTCTGTTGTAGATTCAACGAGCTCATTACCTCTCTTAACAGCATCTTCAGATTCTCCAATAAGAGCTGTTGTACGAGCTGCTGCAGATCCTGTCTGTTCAGCCAGCGTTCTGACTGAATCAGCAACTACAGCAAAACCTCTTCCTGCCTCCCCTGCTCTTGCTGCCTCAATAGAAGCATTAAGGGCCAAAAGATTAGTCTGCGAAGCAATATCCTCAATAATTTCAATAATCTCAGAGATGGCAACTGACTTCTCTCTAATCTCATCCATTGCAGCCACAAGATCCTGTAAGGATTTATTTCCCTCGTCAAGATTATTAATAGCATCATTAGATAATCTGCTTGCATCATTAACAATATTCATACTCTGATCGAAGCTTAACTGAATTTCATCAATCTTAGACTCTATATCAGTAACAATAGCCGATACGCTCTCAACATCATCTGAAAGAGAGCTGGCTCCGCTCTGAACGTTATGAGCAGAATCGTATACAGAATTTGAAGCCTCAGAAATAATTGATAATGCATTCTTCATAGCAATAACAATACCGTTGATAGAATCCTTAAGTGGCGCAAAATCACCTACATATTCCTGGGTAACCTCAACTGTCATATCACCCTCAGCCATCTTTTCCAGCTTATCAGAAATGTCATCGATATATCCTTTAATCGAAGAATTGGATGTTTCAATAGCCTTAGCAAGTGTGCCAATCTCATCATCTGCTGCATTATTAGCCACATAATCCAGCTTACCATTCTTCATATCTTCTGTAACAAGAGCAAGTTCTTCCATTGGAGCAAAGGATGTCTCTAATACACGATTAATCTTCTTTCTGGTTGTTGTATAAATAATAACAATCAGAATCGCACTAAGAACATATAAAAGCACAAGACCATCAATATAACTTATAATATTGGTAGACATTACAACTGTCATACCAGCATCTGCAATTGTTTCAGCAACATATATAGCATTAGTAGTAGCATGAGTTCTAGCCGGCTGCCCATATAAAGAAGCCGGAATACCTGCATCTGCATAGTTTACAGCTACCATATCACCATTTGCATCAGCAGATGGAATATAAGCCTGATTCCTGTGTGTGAGAATATTGCCATCCTTATCGACAAGTATTGCAAACGATGTATTGGTAGACAGTTCAGTTGTCATTGTAATCAAATCATCAACGAAGAAATCCGCTGCAAATACACCCACAGGACTTCCATTCGACTTAATTGTCTCAGCCATTGTAATAACAATTCGTCCTGTCTCAGCATCTACATAGGCCTCAGATATGTATACGCCATCCATTGACTTAGCTGCCTTATACCAATCTCTTGTTCTGGGATCATATTCGCCCGGAGCCGGCTCCCAGCCACCTCCAAATACACATTCACCGCTGTCCAGTCCAAAATAATAATCAAATGCTGCCGGATTAGTAGATATGGCATTCGCCAGATAATCCTGAGCACTACCAATATTAGCTCCAACATAATCACTCTCGCCAAGTGACATTGTAATTACTTCAACCTGACCGATTTGTTCGCTGAACCAACCGGTCGTCGCACGAACAACCGCATCAGCAGCAGAATTAATATGATTATTAGATCTTTGAACAATAAAAGTAGTAGCGATTACGCATACTACAACTGCAATAGCAACAGTAGTAATAAGAAAATTTTTGCCAAACAACTTAATAATACTGTGTTTAAGACTCTTGCAATCAACTACCTTCTTCTTACTCATTGTATACCTCCTTCAAAAGATAACTAATGCAAATATTTATAATCCGAATTCCCTTAAACTAAATCCAATTGTTTTATTATATCATATACGATTCGCATTTTACAGATTACAACTCAAACAGACATTATCATTACCAATATTATCCTCTCTATAACCCGTAAGCCATTCCTTTTGAACATAGATGAAACACGCTTCGCGAGTCTCATCTATGATTAGCGGTCGTCAGATGTCATTGCATGCAAGCATGCATTCCATCTTCCTCGTCGCCATAACACAAAAGCATTGGATTTCTCCAACGCTTTTATTTACTCGTAAATCAAAATTTGCCATCCCTACAAATTTGAATTTAGCAACACTAATACCAACCAAGTCCGTTATATTTTATTTCAAGACTTCTTTTTCTTCCTTCACTATCCAATAATGAAGCCGGTTGCTCACCAGCCTCTGCTATATAAAGTGATGGATCCTGATGATCATCTATTGTTGCATAATACTCTTTATGACAATTAGGACACTCAAATGATCCAAGATTTCCATATCTTCCATCACCAGTAACAAGTTCATATTCTTTATTGCAATTTACACAATCAAAATTATAATGGTATCCCTTTCCATTTGACCATACCAACAGCTTTTGTCTTTCCATATTCCTATATACTCCTAATACTTAAATCAGATTTTTATTATTTTTGTCTTAACTTTCTTATAATGTAACTCATATATATCTCCAATTTATTTATATTTATAAATCCATTATAAGCATTAATAATCCGATAAATATAAATAGCTGCGATAATGAGTTTGTTATTTGCTCAATCCAGTTAGATTTTACATCAGTACTATCTAGGTTCTTTGCAAAATATCCCATTAAGCCCATTCCAATGAATCCAAAAGCAAATAAGATGACCTGTGGAAAAAGTAAGCATTCTCTTAATACATTCCCCATGTTACCTGTAACAGATGCAATAATTATCCCTATTACAAGTATTAAGAAACCAATCGGCATAACTATTCGCATTTGCATAAATAAAAACCATACGTTACGCTTCTTACTTACAACGATAAATTTCCACCAAACCTTTAAAAATCCTGATAGAAAACATATAATTGCACCTATGCTAATAAGAACGTTTCCGGCAAGTAATCCTAATATAAATCCTGAACCACCAAATAAGAGAACAGGAATCATATCAACTATTACAAGCCCTATAGTAAAATTTTCTGGAACAATATCCTTATTCATCTTTGTATTACTCATTCTTTTTCTCTTTTCATTTATCGGCATAACAAGTTTCATGATTGTGATAGTAAAATCCTACCTTCTCCGCCATGTATTTCAGAATGGTATTTACTCCTTTTTCATTTTTCCGGTTTCTTTTTGGCAAACCAGCCTCGGAAA
>JAGHUN010000002.1 GCA_018064805.1 Candidatus Colinaster scatohippi
GATATAAGGTAAAATGTATCTATATATTGAAGAGTTATAGTAGTATACAGTAGGATATATAATATGGGAATGACAATGACACAGAAAATTCTTGCAGCACATGCAGGACTTGAAAGTGTAGTAGCAGGACAGCTTATAGAAGCTGATCTTGATCTGGTTCTTGGTAATGATATTACAAGTCCGGTAGCTATTCATGAAATGGATAAGATGAAGGTGGATGGTGTATTCAATAAAGATAAGATTGCACTTGTTCCGGATCATTTTGTTCCGAATAAGGATATTAAATCAGCAGAGCATTGTAAGTGCGTGCGAGAGTTTGCAAGAAAAAATGAAATAACAAATTATTTCGAAGTAGGCCAGATGGGAATTGAACATGCGCTTCTTCCGGAAAAAGGACTTACAATTGCAGGTGATGTTATTATAGGTGCCGATTCTCATACATGTACTTATGGTGCGGTTGGAGCTTTTTCAACAGGTGTAGGAAGTACAGATATGGCTGCCGGAATGGCAACCGGTAAGGCATGGTTTAAGGTGCCTTCAGCTATTAAATTTGTTCTTAAGAATAAGCCGGCTAAGTGGATTAGCGGTAAGGATATTATTCTTCATATTATTGGCTTAATTGGTGTTGATGGTGCTTTGTATAAGTCGATGGAATTTGTTGGTGATGGTATAGCATACCTTACAATGGATGACAGATTTACAATTGCAAATATGGCTATTGAAGCAGGTGGAAAGAATGGTATATTCCCTGTTGATGAACTTTGCCTTAACTATATTAAGGAGCATAGCGATCGTACACCTGTAATATATGAGGCAGATGATGATGCTGAATATGATGAGGTTATTGAGATTGATTTATCTAAGCTTGAGCCTACAGTAGCTTTCCCACACCTTCCTGAGAATACTAAAACAATAAGTGAGATAAAGGAAGAGGTTAAGATTGATCAGGTTGTTATTGGTTCTTGTACCAATGGCCGTATGGATGATTTAAGAATTGCAGCAAAGCTTCTTGAAGATAAAAAGGTTGCAGATGGCATTAGATTAATTGTTATTCCGGGAACACAGAAGATTTATCTTCAAGCTATGGAGGAAGGACTTCTTAAGACATTTATTGAAGCAGGTGGAGTTGTAAGTACTCCAACATGTGGTCCTTGTCTTGGAGGTTATATGGGTGTACTTGCGGAGAATGAGAGATGCGTATCTACGACTAATCGTAATTTTATCGGAAGAATGGGACATATTACTTCGGAAATTTATCTTGCCAGCCCTGCAGTTGCAGCTGCAAGTGCTATAATGGGAAGAATTGCATCACCTGAGGAGGTTTAGGAAAATGAAAGAAGCACGTGGAACAGTAATTAAATATGGTGATAATGTAGATACAGATGTAATTATCCCAGCAAGATATCTTAATAGTTCAGATCCGGCAGAACTTGCTACTCACTGTATGGAGGATCTTGACGCTAACTTTTTAAATAGAATGAATAAAGGCGATATTATGGTCGCTCAGAAGAATTTCGGATGTGGTTCATCAAGAGAGCATGCGCCTATAGCTATTAAGGCATGTGGTATTAGTTGTGTTATAGCAGAGACTTTTGCACGTATATTTTATAGAAATTCGATTAATATAGGACTTCCTATAGTTGAGTGTCCGGAAGCTGTAGCCGGTATTGAAGATGGCGATGAAGTAAGTGTGGATTTTGATAGTGGTATTATAACTAATATTACAAAGGGAACAAGCTTTAAGGGACAGCCGTTCCCGGCATTTATGCAGAAGATTATTGATAGTGAAGGACTTGTTAATTATATTAATAATAAATAAGTCTGTAAAAATAGGTCTGTATTAATATATGATGCAGATATTAGTTTCGCCGATTTTGGGCCGGTATGATACAATGTATTGTGCCGGCCTTAATAGTATTATTGACTTGGGATAACGGTGGTTATTTTTTTTGAAGAGGAGTTTTGGCAACGAAAAATGATTATAGGCAATAAAGAATTTTTGGATGGAAAAACATATATATGTGGCATATTAAATGTTACACCGGACTCATTCTCTGATGGAGGTCAGCATAACACTCTTGATAATGCACTTTTTCATGTTGAAAAGATGATTAACGAGGGAATGGATATTGTTGATATTGGAGGTGAATCAACAAGACCGGGGTATACTCGCATAAGTGATGAAGAAGAAATAGAAAGGGTAGTTCCGGTAATTGAGGCGGTTAATGCAAGATTTGATATACCAATATCATTAGATACCTATAAGAGTGGAGTAGCAAAGGCCGGAATTAAAGCAGGTGCTAATCTCATTAATGATATTTGGGGATTGAAAAATGGTGATATGGCACAGGTTATCTCTGAGGGGAATGTGGCCTGTTGTATAATGCATAACAGGCAGGAGGCAGTATATAATGATTTCATGTCAGATGTTATTAATGATTTAAAAGAATCACTTGTTATTGCAAAAAAAGCCGGTATTCCTGATGATAAGATAATATTGGATCCGGGAGTTGGATTTGCCAAAAGCTATGAGCAGAATCTTATTGTTATGCAACAGATGGAGAGAATAAATCAATTGGGATATCCGGTGCTTCTTGGTTGTAGCAGGAAATCGGTTATAGGATTAACCCTTGACCTTCCTACAACAGAACGACTTGAAGGAACACTTGTAACAACAGTTTTAGCAGTACAAAAAAAAGCTATGTTTGTAAGAGTTCACGATGTTAAAGAGAATGCCAGAGCGGTAAAAATGGCAGAAACTTTATATAATTTTAATTATTGATTTTGTAAAATTATATGCTAAATATGTTATTATATTTTAGTTATATTTTGCTGAGTAAATGGAGGAATACAATGAAAAAGAGAATTATTGGTTTGTTAATGGCGTTTGCGCTTGCTAATTCGGTTCTACTTGCAGGCTGTGGAAATGCAGGCTCATCTAAGAATGATGATCTTCTTGCACAGATTCAGGACAAGGGTAAGCTTGTTATCGCTATGGAAGGCCAGTGGGCACCTTGGACATATCATAATGAGAATGGTGATTTAGTTGGATATGATACCGAAGTAGGAATGGCAATTGCAGAGAAGCTTGGTGTTGAGGCTGAGTTTGTGGAAGGCGAATGGGATGGTCTTTTTGCCGGACTTGATAATGGCAGATATGATGTTATTATTAACGGCGTTGAGATTACTGAGGAAAGAAGTGAGAAGTATGATTTCTCAACTCCTTATGCCTATATTCGAACAGCATTACTTGTAAGCGGGGATAATGATGATATTCGTACTTTTGAGGATTTGTCAGGTAAAAATACAAGTAATTCACTTGGATCTACATATGCTGACCTTGCTGAGCATTATGGAGCAAAGGTTCAGAATGTTGATACATTATCAGAGACAGTAGATATGGTAACATCCGGAAGAGTTGATGCAACGCTTAATGCGGAAGTTTCTTTCTATGATTATTTTGCTGAGCATCCTGATGCAAATGTAAAAATAGTTGCACTCACAGATGATGCTTCGCATGTTTCAATTCCGCTTAGAAAAGGAAAAGAAACAGAGAATTTAAAAGCAGAGATTGATAAAGCAATCGAAGAACTTTCTGCAGACGGAACTCTTTCGGCCCTTTCTAAAAAGTATTTTGGCAGTGATATTTCAAAGGCTGAATAATATATGAGTGAGAGATTGATTAATATATTAATTTCATCATTTACAAAGATTTTGATTCCGGGGGTTAAGGTTACTATTCCCTTAACCCTTGTTTCTTTTGCTCTTAGTCTGGTATTAGGACTTGCACTTGCACTTGCCCAGATTTCCGGAGTGAAAGTGCTAAAGGGATTTTCGGCATTTTATGTATGGGTTTTCAGAGGGACACCACTTATTGTTCAGTTATTTATAATTTTCTTCGGATTACCTAACATTGGAATTATGATTGATGCTTTTCCGGCAGCTGTGCTTGGATTTGGACTAAATCTTGCAGCGTATAACTGCGAGGTATTTAGAGCTTCAATTAATGCTGTACCAATAGGACAGGCAGAAGCTGCAAAGTCATTAGGAATGAGTTATGCGCAGACAATGCGTAAGGTAATATTGCCACAGTCGTTTTCTATTGCATTCCCATCTCTTTTTAATAATCTAATCAGTTTGTTAAAGGATACTTCGCTTGCTGCGAGTATTACTGTTGTTGAACTTTTTACAGTTACACAGCAGATTGCGGCACGGACTTATGAACCCTTTGCTTTGTATATTGAAGCAGCTTTGATATATTTGTTTTTTTCAACATTTCTTACATGGTTACAGAACTTTTTGGAAAGAAAGTTTAAATGGAGTATTGAGTGAAATTGAATGGGTAATTCTGCAACAGTAAAAAGAGGAAGTGAAACTTACAGACTTGTTTTTAAGACTCTTATTGCAATGTCCATTCCAACTATTCTTGAAGAAGTGCTTTCAACATTAATTCAATATGTTGATACAGCTATGGTTGGGAGACTTGGTGAAGAGGCAACTGCTGCTGTAAGTACGACTACTACAATAAATTGGCTTATACATTCTGTGCCTGCAGCAATTGGCGTTGCTGTTCTTGCTATAGCTGCTAAAGCAATGGGGGCAGGGGATGAGAAAAAACTCAGAAGAGTTTCCGGACAAGCTATTCTTCTTGCGTTTTCATCAGGAATAATTATTGAAATAATTGCAATTCTGTTATCGCCATATATACCGATATGGATGGGAGCGGCTGAAAACATACAAGCGGATGCAACGATGTATTTTGCTATTTTGTCTACATCGCTTTTTCTTAGAACATCAAGCAGAATTTTTGCAGCATCAATAAGAGCAACAAAAGATACCAAGACACCAATGCGAATCAGTTTATTAGAGAATTTGCTTAATGTTGTTCTAAACTGGACATTTATATATGGTTTGTCTATGGGAGTAAAAGGTGCAGCAATTGCATCTGCAATTAGTTATGCCATTGGTGGTCTGTTAATGTATGTAGCCTTTAGGCGTAATAAAAATCTCAAATGTGATTTTCAGAATATTAAGCCGGATAGAGAGATTCTTGCTGAAACAGTTAAGATTGGTATGCCTGCACTTGGAACAACTTTTGTAAGCTGTATGGGATATGTTGTTTTTGCCGGAATGGTATCCGGAATGGGCACAACAATTTTTGCCGCACATTCAATTGCCGTAGCTGCTGAAGAGATTGTATATATTCCGGGATATGGACTGAGGATGGCGACAAGTTCTCTTGTAGGTAACGCACTTGGAGAAAAAGATATTCCAAAGCTTAAAATTACAGAGGAAATATCTATAATAATTACTGTTTTAATTATGGTAATTAATGGTATACTTTTATATGTATTTGCTAATCCATTAATGTCTGTCTTTACTAAAAGCATGAATGTCATTAATCTGGGGGCAGATATGCTTAAAATGGTTGCTTTCTCGGAGCCGTTTTTTGGATTGATGATTGTACTTGAAGGCATTGAATACGGACTTGGAAGGACTAAGACTGTATTTTATATAGAGGCATTCAGTATGTGGTGTATTAGGATACTGGCTACCTTTATATGTGTCAAGATAATGCATCTTAGCCTTTATGCTGTATGGGGATGTATGATAGCAGATAATGTATGTAAGGCATTATTATTGTTGTTGGCACTTATCAAAAAGAGACAACAAAGTTTGTATAAAGAGAGTTAATTTACTGGCAGGTGATTTATGGAAAGGAAAATCCTTGAGACTAAATTACAGTCTGAAGATGTTAGAATAGAAAATAATCTAAGGCCACAATTCCTAAAGGACTACATAGGACAGGAAAAGGCAAAAGAGTCGATGAAGGTATATATTGACGCGGCCAGAGCAAGAGGGGAAAGTCTTGATCATGTATTGTTATATGGTCCTCCCGGACTTGGTAAGACAACATTATCGTGTATTCTTGCGAATGAAATGGGCGTTAATATTAAGATAACATCAGGACCGGCGATAGAAAAGCCCGGCGAACTTGCAGCAATACTGAGTAAGCTTTCGGATGGTGATATACTTTTTATTGATGAGATTCATAGGCTTAACAGACAGGTTGAGGAAGTATTATATCCTGCAATGGAGGATTATGCGATTGATGTGGTAACCGGTCAGGGACCTGATGCCAGATCTTACAGGTTATCGCTCTCGAGATTTACACTTGTTGGTGCAACAACAAGAGCCGGTATGCTTACAGCACCTTTAAGGGATCGTTTTGGTATGATTCATAGACTTGAATTCTATACCCCTGAAGAATTACAGACGATTATTCTTAATTCAGCGGGAAGGCTTGGAATTAAGATTGATGATGAAGGCGCATATGAGATGGCAAGGCGAAGCAGAGGTACACCAAGAATTGCTAATAGACTGCTAAAAAGGGTTCGTGATTATGCACAGGTTAAATATTCCGGTGAAATCACAGAGGATGTTGCCAAGGAAGTGCTTAACCTTTTGGAGGTAGATAGGATTGGACTTGATAAGACAGACAGAAATATCCTTTTTACTATAATTAATAAGTTTAATGGAGGGCCGGTAGGCCTTGATACACTTGCTGCTACTACAGGAGAAGATTCCGGAACTATCGAAGATGTTTATGAACCATTTTTATTAATGAATGGTTTTATAAACAGAACACCTAAGGGAAGAGTTGTTACTGATGATGCATATCGACATTTGGGACTTCCCGTACCGGAAAGAAATTAATCCATTAGTACTTATGTTGGGTTGCAAATAGATGTATCAGCATTTATAATTTAATGAGTGAGTAAGTATATATATGTATATATAATCGGGGAGAAAAAAGATGGCAATTAAGACAGATACTGAGGTTCTGATAGGTGGAAAGGTATATAGGCTATGTGGCTATGAAAGCGAAGACTACTTTCAGAAGATTGCCTCATATATTAACGGTAAGCTTAGTGAATATAGTCATGTTGATGGTTTTAGAAGATCCAATTTAGAGAGACAGAATGTTCTGATGCAGATTAATATTGCAGATGATTATTTCAAGGCAAGAAACCAGATTCTTAATATGGAAGAGGATATGGCTGCTAAGGAAAAGGAAATGTATGATTTGAAGCATGAACTTGTTAATGCTCAGATGAAAATGGAAAATATGGAGAGAAATCTTAAAGCAGCTAAAGAAGAAAATGCTGCTAAGGATAAAAAGATTATTCAGCTTGAGGCTGAAATACGTAATTCGTCAAAAAGAACTGTATAAGGATACATTGTGAGGGAATCGAGAGATTCCCTCATTTATAATATTTGTATGAAAAAAGTTGAGATATTGGCTCCGGCCGGAAATATGGAGTGTTTTATGGCGGCTATTAATGCCGGTGCTGATGCAGTCTATATGGCTGGTAAAAGCTTTGGAGCAAGAGCAAGTGCTAACAATTTCACAGAGGAAGAGTTTATAGACGCATTAAATATAGCTCATATTCATGGTCGTAAGATATATCTTACATTGAATACTCTTATAAAGGAGCGTGAATGGGGGAATATTTATAGTTTTCTTAAACCATTATATGAAGCGGGCCTTGATGGAGTAATTATTCAGGACCTTGGACTTATTGACTATTTGAGTCGGCAGTTTCCTGAATTACCGCTTCATGCCAGTACGCAGATGACCATTACAGATTTTAGGAGTGCAAAGCTTCTTAAGGAAAAGGGAATATGCAGAGTTGTGCCGGCAAGAGAACTAAGTCTTGATGAGATAATTACATTAAAACAGGAGACCGGTCTTGAGATTGAGACCTTTATTCATGGCGCACTTTGTTATGGTTATTCAGGCCAATGCCTTTTTAGCTCATATTTGGGCGGAAGGAGCGGAAACAGAGGCAGATGTGCGGGACCATGCAGACTACCTTACGAGGTTTTGTCGACTGATAAAAAGACTAAATCAGGCAAAGAATATCCACTTAGTCTTAAGGATTTGTGTACAATTAGACATATTAAGGAGCTAATTGAGGCTGGGATTGATTCCTTCAAGATTGAGGGAAGAATGAAAAGTGCAGAGTATGTTGCAGGTGTAACAGCAATATACAGGAAATATGTAGATGCTTATTATGCAAATGAATGTACGGATGTATCTATAGAAGATATAACACTACTTGAATCATTATATTTAAGAAGCAGTATTGGCAGTGGCTACTATTATAAGCATAATGGGGCTGAAATGATTAGTATTAAAGATCCGTCATATAATAATCAGGATCAGAATACGGTAAATTATGTGGCCGAGAATATTATGTGCAAGGAAGTGTATAGATATATATGCGGAAATGCTTATCTACATGCCGGTGAACCTATGAGTCTTACTATTTGGGATTCTGAGGGGAACAGTGCATATGTAGAGGGGGCCATTGTTGATGAGGCAATGTCCAGATCGGCACTTGTTGAAGATGTTAGAAAGCAGCTGTGCAAAACAGGTGGAACGGCATATAAGTTTGAGGAGTTAAATATTGATCTGGGAAATAACTGTTTTGTTCCGGTTAAGGCAATTAATGAACTTCGTAGGGCTGCAATTTTAGAGTATGAAAAAGTATTACTCGCTGATTATATAAGAATAACACCCGATATAATTGATGAACCCAATACAGCTTTTAGCACAGAGGAAGAAAGGAGGACACATATTGGCGTTTCGATTCTTAGTGAAGCTACGCTAAAGACAATTCTTCTATATGATGTGGAGAGATTATATATCCCATATGATTTATTCTTTCAGAATAAAATTGATGTAAATGTGCTGCTTAATTACAAAAGGAATCATTCGGAAGCAAAATTAATTATATCACTCCCAAGAATTATTAGAAAAAGAGACGGTAATTATCTTGAGAGTTTATCTACATTCCTTAAAAAGCAACTTGTGAATTTAACGGATTCTCAGGGACTGGTTGATGGTATTCTGGTCAGAAATCTTGAGGAAATAAATTATATAGCTGAACTGGGATATAATAAATATATAGAACTTGATTATACATTATATTGCTGGAACAGGAAGTCATTAGAGTTTTTAAGAAAATTTAGTGATAGATTAACAGCGCCGCTTGAATTGTCGTCTTATGAATTGGCCGAACTGGGGGATGATAATATAACGGTAGTTATGTATGGGTATGCCCCGCTTATGGTTTCAGCTAATTGCCTTGCTAAGACTTATGGTAATTGTACAGGTAAGAGAAATGGATTTGACTATCGTCTGATTGACAGATACGGCAAATCTGAAAAGGTGTATATTAACTGTTGTCATTGTTATAATGAAATATTCAATGCGATTCCGACATCTCTACATAAAAAATATGACGAACTGATTAAAAAAGGGTTCAGAAATTTTAGGTTGGATTTTACGATAGAAAGTGCTGATGAATGTAAGAGGGTTATGGATTACTATTTTAACGGGGATTCTGTAAATTCTCCGGTTGATGAGTTTACATCAGGACATATTGATAAGGGAGCAATATAAATGCTTTATTATTTTACTGAGATTTCCAAATATTTAATAATTGGCATAATGATTCTGTATGTCTTGGAATGTCTTTTTTATGAGATTCTTAATGAGAATTATGCAAAGGCTAAAGGTGTATCTGCGAGGCAAAGGTTGTATCTTTTTGCTTTTCAGGGGGTTAGCTATGCAACCATTTGTCTGAAAACAGGAAAACTTGATTATATGTTTCTTTGTTTTTTTACTATGATTGTATTGTTTGCGGTTCTGATTTTGTCAGGAATTCTTTATCCAAGGTGTGACAGGATACTGCTTAATAATATGGCAATGCTACTTAGCATTGGATTTGTTATTCTTAGCAGGCTTAGTTTTAACAGGGCACTTAAACAGTTTGGCATTGTTGCCGTATCATTGGGAGTTGGCCTAGCTGTTCCGTTTGTATTAAAGAAGATTAAGGGTCTTCCGAATTTTGGATATTTTTATGCTGCCATCGGAGTTATTCCCTTGGCGATTGTGCTTGTTCTTGGCGCTGCTACGAATGGAAGTAAGCTTTCATGGTCGATAGGCGGAATTACAATTCAGCCTTCAGAAATTGTGAAGATAGTTTTTGTATTCTGCGTTGCAGCACTGCTTGCTAAGGGTAAAACCTTATTTGATATTATAATAGCAACTGTTATTGCAGGTTGCCATGTTATGATACTTGTTTTGTCCAAGGATTTAGGTAGTGGTCTTGTATTTTTTATAACATATATGTTTATGTTGTTAATTTCTACAAGGAGTTATATATTATTCCTTCTTGGTATGTTATCCGGTGCGGGGGCATCGGTGGTAGCGTATAAGTTATTTTCACATGTACAGGTAAGAGTTACTGCCTTCCGTAATCCTTTTGCAGTAATAGATAATGAAGGATACCAGATATCACAGGCTCTTTTTGCTATAGGATGTGGCAGTTTCTTTGGTATGGGACTTACTAAGGGGGCGCCTGGAGATATTCCTTTTGTTGAATCTGACTTTATTTTTTCTGCTATATCAGAAGAGATGGGAGCGATATTTGCAGTTTGCATGTTGTTTGTTTGTTTATCATGCTTTGTGATAATAATGCGAACATCAATGGTTTGTGGTAAGAAGTTTATGAGACTTTTGTGCTGTGGTTTTGGTGTATTATATATTTTTCAGGTCTTCTTAACGGTTGGAGGCGGAATAAAATTTATTCCATTAACTGGTGTTACACTTCCGTTTGTAAGTTATGGCGGTAGTAGTGTGCTGTCGAGTGTTATGATTTTCTATATAGTTCAGTGGATTATTATTACCTACAGGGACAAGGAATACGAAGAGATTTTGCAAAAGCATCGGATGGATAAAAAGCGCGGTGGATATAGTCGTGAATATGACTATGATGAAGACTATCCGGAATATGAAGAAGATTATCCGAATTACGAAGATGAAGGGGATTATTCTTCTGAGAATTACTCATACAATGAATACGATGATTATGAGGAGTATGATAATTATGAGTAGAAGAAAAGGCAAAAAGAAACCACGTGTTGTGGAAACATGGATTACAATAATGTTTTTCGTTTTTCTTTACATTGGAATGATGGTTTACTTCTGTTTGTTTGTAAAAAATAATGAACAGGAGCTTATAAGTAACAGTTATAATTCCAGACAGCAGATACTTGCTAAAGAAAATAAAAGAGGAACAATATATGATCGCGAGGGAAGTATTTTAGCACAGACCATTAATGACGAAAATGGTAGAGAGTATAGAAATTATCCTTATGGTAATTTGTTTTCACATGCCGTTGGATTTATTAATAAAGGTAAAACAGGCGTAGAACAGAAGGCAAATTATTATCTGATTAATACCAGTGTGCCTCTTACTGAAAAGGTTGAGAATGATATGGCGGGTGTCAAAAACCCTGCAAATGATGTTTATACAACATTTGATTATAATCTGCAAAAAATAGCATCTGATTCACTTGGGATGTATAAGGGGGCAGTTATTGTTTCTAATGTTAAAACAGGTGAAGTACTTGCTATGGTATCA
Source organism: Candidatus Colinaster scatohippi (assembly GCA_018064805.1). Taxonomy (GTDB): domain Bacteria; phylum Bacillota; class Clostridia; order Lachnospirales; family Lachnospiraceae; genus Colinaster; species Colinaster scatohippi. The sequence goes on from JAGHUN010000002.1 coordinate 11,499, forward strand.
AAGCCGGATTTTGATCCTAATACCATTGTAGAGAACTGGGATAAATATGTTAATAATCCCACTGAGTCGGTTTTGGTTAATCGTGTAACGCAGGGTATTTATCCACCGGGTTCGACTTTTAAGATTATTACCGCACTTGAATATATCAGGGAGCATAATGGAAGTTATGACGGATATTCATATACCTGTCATGGAAGCTATGTGAATGGTGATATAAAAATTAACTGTTTCCATGGCTCTGTGCATGATAATGAAGATTTCACCAAATCCTTTGCTAAATCGTGTAACTCGTCCTTTGCTAACATTGGTATGAGCCTTGATAGAGATAAGTTTGGCAGAACTCTTAATGAGCTTATGTTTAATACGGATCTTCCATATGATTATAATTATAACAAGAGTAAGCTTATAGTGGACAGGACAGTATCTGATGATGATATGGCCCAGATATCTATTGGCCAGGGTATGGTTGGTATTACACCACTGCAGCTCAATCTGATTACGAATGCAATTGCTAATGATGGTATTCTTATGAAGCCATATATGATAGATTCTATTGTTGATTCCAAAGGTGTACTTATTAAGCAGTACGAACCGGAAGAGTATGGTGAATTAATAACAAAGAATGAGTCAGATGCACTTACAGAACTTATGGTGGCTGTTGTAGAAAAGGGAACAGGTACCAAATTAAAGTCAGATTATTATCAGGCTGCAGGCAAGACAGGTTCGGCAGAATTTAATGGTGTATCATCGGATTCACATGCGTGGTTTACCGGATTCGCACCGGCAGATGATCCTCAGATCTCTGTTACAATTATAGTAGAGGGTGTTGGTACCGGTGGTGAATATGCGGTTCCTATAGCTAAGAGACTTATTGACGCATATTTCGGCGTATATTAGAATATTAATATGATTACTTTTCGTGACAATTTGTACTTGTCGCCTTCTATTAAGAAGGCTGATAAAATAAAATGGAAAATAAAAACGGGTCGTGGACAGTTTAATGTATATCTTATTGCTTATAATCACGATAGCAGAAAACTTGAGTTTTTTCATAATGGATTGCTTAAACAAAAAGCTTTGTATAACAGAGATATAGATGTGGTTGGCCTTGCTACGAGTGATGATGAGTGCATTGATATTACCGGTAAGATTTTGCTTGAGACATATGAAAAGACCGGAGTTTACGATATTAGCGGATATCTGGAGTAGATATGGCATTGTTTCTTACTATATTAAAAATAATCGGTCTTTCCATACTTGGAATATTGCTATTCATATTGGCGATACTTTTGTTACTTTTATTTGTTCCGGTTAGATATAAGATAAAAGCAGCTTATGATGAAGAGAATGCATCCTTTGATGCCAGAGTTTCATATCTTCTTCATTTTGTAAGTGTAAGATTTTTATACAAAGGCGATTTTAAGATGACAGTCAGAATTCTAGGTATTCCGATTAAGCTTAAGAAAAAGGCAAAGACAGAAGATAAAGAGGATTCTGATAATAAGGAAGACAATAAAGAAGATAGCGATGGAAGCGGTAAAGATGATGATTCTGCCAAATCCGATAAGGGCAAGATGGGTAAGGAAAAGGCAGTAGATTTTCTTAAGCTGCTAGCCGAAGATTCAACTAAAGCTGCCTGGGAAACCTGTAAGAGCAGATTAGGAAAGCTGCTTAGACTGCTTCTTCCTCGGAAGACTAGAATAAACATATCATACGGACTTGATAATCCATATTATACTGAATTGGTAATGACTGTTTATGATGTGTTATATATATATTTGGACAAAATAATAAATATATGCCCGGTTTATGATGTTAAGACTTTTATGCTTGATGCAAAACTTAAAGGAAGTATAATGCTTGCACCTGTCTTATGGCACATTCTAATGGTGATTTTAGATAATAATTGTAGGGCATTTTATAAAAAGATTAAGAAAAAGTGAGTAGTATATAAATTTACCTGAATAAATTGGAGGTTTTATGAGTAATTTTAGTAGCACAATTGAGTCATTGCTTAAAAATGTTGATAGTGTATTGTCTACAAAAACTGTAGTAGGTGATGCGAAGCAGATTGGTGATACAGTTATTGTGCCTCTTGTAGATGTATCCTTTGGTATTGCAGCAGGCGGTAACAGTGCTGATAAGAAGAATGGAGCAGGTGGCGGAATAACCGGTAAAATGAGTCCAAGTGCTGTTTTGGTTATTCAGGATGGTCATACTAAGTTAGTTAGTGTTAAGAACCAGGATACAATATCTAAGATTGTTGATCTTGTACCTGAAGTACTTGATAAGATTTCGACAAAAAAAGCTGACCTTCCGTCAGATGAAGTGGCAGTTGATACGGCATTTCCGGATGGTACGGATTCAGAATAAGGAATACTTATGGATGTTGACATGACAATTAATTCCTGTAAGGAAGGAGCGGAAAACGAGCCGACTTATGAACAGTTAGTTGCACTGAAGCGATGGCTGTTTCAGGAATATAATAAGATACAGGTCGAAAAAGGTGAACAACAGCGTATTTATGATAAGTTCATCAAGGAACGTTCTGACTTTATGGAGGATATGAAGCGTCTGAATGCCAAGGTCCTGCAGGAGCAGAAGCGTCTGAAAGAAGATAATATGTTTTTTGATAAAAAACTGCAGATTCTTCAAAATGGTTTTATGCAGTTGGATGTTGACAGGAAGAAGCTTGAAAGGGAACGGCGTGAATTTGAATTATCAAAGAGAAAACGTTCCGAGAAAATGGCATCCAGAGAGAATGTACAAAATTCTTCGTTTACTATTAATGATGTTGGACTGTTTTTTGCCGGAGTTAATAATCCGCTGGCCCTTCGTAAAAGATATAGAGATTTGCTTAAGATATTTCACCCTGATAACAGTTGCGGAGATGAGGGTATTGTAAAAGCAATAAATGAAGAATATGAAAGATTGAAAAAAGAACTTACATATTAAAAAAAATACTTGCATTACTTGATTCTTAGTGATAATATATCAATGTTGCGACTAAGAGCAACAGACAATCGACGGTAAAGTCTTAGGAGGTGTTAAGATGGCAAAGTGTGATATCTGCGGTAAGGGCGTTCATTTTGGTAACAACGTCAGCCATTCTCATAGAAGATCTAATCATATTTGGAATTCTAATGTTAGAAGCGTAAAGTGCAAGGTTAACGGTGCAGCTAAGAGAATGCATGTGTGCTCTAGTTGTCTTAGATCAGGCAAAGTTGAGAGAGCCTAGTTTGAATTGCTAAATGATTACATGACCTCATCCTTATGGATGGGGTTTTCTTTTTATTTTCTTCCATTTTTGATAAAATATATGTATAATAGAATGGTATGTAAAAAACAAGTCAAGGAGGGATGCTAATGAAGAGTTCTACAATGGATACTCATATGGGTAACATCACTATTGATAAAGAGGTTATTGGTCAATATGCAGGCGGTGTAGCTATGGAATGCTTCGGCATTGTTGGAATGGCCGGTCTTAATATGAGAGATGGTTTTGTTAGGTTGCTTAAGCTTGAGAATGCCGGTAGGGGTATTTCCGTGACTATGCATAACAATAAGCTTTCTTTGGAGTTTCATATAATAGTTGCATACGGAGTAAGTGTACTCGCGGTTGCAAATAATCTGATGGATAGTGTTAAATATAAAATTGAAGAATTTACCGGTATTCCGGTTGATAAGATCAACGTCTACGTTGAAGGCGTAAGAGTAGTTGACTAGGAGGATAATAAAGTGTCTAATACAATTAATTCTGCATTGTTGAAGAAAATGTTTCTGGCAGGTGCTAAGAATCTTGAAGCTAAAAAAGAATGGATTAACGAGCTGAATGTTTTCCCGGTTCCTGATGGAGATACCGGAACAAATATGACAATGACTATAATGTCAGCTGCAAAAGAAGTTGTTAATCTGGGTGATCCGGTTGATATGCTTACTCTTGCTAAGGTTATTTCAAGTGGTTCCCTTAGAGGCGCAAGAGGTAATTCGGGTGTTATTCTTTCACAGCTTCTTAGAGGCTTTACTAAGGTAATGAAGGAGAATGATGAGCTTGATATCACTCTTTTGGCAGAGGCTTGTGAAAAAGCAGTAGAGAGTGCTTATAAGGCGGTTATGAAGCCAAAGGAAGGTACAATTCTTACTGTTGCAAAGGGAATGTGTGACAAAGCAGTTAGTCTTAAAGAGTCTGGTTGTGACGATTTACAGGTATTCTTAGAGGAGATAATTAGGCAAGGCGATATTGTTCTCGAAATGACACCGGATATGTTACCTGTACTTAAGCAGGCAGGTGTTGTGGATTCCGGCGGACAGGGTCTTATGCAGGTAGTAAAGGGTGCATATGATGCCTTTATGGGAAAAGAGATTGACTATGATATTGTTCAGTCAACCGGTAATGGTCCATCTGATGTTAATGCGAATAATGATATAGATACAGCAAATATTAAATTTGGATATTGTACTGAGTTCATTATCATGCTTGAAAAGCAGTTTAATGTAAAGCATGAGATGGATTTTAAGGCTTTTCTCGAGTCAATTGGTGATTCAATAGTTCTTGTTGCTGATGATGAAATAGTTAAGGTCCATGTACATACCAATGATCCCGGAATGGCTATTCAGAGAGCGCTTAAATATGGTGCGCTTTCTAATATGAAAATTGATAATATGCGTCTTGAACATCAGGAGAAGATTTTTAAGGCTTCTGAAAAGGCTGCTGCCGGAGTAAATGATGGTACAGGCCTTGCTGAGGATGTGGACGTTACTATCGAAGCTTGCGGTGACGCTAAGCAGGAATCAAAGGGTGCACAGCCTGTGGCACCTTCGGCTGAGAAGAAGGAAGTCGGATTTATAGCTGTTTCAGTCGGTGAAGGAATGGACGAAATCTTTACAAGTCTTGGAGTGGATATTATTATTTCAGGCGGACAGACAATGAATCCAAGTACAGAAGATTTTGTTAATGCTGCTAATAATCTTAATGCGGAAAACATCTTTGTTTTCCCTAATAATAAAAATATTGTTATGGCTGCAAATCAGGCTAAATTCCTGGTTGAGGATAAGAACATTGTTGTAATTCCTACTAAGACTGTTCCACAGGGAATTACTGCTATTATTAATTATGTTCCGGATATGAGTGTTGAAGAAAACGAGAACATAATGAATACAGAAATCTTAAATGTTAAGACCGGTGAAGTTACTTATGCCGTAAGAGATACTCAGATTGATGATAAGGTTATCACACAGGGTGATTATATGGGAATCGGAGATAAGGGTATTCTTTCAGTAGGTCGTGATATGGATGAAGTTGTTGTCAATATGGTAGATGAAATGGTTGATGATGATTCTGAACTTATTAGTATCTACTTTGGTGCTGATGTTGCTGAGGATAAGGCAAATGAGATTTGTGATCTTATAACTGAGAAGTATTCTGATTGTGATGTTGAACTTCAGTTCGGTGGACAGCCAATTTACTATTATATAATTTCTGTAGAATAGTATTATTATATATGAATGATTTTATGAGACTGACATAGTATAATAACTGTGTCAGTCTTTTTCTTTTGAATGGTGAATGTTATGAAATTAAGTGAATCAGTATCTCTGGTCAAAGGAATTGGTGAAAAAACGGTTCCTAAGTTAAATAAACTTAATATATATACAATTGGAGATTTGATATATGATCTTCCACGTGGATTTATGGAAATACATGAACCAATTACAGATCCTGAAAAGCATATTGGTGACATTATAGCGGTAAAGGGGACTATACAAAGGGGAAGCGTATTTAACATAAGAAAAGGAACTATCTTAACCAGAGCGGTAATCAATTATAGTGGTGGCAGCATTGGTATAGTATATTTTAATTCGCCATTTATGGCAAAAACTCTCGATTTTACTGATGAAAGAGTATTTTATGGAATGCTTTCCGACAGTAGGGGATTGAGTATTGTACAGCCGAAAATATATAAAATAGACGAGTATGAGCAGATGCTTTTAAGACCACAGCCTGTATATGGCCTTACAAAGGGTATAAGCAATGTTCAGATGCGCAAATATATTGATAATGCATTTAAGGTTGCTGATATACCTGTAGAGTATCTTAATGATGAGGAATTGCATTCTTTTGATATGCCTAAAATAGATGAGGCTCTGTTTGGAATTCATTTTCCTAATACCTTGTCAGAACATAGTATGGCGAGAAGAAGACTTGTTTTTCATGAATTTTTAACTTTTTTTCTTGAAACACATTATGATGAGACATATTCAGCAAGGCCATTTGGGCATAGTATGATTGAAGTCGCTGATACGCAGAGACTGATTGAGGCTTTACCTTTTAGATTAACCAATGCACAGATGAATGCTTGGAATGAAATAGAGCGGGATATGTGTAGTGGCATATGTATGAACAGGATGGTACAGGGAGATGTGGGAAGCGGTAAAACAATTATTGCTTTCCTTGCATTGCTGCTAAATGCAGCCAATGGTCACCAAGGAGCCCTTATGGCGCCGACTGAGGTGCTTGCAATTCAGCATTATGAGGGACTTAAGCAATTTGTAGAAAAGTACAAATTACCGATTGTTCCCAAACTTCTTATTGGTTCGCTAAATACGAAAGCAAAACGGGATGTCTATGAAGCTATGAAAACCGGTTATGCTAATGTCATTATCGGTACTCATGCGCTAATTCAGGAGGCTGTGGAATATAGTGATTTGACGCTTGCTATCACCGATGAACAGCATAGATTTGGTGTTAAGCAACGAGAGAAACTTGCAGAATATAATGATGATGTCCATATTCTTGTTATGAGTGCAACACCGATACCCAGAAGTCTTGCTATGACAATGTTTTCTGGGGTGAAGTTGTCTGTTATAAATGAACTTCCGGCTGACAGAATGCCTATTAAGAATTGCGTTGTTAAGGAGAATTCAAGAAAGGCAGCATATAAATTTATTACCGATGAGGTTGCTAAAGGTCACCAGGCATATGTCATCTGTCCTTTAGTAGAAGAAACTGAGGGAATGAATCTTGAAAATGTAATTGATTATGCGAGTACATTAAAAAACGTCTTGCCGGAGGGAATAAGAATTGATTATCTTCATGGTAAAATGAAGGCCGGTGCGAAAAGTATGATTATGGAAGAATTTGCTAATCATAATATAGATGTGTTAGTGTCAACGACAGTTATTGAGGTTGGTATTAATGTTCCTAACGCTACGGTAATGCTGGTTGAAAATGCCGACAGATTTGGACTTGCAACATTACATCAGCTTAGAGGCCGAGTAGGTCGTGGTGATAGTCAGAGCTATTGTATATTTATTAATACAGGTAAGTCAGATGCAACTGCGCAAAGGCTTGACATACTTAATAGGAGTAATGACGGCTTCTACATAGCAGAGCAGGATTTAAAAATGCGTGGACCGGGTGAGCTGCAGGGGATTAGACAAACGGGTGATTTTGGGTTTGTTCTAGCTGACATTTATGAAGATACTGATGTGCTTGAATCGGCTAAAATATATGCAGACAAATTGTTTGATGATGACAATAAAAAGCGTCTTGAAGAGATATCTGAAGCTATAAGTGAATTTGGTCTTAATCCGGTTGACTTTAAGACAATATAAAAGTAAAATGTCTTTGCGAATGTTGTGCTTGAAAGAAGGAAAAGTATGGGAAAAGTTGCAGTTATTACAGACAGTAATAGTGGAATAACACAGAGCAGTGCTGAAAATATGGGGATTACGGTTTTGCCGATGCCTTTTACAATCGATGATAAGGATTATTTTGAAGATATTAGCCTGACTCAGGATGAATTTTATAAGATGCTTGGCGATGATAAGCAGGTTATTACTTCTCAGCCGTCTCCCGATGATGTAATGCATGTTTGGGATTATGCATTGAAAACATATGATGAAATTGTGTATATTCCAATGAGCTCCGGACTTAGTGGAAGCTGTCAGACAGCTATGATGCTTGCGGAAGATTATGATAATAAGGTATTTGTAGTAAATAATCAGAGAATATCGGTAACTATGAGGCAGTCTGTTATTGATGCTCTTAATCTTGCTGAAGCAGGCAAGAGCGGTGCTGAGATTAAGCAGATTCTTGAGGATGACAAGTTTAATTCAAGTATTTACATTATGTTAGATACTTTATACTATCTGAAAAAGGGAGGAAGAATTACTCCTGCAGCTGCAGCACTTGGAACCTTACTTAAGTTAAAGCCGGTTCTTCAGATTCAGGGAGAAAAACTTGATGCATTTGCCAAGGCAAGAACTACTGCGCAGGGCAAGGCTATTATGATTAATGCCATTAAGGCAGATATGGAGAAGCGTTTTGGTGGTATTTCACCTCTCAATTGTGATATACAAATCGCGTATTCTTATGATCATGAAAAAGCTATTGAATTTAAGAAAGAAGTAGAACAGGAATTCCCGGGATTTAACATTCATATAGATCCATTATCACTTAGTGTGGCTTGTCATATTGGACCAGGAGCAATAGCTGTTGCATGTACCAAAAAACTTAAAATTAATGATTAATAATAGTGAGCATTTCGATGATGTCGGGATGCTCATTTGTTTTGTTGCGGTAAAGCGGATGGATTCGCTATTTGTTCAGTCTTTATGGACATTTTATAACTACTAATTGTATATATATTGTTTTTTGCTTTTTCATAAACACAAAATGTGGTAGAATAGATTAGATTAGTCTGATTAAAAAGAAGGGAAGATGATAATGGCTAAAGTTGATACTTATGACGCGTCCAATATTACAGTCCTCGAAGGACTTGAAGCTGTAAGAAAAAGACCCGGAATGTATATCGGTTCGGTTTCTACAAAGGGACTTAATCATTTGATATATGAGATAGTTGATAACTCTGTTGATGAGCATCTTGCAGGCTATTGCGACAAAATTCATGTTACATTAGAGGCTGATGGATCAGCAACGGTTGAAGATAATGGTCGTGGTATTCCAATTGAGATGCACGAGAAGGGAATGAGTGCTGAACGTCTTGTTTTTACTACGCTTCATGCAGGTGGTAAATTTGATGATTCGGCCTATAAAACCAGTGGTGGACTTCATGGAGTAGGTTCGTCTGTAGTTAATGCTCTTTCTGACAGACTTACTGTAAGAGTAAAAAAGGGTGGACATATATACGAGGATTCCTATGAGCGCGGTATTCCGACAGTTGAACTTATTAATGGATTGCTTCCTTCTATAGGTAAGACAAGAGAGACAGGTACAACTATTAATTTCCTGCCTGATGGTACTATTTTTGATAAAACCTGGTTTAAGGAAGAGGAAGTAAAGTCAAGACTCCATGAGACAGCATATCTTAATCCTAATCTGACTATTGTTTTTGAGGATAAGAGAAAAGAAGAACTTGAATATGTGGAATTTCATGAGCCTGAAGGTCTGGTAGGCTTTATTCAGGATATAAACAGATCTAAGGAAATAGTTCACGAGCCTATATATTTCAAGGGTGAGTCAGAAGGTATTACTGTTGAATGTGCATTCCAGTATGTTAATGAATTCCACGAGAATGTACTTGGTTTTTGTAATAATATATTTAATTCAGAGGGTGGTACTCATTTAACAGGTTTTAAGACTATGTTTACCACTATTATGAATACCTATGCCAGAAGTCTTGGAATACTTAAGGATAAGGATGCCAATTTTACCGGTACTGATATTCGTAATGGTATGACGGCAATTGTATCCATCAAACATCCGGATCCACGATTTGAAGGACAGACCAAGACTAAACTTGATAATCAGGATGCTGCTAAGGTTGTAAGTAAGGTTACCGGTGATGAGGTTGTAAGGTTCTTTGATAGGAATGTTGAGACATTAAAGTCTGTTATTGGCTGTGCGGAAAAGGCTGCCAAAATTCGTAAGAATGAAGAAAAGGCTAAGACTAATATGCTTAGCAAGCCAAAGTACAGTTTTGATAGTAATGGCAAATTGTCAAACTGCGAAAGCAGGGATGCAGAGAAATGTGAAATATTCATTGTAGAGGGAGATTCTGCCGGTGGTTCTGCAAAAAGTGCCAGAGACAGAATGTATCAGGCGATTTTACCCATTAGAGGTAAGATACTTAATGTTGAGAAAGCTTCTATTGATAAGGTGCTTGCCAATGCTGAAATTAAGACAATGATAAATGCTTTTGGTTGTGGTTTCTCTGAAGGCTATGGTAATGATTTTGATATATCGAAGCTTCGCTATAATAAGATAATTATTATGGCAGATGCCGATGTAGATGGTGCACATATTGCGACACTTTTATTAACATTGTTCTATAGATTTATGCCCGAGCTTATCTATGAAGGTCATGTTTATCTTGCCATGCCACCTTTATATAAAGCGATGCCAAGCAAGGGTGAGGAAGAATATCTGTATGATGATGCAGCACTTGATAAATATCGTAAGACGCATAAAGGTACATTTACGCTTCAGAGATACAAAGGTCTTGGTGAGATGGATGCTTCTCAGCTCTGGGAGACTACACTTGATCCATCAAGAAGAAAGCTTAAGCAGGTAGAGATTGAAGATGCGAGAATGGCATCGGATATTACTGAGCTGCTTATGGGTTCTGAGGTTCCTCCTCGTAAGGAATTCATATATAAGCATGCTAAAGAGGCGCTACTTGATGTCTGATTTATATATTAGATTATTGCAGTAATATTCACATTGTGAGGATTAATAATGGCTAATAAGATTAGTACAACCGTTATAGAAGAAGATATTATAAAAACAGAATATTCTGAGGTAATGCAGAAGAATTACATCGACTATGCAATGAGCGTTATTGTTGCAAGAGCACTTCCTGATGTAAGAGATGGTCTTAAACCGGTTCAGAGGCGTACTCTTTTTGATATGCGTGAGCTGAAGATAGAATATGATAAGCCTTATAGAAAAAGTGCCAGAATTGTCGGTGATACAATGGGTAAATATCATCCACATGGAGACAGTTCTATTTATGATGCCCTTGTTGTAATGAGTCAGGATTTCAAAAAGGGACTCCCACTTGTTGATGGACATGGAAACTTTGGTAATATTGAAGGTGATGGCGCTGCTGCCATGCGATATACCGAGGCACGACTTGAAAAGGTTACCCAGCTTGGACTTTTGGCGGATCTTGAAAAAGACGTAGTAGATTTTATTCCTAACTTTGATGAGACTGAGAAGGAGCCGTCTGTTCTTCCTTGTAAGTTCCCTAATCTGCTTGTTAATGGTACAGAAGGTATTGCAGTAGGTATGGCAACAAATATTCCACCTCATAATATGGGTGAGATTATTGATGCTATGAAGGCTTATATGAAGGACGAGACAGTATCTACAAGACAGCTTATGCGTTATTGTAAGGGTCCTGATTTCCCGACAGGTGGTATTGTAACCAATAAGGATGAACTCTTTGCAATCTATGAGACCGGTTCGGGCAAGATTAAGATTCGTGGTAAGGTAGAGACTGAAAAAGGTAAGAATGGCAAGACAAATGTGGTTATTACTGAGATTCCTTATACAATGATTGGTGCCGGAATTACCAAGTTTTTGCAGGATGTTGCGGCTCTAGCTGATAGTAAAAAGGCTCCGGATGTTGTTGATATTTCTAACCAGTCATCCAAAGAAGGCATTCGTATTGTTATTGAACTAAAAAAAGATGCCAATGTAGATAATTTTATTAATTTGCTATATAAGAAAACAAAGCTTGAAGATACATTTGGCGTTAATATGCTTGCCATTGCTGATGGCCGTCCGGAGATTATGGGACTTAAGCGTATACTTAAAGAGTGTACGGATTTTCAGTATGAGGTAGCTACAAGAAAATATAATTACCTCTTGCAGAAGGAACAGGATAAGAAAGAAATACAGGAAGGTCTTATCAAAGCCTGCAATGTAATTGATTTGATTATCGAGATTCTCAGAGGAAGTAAAGACCGTGCCATGGCTAAGGCTTGTCTTGTTGAAGGTAAGACAACAGGAATTAAGTTTAAGAGTAAGGAATCTAAGGTGATGGCTGAACAGCTTAGATTTACTGAGCGTCAGGCAAATGCGATTCTTGAAATGCGCCTTTATAAATTAATTGGTCTCGAAATTGAAGCCCTTATTAAGGAACATGAAGAGACCGTTGCTAATATTTTCAAATATGAAGATATACTTAATCGTAAAGACAGTATGGTGCAGGTTCTTATTAATGAACTTGATGCTCTTAAGAAGGAATTCTCAAGGCCCAGAAGGACGGTTATCGACAATTGTGAAGAAGCGGTTGTAGAAGAGATTAAGGTTCCTGAGATGGATGTTATGTTCCTTTTAGACAGATTTGGATATGCCAAAATTGTTGATATGGCTACATATGACAGGAATACAGAAACAATCCTTGCAGAGTTTAAGCATATTGTTAAATGTAAGAATACCGGTAAGATTTGTCTGTTTACAAATATAGGTCAGCTTCATACCTTTAAGGTAGCTGATTTGCCTATGGGTAAACTTCGTGATAAGGGTGTTCCTATTGATAATGTCAGCAATTTTTCATCTACAAAAGAAACTCTTGTTGCAGTATCGAGTCAGAGTGAACTCAATCTGTTCCGCATGATTTTTGTTACAAAGAAATCAATGTGTAAAATTGTTGATGGCGGCGAATTTGATGTTGCTAAAAGGACAGTTGCGGCAACCAAGCTTGATGAGGATGATGAAGTAGTAATTGTTGCAGCTATTCATGATCAGAAGAATATTACATTAAAATCAAATGATGGTTTCTTTTTACGTTTCCAGATTGAAGAAATTCCTGAAAAGAAGAAGGTTGCAATCGGTGCAAGAGGAATGAAGCTTGGCGGTAGGGATTATGTTGAGGCAGTCTACCTTACAAGAGCCATGGATGATACTACGATAGATTATAATGGCCGTAAGGTTAAAATTAATGATATTAAGCTTGCAAAGAGAGACGGAAAGGGAACCAAGTTAAGATGAGAGTTATAGCAGGAACTGCAAGGTCGATGCCCCTGGTTACACCAAAGGGTGATGGAACAAGACCTACGACTGATAGAATAAAGGAAACTTTGTTTAATATTCTTCAATGTGACGTTCCGGGAGCTGTTTTTTGTGATTTTTTTGCAGGAAGTGGCGGAATTGGCATAGAAGCACTAAGCCGTGGGGCCAAACATTCTTACTTTGTAGATAATAATAAAGAGGCTTTAGAGTGTATTAAAAAGAATATTGCCTTTACTAAATTTGCTGATAAGTCTACAGTTATAGCCCGCGATGTAAGAGATGCAATATATGAGATTCATGATACGGTAGACATTATTTTCATGGACCCACCCTATTCACAAGGGCTTGAATTTGATATAATGCAAATGCTAAAGAATGTTAAATTTGTTGATGAAAATACGCTTATTATTATTGAAGCGGATATAGACAACGATTTGAGTGGTATAGAGTCACTTGGATATATAATGACAAGAGAAAAGTGTTATAAAACAAATAAACATGTATTTTTCAGATTGGAGCAGTAATGAAGAAAGCAGTATATCCCGGAAGTTTTGATCCATTGACATTTGGGCATCTGGATATTATTAAAAGAGCAGCTGATATTTTTGATGAATTGACGGTTGCTGTGCTTGACAATAAGGCTAAGACACCATTGTTTTCCGCAGAGGACCGTGTTAAAATAATTAAGGAAGCGACTAAGGATTTACCTAATGTTAGAGTTGAATCATTTAGTGGTCTTCTTATTGATTATGCAAAAGAAAATGATTGTCATGTTTCAGTCAGAGGCCTTCGTGCCATTACTGATTTTGACTATGAATTGCAGATTGCACAGACTAATAGAATGCTAAGTAAGGGTGAACTTGATACGATGTTTTTGACAACATCAGTTGAATATTCGTATCTTAGTTCTTCAGGAGTAAAAGAAATTGCAGCGTTTGGCGGAGATATTTCTAAATGTGTTCCTGAGTTTGTTGCTAAACTAGTATATGACAGATTTAATCAGGTGAGAGGTTAATAATGAACAGTAAGATTGAACAGACTATAGAAGATATTGAACAGCTTATAGCCAGCTGTAAATTTAAAGCTTTTTCAAGTACGCATATTGTTGTAGATAAGGAAGAGATTGAAAGTCTTATTGATGAGCTTCGTAAGCGAGCTCCGGAAGAGATTAAACAGTATCAGAAGATAATTAGTAATAGAGAAGCTATTATTAATGATGCTAAGGCTAAGGCCCAGGGCCTTATAGATCAGGCAACAGCGCAGACATCAGAGCTTATAAGTCAGCACGAGATTATGCTTAGAGCATATGAGCAGGCTGATCAGGTTGTTAATGAGGCTATTTACAAAGCTCAGGAGATTATTGATAACGCAACACTAGAGGCTAATGAACTTAAGATGTCAGCGATGTCTTATACAGATTCACTTCTTGCTCAGGTTGAAGATATTGTTGGACATTATCTTGGACAGACTAATACTAAGTATAATGAGATGATGGGTTCACTTAATGAGTGTTATGATGTTGTAAGAGCTAATAGACAGGAGCTTATCGAGGATGCAGCCCAGGATTCAGGGGTTGATATTGAAGAGTTTTTAAGTGACAGTGCACCATCTATACCGCCTGTTAATGCAGTTGCTAACGAAAGTGAGCCTGCAGTACAGGAAGCAGTGATAACAGATACAGCTGATAAAGTGGCTGATGCAACTGTTAATTTAGACCTGATATAGTTAAATTAAGACCTGTGTTTTACAGGTCTTTTCTTTTGGATAGATAAATGCGTAGAAATAATAATTTGTACAAGTTAATAAGAGCATTCATAGGAATATTTGTTGCGGCATTTTTATGTATTTTTAGCAAGGCCGAATGTTATGCTGATAATGTAGTTGTGGTTATTGATCCGGGGCATGGCGGTAGCAATCTTGGTGGGAATACCGATGAATATATTGAGCAGGAACTGACAATTCAGGTTGCAAAATATATGGCTGAACGTCTTGAACAATATGATGGAATAACAGTATATCTTACCCATGATGAAATAGGTGAAAAAGACCTAACACGAGAGGAAAGAGCAACAATAGCTGCTGAACATAATGCTGATTTTTTGTTTTCACTTCATTTCAATATGTCTGAAAATCATAATTTGTATGGGGCAGAGGTTTGGACATCCGCATTTGGAACATATTATCAGAGAGGTCAGGAATTTGGCCATATTGTAATGGATGGGCTTCATGGGGATTTGGATTTCTTTGACAGAGGCGTTAAGACAAAGCTTGGAAAAGATGGTGATGATTATTATGGAATAATTCTGTATGCTCAAAAAAAGAATATTCCTGCAGTAATAATTGAACATTGTCATCTTGATGAGCCAAGAGATAATTATTTCCTTACAGAAACAGAAAATCCATATAAGACCTTTGGTTATGTTGATGCCGATGCTGTTGCAAAGTATTTCAGATTATCTTCAGCAAAGCTTGGAGTTGACTATTCTGATTATCAGTATGAAAAGATAGATATACCGACCTTGCCGGTTGGTCAGGACAAAACATCGCCTGAGTTTTGTACAGTAAATTTGGAAGAAGTAAGGAATAATACTGCTATAGTATCCATAAATGCAAAGGATTCGGATGGCAGTATTCAATATTATCAGTACTCAACTGATGGTGGAAATAACTTTTCGATGCTTTATCCGTGGAATAATAAGCCTGATGCCAAGGAGGCACTTGATACAGAGGAAATACAGGTAGAAATTCCTTTAGTCACAGGCAAAGAAGCGCAGCTTACGGTTAGGGCATATAACAGATATGAATTATATGCTGACAGTAGTTTATTGACACTTCCGGCAGGTGAAGAAGTTGTTGTTGTAGCGGAAGATGATGATGAATATGATGACTATGAAGAAATAGTTATCGATGCCGACAAGTCTAAAAATAAGAAAACTAAGAAGGATAAGTTAACGGAAAAATATAAAAAGAAAAATATATCCGAAGACAGTAAGCCGATTGCCGATGAATTGTTTTTGTATATGATAGGCGGATTGCTGCTTTTAGCTCTTATTGTATCTACATTTATTGTAATATATGTAAGTAATCTTAGGAGAAGACGCAGAAGAAGAAGAAAAAGAAGAAGACGTTAGTTATGAGATTGGATAAGTATTTGTGTGAGCTTGGTAAAGGAACCAGATCCGAGGTAAAGGATCTGATAAAA
This sequence comes from Candidatus Colinaster scatohippi, assembly GCA_018064805.1. Taxonomy (GTDB): domain Bacteria; phylum Bacillota; class Clostridia; order Lachnospirales; family Lachnospiraceae; genus Colinaster; species Colinaster scatohippi. The sequence continues at coordinate 27,683 of JAGHUN010000002.1, forward strand.
AAGAAAAAAGTATCAGTAGACGGAAGTATTATTACTGATGCCGGATACCAGGTTAATGATAATAGCGAAGTAATGCTTGATGGTGAAAAATTAATGTACGAAGAATTTAGATATTATATGTTAAATAAGCCGGCTGGGGTGGTCTCCGCCACAGAGGATAATATTGATAAAACTGTTATTGATCTTCTGGAAGGGGAAAATACACGTGGGCTTTTTCTGGTTGGCAGACTTGATAAGGATACAGAAGGGCTGTTGCTTATAACTAATGATGGTGATATGAGTCATAGGTTACTTAGTCCTAAAAAGCATGTTGATAAGTGTTATTACGTAGAACTGGTTAATAAGATTGATAAAGAGTCTATTGCAAGACTTACAGAGGGTGTTGATATTGGCGATGATGAACTGACTTTACCTGCTAAGGTAGAAGCTATTTCGCCTACATCTGTATATCTGACAATAACAGAAGGACGATATCATCAGGTTAAGCGAATGATGCTTGCAGTTGATAATGAGGTTAAGTTTTTAAAAAGGGTCAGTTTTGGTCCTCTTGAATTAGATAAGAATCTTAAGCCGGGTGAATATAGAAGGCTTGATGATGATGAGATTCTTATGCTACAGATAAAATGTTAGACTAAGTTTGTAAGGAATATTATGTTTTTACCAATTTCAAAAGATGATTTAAAAGAAAGAGGAATTGAACAGCTTGATTTTGTATATGTTTGTGGTGATGCCTATGTGGATCATCCGAGTTTTGGTGCCGCAATCATATGTAGAATATTAGAAAGTCATGGATATACTGTTGGTATAATAGCTCAGCCGGATTGGAAGGATGATAATAGTATTTCGATTCTTGGCAGACCGCGTCTTGGATTTATGGTTTCGTCGGGAAATATGGATTCTATGGTTAATCACTATTTTGTTAGTAAGAAGCATAGGCCAAGTGATGCTTATACTCCTGGTGGAGAGCCATATAAAAGGCCTGACCACGCCACAGTAGTGTATAGTAATCTCATTAGACGTACATACAAGGACATTCCAATTATAATTGGTGGAATTGAAGCGAGTTTGAGACGACTTGCTCACTACGATTATTGGTCAGATTCTTTCAAACGTTCGATTTTGCTTGACTCTCAGGCAGATATTATCAGCTATGGAATGGGAGAACGTTCGGTTGTTGAAATAGCTGATGCACTTAATAGTGGTATAGATGTAAAAGATATTACATTTATAAAAGGAACAGAATACAAAACAAAGAATATAGATGGACTATATGAGAATATATTATTACCCTCATATGATGAAATGAAGCTTGATAAGAAGCGTTATGCAGATAGCTTTAGAATTCAAAGTGCAAATACTGATTCTATTACAGGTAAGGTACTTGTTGAAGAATATCCTAATGGAAATTATGTTGTACAGAATCCGCCACAGCCACCACTTAGTATGACTGAAATGGATGATGTATATTCATTACCATATGAGAGAACATATCACCCTATTTATGAGGATATGGGTGGGGTGCCGGCTATTTCGGAAATAAAGTTTTCACTTATTAGTAATCGTGGCTGCTTTGGCGGGTGTAACTTCTGCGCTCTGACATTTCATCAGGGAAGAACTATACAGTGCAGAAGCCACGAGTCTATTATAGAGGAAGCCAAAATCATTATTAATGATAAGGACTTTAAGGGATATATTCATGATGTAGGAGGTCCGACAGCTAATTTTAGGCATCCGAGTTGTGAAAAACAGCTTACCAAGGGAGTGTGCCAGAACAGACAGTGCTTATTTCCTAAACCATGTCCTAATCTTAAAGTGGACCACAGTGACTATTTGTCATTACTAAGGAAACTTCGTTCGCTTCCGGGAGTTAAAAAGGTATTTATTCGTTCGGGAATAAGATTTGATTATTTGATAGAGGACAAGGATGATACTTTTTTTAGGGAGCTGGTTGAACATCATGTTAGTGGACAGCTTAAAGTGGCGCCTGAACATATTTGTGATGAGGTATTATCTAAATTAGGTAAGCCTGAAAATGCGGTATATGAGAGATTTAGGAAGAAGTATAAGGAAATAAATGATAAGCTTGGCCTTAAGCAGTTCCTTGTGCCGTATCTTATGAGTTCTCATCCGGGAAGTACGCTTAAGGAAGCTATTGCTTTGGCTGAATATCTGAGGGATCTTGGCTATATGCCGGAACAGGTGCAGGATTTTTATCCGACTCCTAGTACGGCAAGTACGGTTATGTATTATACAGGAATTGATCCTATTACCGGTAAGCAGGTTTATGTTGAGCATAATCCTCATGAAAAGGCTATGCAGAGAGCACTTATTCAATACCGAAACCCTAAGAATTATGAGCTTGTTATGGAGGCGCTTAAAAAGGCAAATAGGGAGGACCTGATTGGATTTGGTCCTAAGTGCCTTATTAAGCCACGCAAAATGTCTGATGGTGCAGGACATACCTACAAGGACGGTAAGAATAACGGACATAACAATAAGAAGCTGCAGAAGGATATGCGGCAGAACGGTAAGGATACCGGAAAGCGTGAAAAAAACAATTCTTCCTTAAAAAACAGGAATTCTTCGCCAAATGGTAAAAATTCAGGTAGTAAGAAAAAGACAATAAGGAATGTGCATAAAAAGAAGTAAGTGAATGTGTGAGGAACAATATGGATTTTTTGTATAAAAAGCATCCTAAGGGAACGTATGAATATGTTTCATATAAAAGAATAGTTGATATTATTATTACTGTTATTCTTTTTGCGTTAGCATTGGGACTTTATATCATAGGAAGGATTACAACGGGAAGTAACCGGAACCTTCTTACGATTGTGTCAGTTTTAGGACTTTTGCCGGCCTGTAAAATGGTGGTAGATGTTATTATGTGTTTCCGTGTAAAGAAGTGTAGTGAGGAATTTAGAACAGGTGTAGAAGCTAAAGTTGGCAAGCTCTGTGGCCTTTATAATATGTATTTTACTTCTTATGAGAAGAATTATTACATTGATCATCTGGTTATTACGGGTAATTCGATAATAGGATACAGCTCATCAGATAAGTTTGTAGAGAAAGAATTTCATAAGCACATGAATGATTTGCTTAGAAAAGAAGGTTATAAGGATGTGATGATTAAGGTATTTAATGATGCTGATAAATATCTTAATCGCTTAAGTGAATTGAACGAACTTGAAGATATAGATGCGAATGTAGGTATCTATGCATTAATTAATAATGTAACTATATAAGTAATGAGGTATATAAATGCTAGCACTTAGTGATGAGATACTGATGTCGGTTGATAAGCCGGCCAGATATATTGGTAATGAAATAAATAGTGTCGTTAAGGATAAGGATAAAGTAGATATCCGTATTGGAATGTGTTTTCCGGATGTATATGAAATAGGAATGAGTCATCTTGGATTGCAGATATTGTATAGCATGTTTAACAGCTATGATGATGTGTGGTGCGAGAGAGTTTTTTCGCCGTGGACCGACTTGGATCCTATTATGCGCAAGCAGAGTATTCCACTCTTTGGCTTGGAAAGTCAGGAACCGGTTAAAAACATGGATTTCCTTGCTATTACAATACAGTATGAGATGTGCTATACCAATATTCTTCAGGTTCTTGAACTGTCGAAAATACCATTTAATGCTTGTGACAGGGCAGAGGATGATCCTATTGTTGTCGGAGGTGGTCCATGTACCTATAACCCGGAACCGATAGCTCAGTTTTTTGATTTTTTCTATATCGGAGAAGGTGAAACTAAATATAGAGATATATTTGACTTATATAAAAAGCATAAGGCAGAGGGTACTTCGCGTAGGGATTTTCTTATAGAGGTAGCGAAGCTTGGAGGAATGTATGTCCCTAGTCTTTACGATGTTAGTTATAATGACGACGGTACAATTAAGTCGTTTACTGCGAATGTTCCCGGGATTCCTACACATATCGAGAAGGAAATAGTAAAGGATTTATCAAATACTCATTATCCTGATGCACCGGTTGTTCCCTTTATTAAGGTTACACAGGACAGAGTTGTGCTTGAGATTCAGCGTGGCTGTATCAGAGGCTGTCGTTTCTGTCAGGCGGGACAGTTGTACAGACCGGTTAGAGAAAGAGATGTTGAATGGCTAAAAAAGCAGGCTATTAAGATGCTTGCAGCAACCGGCCATGAGGAGATATCTCTAAGTTCACTTAGTTCAAGTGACTATTCGGAACTAGAGGAGTTAGTTAACTTCCTGATTGCAGAGTGTAGAAGACGTTCTATTAATATTTCATTGCCATCTCTTAGAATTGATAATTTCTCTGTTGATGTAATGGGTAAGGTTCAGGATGTCAAGAAAAGTTCGCTTACATTTGCGCCTGAGGCCGGAACTCAGAGAATGAGAAATGTAATTAACAAGGGACTTACGGAAGAAGATATTTTAAATGGTGCCAGACTTGCTTTTGCAAATGGATGGACGAGGGTAAAACTGTATTTCATGCTTGGGCTTCCGGGTGAGACTAAGGAAGATATAGAAGGAATAGGAATTCTTGCAGATAAGATTGCAAGAGAATTTTTTGATACTGTTCCAAAGGAAGAAAGAAAAAACGGACCGGTACAGATTGTTGCATCAACTTCCTTTTTTATACCGAAGCCATTTACGCCTTTCCAGTGGGCGCCTCAGGCTACAAAGGAAGATTTTATTGAGAAAGCATATATCTGCCGTAGTTCGGTAATGGCTCAGCTTAATCAAAAACGAATCAAGTATAATTGGCATGAGACAGATGTCAGTGTTCTTGAAGGTATTATGGCCAGAGGCGATAGAAGGCTTGCACCTGCTATTTTAGAGGCATATAAGAAGGGCTGTCTTTACGATGCGTGGAGTGATACTTACAGACATGACTTATGGCTGGAAGCCTTTGACGAATGTGGTATTGATATTCCGTTCTATACAACCAGGGAAAGAGATTTAGATGAAATATTCCCTTGGGATTTCCTGGATTGCGGAGTTTCTAAAGAGTATCTTAAAAAAGAATGGTTACGTTCCAAGGAAGGTGTTGTTACTCCGAATTGTGAGCAGAACTGCAATGGTTGTGGTGCTGCGAAATTTGGTGTTGGTATTTGCTTTAACAGAAAATAAAGGTTGGTAACTACATGAAGGTTAGAATAAAATTTAGCAAGCATGGTCCGGTTAAATATATCGGCCACCTTGATATTCTTAGATATTTTCAGAAAAGTATGAGAAGAGCTGAGGTTGATATTGCATATTCAACCGGATTTTCGCCTCATCAGATTATGAGCTTTGCACAGCCTCTTGGAGTTGGCATGGAAAGCGATGGAGATTATCTGGATATAGAACTTAAAACGCATAATGGAGCAAAAGATTTAATAGACAGACTTAATTCTGTTATGGTGCCGGGAATGCGTATAGAGAATGCAGTTGAATTACCGGATGGCGTTAAAAATGCTATGGCATCTATTGCTGCGGCATCATATACTGTAACGCTTAAAAATGGCCAGGATTATCCTGAAGAGGTTGTTTCTAAGTGGGATGAATTTATAGCTTCTAAAAGTATTATTATTACTAAGGAAACTAAAAAGAATACCTTAGAGGTTGACCTTAAGCCACATATATATGAGGCAAGTCTTAAAAATGATATATTTGAATGCCTGGTTGATGCCTCAAGTGCCGGCAATATTAAATCAACTCAGATACTCGAGGCTTTATATAATTATGCGGGAATCGAGTTTAATAAAATAGATTTTCAGGTTACCAGAATTGATACTTTTACTAATGAAGGCACAGAGGAAAAACCGAAACTCATTCCTTTGGATGCAATGGGAGTTACATTTTAGCGGATGAATAATTCAGTTGTAGTTATTACTTATTACAATAATTGCATATTGTGTCTTTATCAGGTTGATGGTAAGGCTGAGAAGCTGATGCTTTATCCGGATACGGACCTTCATCTTAAGAATGTGTATGTAGGTAAGGTTAAGAACATTGTTAAGAATATTGGTGCGGCTTTTGTAGAAGTGACTCCGGGACAGATATGTTATCTTAATCTTGAAGAATGCAAGGATTTGATGGTTTTAAACAGAAAAAGAGAACAGGCAGATCTGAAGCAGGGGGATGAGATACCGGTACAGATAATAAAGGGAGCAGTTAAGAATAAGAATGCCGTCTGTACAGGTATTTTAAGACTTCCGGCAGCTGAAAAAAAGGCAGTACTTGAAAAAGCTAAAACGCGAAAATGCTTTAGCGTTTTATATAATGGGAAACCGGAATATCTTACCTTTTTTGATAATATAGATTTATTAAATGTAGACAGGATTACTTGTGCTGATTTGAAATTATATGAAGAGGTTGATGCGTATCTTGATAATATCGCATGCAGTAATAAGGTGGCATCAGAAGGTGCTAGGCGACTTAGAGAGAATACAGTAGAATATTCGGATGATTATCCTTTAAATAAACTATATAAGATTGATAGTCTTATAGATGAACTTACCGGTAAAACTGTCTGGTTAAACAGTGGTGCAAATATAGTTATTGAATATACAGAGGCTATGACCATTATTGATGTTAATTCGGCCAAATCCATAAGGATAAAAGAGGATAATCACATTCTTAATGTCAATTTAGAGGCGGCAAGAGAAGCCTTTAGGCAGATTAAATTAAGAAACCTGTCAGGTATGATACTTATTGATTTTATTAATGATACTGATGATAATATTAATGCTTTGACCGAAGAGGTAATAGCGTTGACTGAGGCAGACAATGATAGGTTTAAGTTTATTGATGTAACAGGCCTTGGTATTTTCGAATTTGTCAGAAGCAAAAAGATGCGTCCTTTGCATGAAATAATCAGAGATAGCAATCAGAAATCTTCTTAGGAGAAAATATAATGAATCTTGATGATCTAAAAATTAATGAATGCGGAAAAGTTTCTCAGGTAGGTGGCAGTGGCGAACTTAGGCAGCATTTTCTTGATATGGGTGTTATTCCGGGAGCGGAACTTAAGGTTGTTAAATTCGCACCTATGGGTGACCCTATGGAAATAAGCATTCATGGTTACGAGCTTACGCTTAGACTTGCAGATGCTAAGCAGATTGAGATCGAAAGGATAGATAGTCTTAGTGAGAGTGTAAATAAGCGAAGAGGTAAAAGTGCACATCCGGGACTCGGTGAAGCGGGTAAGTTCCATTCTAAAAAGGATGAGAATCCGCTGCCGGATGATACCTTGCTTACTTTCGCTCTTGTTGGTAATCAGAATTGTGGAAAAACGACATTATTTAACCAGTTAACGGGTTCTAATCAGCATGTTGGTAATTTCCCCGGAGTGACGGTAGATAGAAAGGATGGAGAGATTAAGGGATATCCTAATACTATGGTTACAGATCTTCCCGGAATTTATTCTATGTCTCCATATAGTAGTGAGGAAATTGTATCACGTCGCTTTGTACTTGATGACAAGCCAAAGGCTATTATAAATATTATTGATGCAACTAACATCGAGAGAAATCTATATCTTACAATGCAGCTTCTTGAAATGAACATTCCTATGGTTGTAGCTCTTAATATGATGGACGAGGTGACTCGTAATAGCGGAGCCATAGATGTAAATGGTATGGAGGCAATGCTTGGAGTGCCGGTTGTTCCTATTTCTGCGGCTAAAAATCAGGGTATTGAAGAATTAATTAATCATGCCATTCATGTGGCTCATTATCAGGAAAAGCCACTTAGACAGGACTTCTGTGATGAAAAGGACCATAAGGGAGCAGTTCACAGATGCATTCATGCAGTTGTTCATCTAATTGAAGACCATGCCGAGGCTGCGGGTATTCCGGTCAGATTCTCTGCAAGTAAGGTCATTGAGGGTGATAAACTGATTCTTGACAGACTTAAACTTGATGAAAATGAAGAGGAAATGCTTGAGCATATCATTCTTCAGATGGAAAAAGAACGTGAGCTTGATAAGAGTGCAGCAATGGCTGATATGCGTTTTGCATATATAAAAAAGGTATGTGAAGCTACGGTTATTAAACCTAAGGAAAGCAGAGAGCATGTAAGAAGCGAAAAGCTTGATCGTGTGCTGACAGGAAAATATACTGCAATTCCGTGTTTTGTCCTAATAATGTTTGCGGTATTTTATCTTACATTTAATGTTATAGGTTCAGGACTTCAGTATATTTTAGAGCTTGGAATAGATAAGTTAACCGAACTGATTTCTAATGCCTTTAACAAGGCAGGCGTGAATGATACTATTCATAGTTTGGTAATTGATGGTATTTTCTCGGGCGTAGGAAGCGTTGTGAGCTTTCTTCCGATTATTGTAACACTATTTTTCTTTTTATCATTATTAGAGGATAGCGGTTATATAGCAAGGGTAGCTTTCGTTATGGATAAGCTGCTTCGTAAGATTGGTCTGTCAGGAAAGAGTATTGTGCCACTTCTTATTGGGTTTGGATGTACTGTTCCTGCGGTAATGTCTACAAGGACACTTCCAAGTGAACGAGACAGAAAAATGACGATACTGCTTACACCGTTTATGAGTTGTACTGCTAAGCTTCCGATATATGCATTTTTTGTAAATGTATTTTTCAGGGAAAAAGGCGGCTTGATTATGACAGGCCTGTATTTCCTTGGGATAATAATCGGAATTGTTGTTGCTTTGGTATATAAAATGACAATATTTAAGGGTGATGCGGTTCCGTTTGTAATGGAACTTCCTAATTACAGGTTTCCGGGAGCTAAAAATGTATCACTTCTTTTATGGGAGAAGGCTAAGGATTTTCTTCAGAAGGCATTTACGATTATATTTGTGGCGACTGTTGTAGTGTGGTTCCTTCAGAGCTTTGATATCAGATTGAATCTTGTTAGCAATTCATCGGACAGTATTATGGCAGCTCTTGCCGGACTTCTTGTACCTGTAATGGCACCAATAGGCTTGGGAGACTGGAGGATAATTACTTCATTAATAACGGGCTTTATGGCTAAGGAGAGCGTTGTCTCTACAATGGAAATTCTCTTTGCAGGAAACGTTCAGTCCGCACTTAGCAATGCGCAGGCTGCTGCAATTCTTGTATTTAGTCTCTTTTATACACCATGTGTTGCAGCAATTGCTTCTATAAAGAGAGAGATGGGAGCTAAGTGGGCTGCCGGTGTGGTTCTGTGGCAATGTGGAATTGCCTGGGTAATGGCATTATTTGTCTATTTAGTGCTTAAATAATGCTTGACTTGTTATAAGATGAGTGTTAATATACTTGAGTATGCCGCATAACGAGGCTATAAGTATGTCATAAAATATTATGATGTCGCCATAGTTAGCGAGATTTTAGATAAGGAGGAGAACCTCATGTACGCAATTATCGCAACAGGTGGTAAGCAGTATAAGGTTTCTGAAGGCGATGTTATTCGTGTAGAAAAGCTCGATGTAGAAGCTGGTAATACTGTTACATTTGACCAGGTAGTCGCAGTAAAGGATGCAGATCTTAAGGTTGGCGCTGATGTAGCTAAGGCAACTGTTACAGCAACAGTTATGGATCAGGGCAAGGGTAAGAAGGTCATCGTTTATAAGTATAAGAGAAAGACTGGCTACCACAAAAAGAATGGTCATAGACAAGCATACACAGAAGTTAAGATTGATAAGATTAACGCTTAATTAGGTGTGTTAGATGACCGAGATATTTTTTGTTAAGTCCAATGATAGGTATAAGGGATTTATTTGCCACGGACATGCAGAATATGCAGAGCCGGGCGAGGACATTGTATGTTCAGCGATTTCCGCACTTACCATCAATACAGTTAACAGTCTTGAAGTAATCACCAAGGATAAGTTTGATATTAATGCTGATGGTGAAGAAGGAGACTTGTCAGTGTTTTTCACAGAACCGGTTTCTGATAATGGAAATCTTCTGATGGAGAGCCTTGAACTGGGACTTACGACTATTGCTTCCGAATATGGAGAGCAGTTTGTTAAAGTAGAAATTCAGGAGGTATAAGACCATGTTGAATATGAACCTTCAATTCTTCGCTCATAAGAAGGGTGTTGGATCTACTAAGAATGGTAGAGACTCAGAAGCTAAGAGACTTGGAGCTAAGAGAGCTGATGGACAGTTCGTTAAGGCTGGTAATATTTTATACAGACAGCGCGGTACTAAGATTCATCCAGGTACTAATGTAGGTCGTGGTGGCGA
>JAGHUN010000074.1 GCA_018064805.1 Candidatus Colinaster scatohippi
CAAAATGAACCGCCGGATTCCATTCACCTAATCGGGCCGCTGTAATTCTGTAAAGATAATTATACAAGGTCGGATGTACAAGATACATAACATATGAATTATTGCCAAGCAGTACAAATATATTCTTCTGTCCGACATTAAGCACAAGTGAAAACAGGCAGATAAGTACAACCACCGGATATAATATAATCCAGTAATACGGTGTCTGACCAAGTTCAGTAATAATAGCCACAAATGCAAATACTGAAAGCAAAAGGCCTACATATCTTGCTACATTTGGTAACTTGGAAAGTATTTCACCCAGCCTAAGCTTTTCAGTAATATAAAACAAAACAATACCTGCAAAGAAATAAGAGTACTGCATCGAAATAAACAGATTCTTCATATCAAGAGTCACTAACTGAATTCCATGCACATTTATGGCAATAAGCGTAATCAGCGCCACTACACTAAAATATGGGAATATCTTTCGCATTATTCCGTTTCCAATTCCCCACATAAATATGCATATATTCAGATAAAACATAACCTCATATACAAGTGTCCACTCATCCATACACACGAACGGATGATTACCGGGAATCAGAAGCAATGCCTTCCATAATCCCGTTTCAAATGCATCAAGTCGCTTAACCAAAATTCTTGGCATCAGGCATATCAAAGCAACCATCCAGTATGTAGGATATATGCTGGTTGCTCTCTTTTTAAGAAAAAGCAGAGGATTGCTGTATGTTCCATTTTTCACCTGCATAGCAATTAGGTAACCGGATATCAGGAAAAAAAACAGCGGAAACTGCAACAGACCATAGCGTCCCCAAAAATCCAGTGAGGAAGCCACTGTCAGTTCTGTATAGTTCACTTCTGCATAAGCAAATGAATGTGCAAATAATATACACAGCATCGCTATTCCTCTGGAAAACTGCAGTCCTTTGTTCTTCATACTAACCCTTTCATTCTAAAATCCCCCGGTGTCATATACCGGGGGAAACAATTTAATTATCTCTTCTTCTCATCTTCAGGCAATTCAACCCTGATTGTTTTATTATCAATCTCTTCCTTAATCTGAGCAATAAAATCAGCAAGTGGCTTCTGTCCTTCGTTGCCCTCGAAACGGCTACGAACAGATACAAGATTATCTGTCTCTTCCTGCTCACCTACAACAAGCATATACGGAAGCTTGTCCATTCTGGCTTCTCTAATCTTGTAACCAATCTTCTCGGAACGGTTGTCAACTGTTACATCAACACCTGCCTTCTTAAGTTCAGCTCTTACCTTATCAGCATAATCAGCATACTTCTCCGAGATTGGTAATACTCTTACCTGCTCTGCACACATCCATGTTGGGAACTTGCCTGCATAATGCTCGATAAGCCAAGCAAGAGTTCTCTCATAGCATCCCATTGATGTACGATGGATAATCCAAGGTGTAACCTTCTCACCCTTATCATCAATGTAGTACATTCCGAACTTCTCTGCAGCTGCACAGTCAAGCTGAATTGTAACCATTGTATCTTCCTTGCCATATACATTCTTGGCCTGAATATCAATCTTAGGTCCATAGAAAGCAGCCTCACCATCAGCCTCAGTATACTTAATACCATTCTTATCCATAACATCTCGGAGATACTGCTGAGTATTGTTCCAGTACTCCTCATCACCAAGATACTTATCTGTATTCTCAGGATCCCACTTAGAAAGACGATATGTTACATCTCCCTCAAG
>JAGHUN010000121.1 GCA_018064805.1 Candidatus Colinaster scatohippi
TTAGTACGATTAAGCATTTTTCACCATAAAATATAATCTACAACTTCAATAGTCCGTTCCAAAATATAAAGGTGTTAAACAGCTTATATCCTGTCCGGCAGATATGCCTATTTACATATTTTTTCGCTAAAACTACAGATTTATTTCTGCCCAATATGCCCCGAAAGTGGCTTAAACTGGGGCTTTTCTCGAAAGTAAACAAACGGTTTCAACATGCCCCGTAAAGGGGAACATATCTATCGGCTGTATTTTTTTTACACAGTATCCTCGTTTACTAAATATTTTCAAGTCTCTTGCCAGCGACTCCGGTCCGCAGGAAACATATACAACACGAGACGGTTTAAGTTTTACAACACTATCTATAAATCGTTGCGTTGAGCCACTTCTTGGCGGATCCATAATTATACAGTCCGGCTTAATGACATCCTTACCCGAAGTATAATCGGAAGCCAGATTCTCCATATATTTTGTCGCATCCCCATGAACAAATCTGGCATTTTTAATACCGTTAGCTTTAGCATTAGCTATTGCATCTCTAACAGCATCCGGATTAAGTTCAACTCCAACCACACTGCCTGCATTTCCTGCTGCAATAAGTCCGATTGTTCCAGTTCCGCAATATGTATCTAAAACAGTATCTTTTTCAGATAATGCTGCGAATTCCACGGCAGTATCATATAAGACCTTCGCCTGAACGGGGTTGACCTGATAAAAAGCCCCCGGTGAAATCCTGAATCTGAGTCCGCACAACTCATCCTCAATATATCCTCTTCCAAACAATATAATATTTCGTTCCCCCATTACCATGCTGGTATGTTTATCATTAACATTCAGTACTATTGAAGTAATCTCCGGATAGAGGTCTCTTAACACCTTAACAAAATTATTTTTTCCTGGAAAAGTCGGACTGGCACAAACCAAAACAACAAGTATCTGTCCTGTGTTTTTACCTACTCGAATCTGAACATGTCGAAGAAGTCCATATCCGGTATCCTCATTGTATACTTTTATTTTAAATGATTTTAGTAAATCTCTTATACTAACAGCTATTGCATTCGCTCTCTCATCTGTAATATCGCAGTTGTCTACAGCGACTACCCTATGTGTACCTTTTTCATATACACCTGAAATATATTTCCCACTTTTTAAGAATGAATAGGTCGCCGTAGCCTTGCAACGGTAATGGATAGGATTATCCATACCAATTACATCATTTACCTTACCAAACTCTCCAAGCAACGAGCGCATATACTCAGTCTTCTTTTTTAGCTGTAACTTATATTCTATTCCCTGATAGTCACAACCCCCGCACTTTTTGGCGCAGGGGCATTTAATTATTGTATTACTCATTTTTGTTTTTTCTTAATTCCTTCAAAACGTCATCTATCGAAATACCATTCTCGTTTGCAATATTAGCCAAATCATCATACTCGTATTTCTCTCTTGTCACACCATAGCCTGTTGAAATCTTCTTCCTTATCTTACCATAAATTGTATCTTCACTCACTATTTCACGGCTCAAGGTATATCGCTTATAACCATATTCGCGAATTCCAAGGGTAGTAGTATGTCTAAAAATCAACTCTCGCATCAGCTCTCGATCTCTAGCATCACACAACACTGACAGCATAATTCCGGGTCTTGATTTTTTCATGCCTATATTGGTAGTAAACACGTCTTTGGCGCCATTTTGTAATAACATATCCATAGCAAACCCAATACTCTCAGCAGTAACATCATCAAGATTACAGGCAAGTTCAATAATCTCATCAGTATCATCTGAAGTATTACCTAAAATTGCCCTGACACAATTTGCCCTTTCAAAATCCTTCTTGCCCATTCCATATCCGATTTTATCAGTTTTCATGACAGGCATGTCACCAAACTCGTCCACAAAACATTTAAGTATTGCCGCTCCGGTTGGTGTGCATAATTCTCCCTTTACACTTCCACCATATATCGGCACACCGCTTAATATATGTGCAGTAGCCGGTGCGGGAACAGGAAGAATTCCATGCGCACATTTAACTTGCCCACTTCCAACATGAATAGGAGACGCAACAATTTTATCAGGACTAATCTTATCAAGAAGCATACAAACAGCTGTAATATCAGCAACTGCATCCATAGTCCCAACTTCATGAAAATGAATATCCGTAACCGGAACACCATGCACACTACTTTCAGCCTCAGCTATTATCCTATACACTTCAAGTACCTTTTCTGCCACACGAGCATTTATCTTAAGATGGTCTCTTACAATATGCTCTATATCAGCCATACTGCTATGTGAATGACTATGGGCCCCATGAGTATGGTCATGACTATGCTCATGATGATGGTCGTGGTCATGATCATCATGGCTGTGTTCATGATAATGGTCGTGGTCATGATTATCATGGCTATGTTCGTGATGATGGTCATGACTATGGTCGTGGTCACAATCATCATGGCTGTGCATATCTTCGTCCTCTTCAATACCATCAACATATACACTCATATGTGTACCGGTTATTCCACACTTAACCGCATTTTCTTTAACAAATTTGACATTAGGAATTCCAATTTCATTAAGTTCCCGTAAAAAAGAATCTGCGTCGGGAATAATTTCAAGTAAAGCAGATGTAAGCATATCCCCTGCGGCACCCATTCCACAGTCTAAATATAATGTTTTCATCTTTTCTCTCCCATATGATTAATCATACTTGCAAGATATCCGGCTCCAAAGCCGTTATCAATATTAACAACAGATACTCCACTGGCACATGAATTCATCATTGATAATAGCGCAGAAATACCTCCAAAGGAAGCTCCATAACCTACACTTGTAGGTACAGCAATAACCGGACAATCCGCCAGTCCACCTACTACGCTTGCCAGCGCTCCTTCCATCCCTGCAATTGCGATTATTACCGTTGCACCCATTATGTCATCAAGACTATTTAAAAGTCTGTGAAGCCCTGCCACACCAACATCATATAATCTAACCACTTCATTTCCATGAACTTCGGCAGTTAATGCTGCTTCCTCAGCAACATTGCTATCTGATGTCCCACCGGTAGCAACAACAATCTTTCCAATTCCATCCGGCTGGGGAATCTGACCTACTATGCCAATCTGTGCCTCTATTCTGTAATCCAATTTGTGACTTTTAGCGATTGCGGCAGCCTTTTCTTCTGATAAACGAGTAATCAAAATGACAGAAATGTCATTTTTAACCATAACATCTAATATCCCAACAATTTGCTCAGCTGTTTTCCCGGCTCCGTATATTACCTCAGCTGCCCCTTGTCTAATGCCCCTATGAAGATCAACTTTAGCATATCCAATATCCTCAAATGGCGCCCTCTTAATATCCAACAAAGCGTCATCAACCGATATTTCACCTTTTTCCAATGCTTCTAAGGTTTTCCTAATATCATTACTCATATTCCACCATAAAATAAGGTACATGCCAGCCTTCCGGTATGTACCTTATAATTTCTAAAAAATCAAACTTGCCTTACTATCCCACTTTGAATAAAGGTGACCATTTGGACGAAGAATAAGATACTTCACGGCCGATTTCTTATCTTCCTGTGACATTGAATCCTCATCAATGACTACAGAAAATTCGTAATAATCATATCTATCTGCACCATATTCCAGTGTATCAAGATATTTTCCCTTATCCTTAATATCAGCTTTTAGACTGTCTATAAAATCATAGGTTTTTGATGTTACATGATCCTCAATCCACTTACCCTGCTCCGTAGTTGCATCAGGCGACCACAGTGCCCTAAAAGTAATCTGATCTGCATCAAGTTCCTTACACAACTTAATTATAGTCTCCGGAGTAAAATCATGATGAAGCAGAATATCATCATTCATATTTAGGCAAATTCTCAAATTAAGGTTCCTATCTTTGGCCGCTTTACAAAGCCATTTAAGATTAAGATTACTATCCTTAGTCTGAATTGTATCCCTATTCTTAGCATCATCATCAAGGCATGCAACCGAAATTGCAATAGTTGTAAGTCCAACAGAATACTTCAGAAAATCTAACATATCTTCATCAATAAATGCACCGGAAGTCTGCATTTCAATATTACGGAAAGGAGAACTTATACTACTATTCACCTCACTAAAGACCCTCAAATATTCTTTATTTTGCTGTGGCTCATTATTACCGGTTAACATACAGGTATTACAACCATTATCTCTTGCATACTCGAGTCGCTTCCCCATATCATCTCTATATGCAGAATATTTACCAAGTTCTGTAAATCTGTCAGTATAGTCAGCTGTATGCATCTTACTGCAACAGAATTTGCAATCATTAATACATCTTAGCGATGGAACACATACTGATAAACTCTGAATAATCATTTTTATTTCCCTCCCAAATATTATGCTATAATTTTACCATTTTAATTGTTTTATTGTAAATATAAAAAAAGAGTTAGCCTTACTTCTAACAAGCAATGCTAACTCTTTTCCATTCATATTCCCTATAATATAGTTACCAATATACTCACTTACTCTTTGGTTTACTTCTTAGTATTTTTCTTATACAGCGTAAGTAGACCTTTCATAAGTAACTGACTATCAATAATAATATCCTGCTTGCAACATGGGATTACAGTCCTGGCAAAACCACCTGTTGCAACTACAGTTCCTTTATAACCGAGTTCTTCCCAGATTCTCTCTACCATTCCGTCAATGCACGCTGCGTGACCATATATACTACCACTCTGCATAGCACCAACTGTCGAACCGTTAATAAGCTTATCCGGAAGTTTAATAGCAATATCCGGAAGATGTGCAGCATTAAGAGTTAATCCCTTAATGGAAACTTTAACACCAGGAATAATCATTCCACCAATAAATCTCTTCTGATCAGTAATTACTGAGATTGTAGTAGCCGTTCCCATATCTATAAGAATTAGAGGTGCACCATATTCTGAAATGCCTGCTACAGCACCTACCAAAAGATCCGGACCAAGTGCCGCAGGATCATCTATTTTAATATCAACGCCCGTCTTCAGCCCCGGAGCTACTTCTATAATTGGTTTTCCAAGTATCATCTCTGCAGCATTCTTAACTTGTCTTGTTACCGGTGGCACAGAAGACGAAAGAATTCCACCCTTAATTTTCTTAGCATCTATACCATGAATATCCATTATTGTTTTGATGGATATAGCATATTCAATAGATGTCTTTTGAAAATCTGTATGAATTCGCTCTTCAAAAATAGTCTCTCCTGTTTCCTCATTCATACAACCAAATGTTGCATTAGTGTTACCTAAATCAATTGCAAGTACCATAATATACCTCACTTTTCAAAAAACCCAGAGCTAAATGCTCTGGGTTCACAATACACATTGTTTTAATCGATGGCAACAGTCTTCTTACCAATCTGGATAATACGTACAATTGCTGAACTAAGTACAAGGTTAATTGCAAGCTCAACTAAGAAGTTAACTCCAACTAAGCCTCCAATCATAAATGCACCTGCTGAAGCAAATCCTGCTGCCTCTGCCCATCCTGCGATTGTATCATAGAAGAAAAGTCTACATCCAATCAGGAATATACCCGTATTAACAACCGGAGCTACAACTGCTGCTACTAATACAGCAAGTGTACGGTTCTTATTCTCAAGAAGCTTGTAAACCGTGCCTGCTACCAAACCTGCCAAAGCACCTTTTAGAATACATGTAGCAATTGTTCCCGGAATACTAACAGCAAGGAATGCACCTGCATCAGTCAAAAGAACTACCACACCAAATACAAATCCGAGCCACGCACCTGCCCAGTATCCATATAATGCCGCACCGACTATTATTGGAACAAGAACAAGTGTAATATTAAACACTCCGAATCTGATACCTATTGCTAACGCCTGAAGTACTATTACTATAGCTGTCAGCAAACCTACACCAACGATTGTCTTTGTCTTATTATTCATTTTTCTACCTCCTGCTACTGTCCCATTTCCTATGGGTATAGTGCAATGATAATGTAACATGCCATTTTACATTTGTCAATTTTTTATCAATTGCACTTAGCTAGCAGCAGATGGTCTCGACAGTAAGTCTGTTGATTAACCGCTTTATGATTATAATCATACTATTTATTCTTTCTTGCATTATTCAAAAGGCTCAAAAGACCTTTCTCTTTAATAATCGCAATTCCCTGGCCTTCATCACCAAGTACAATAAGATTATCCCCTGGCTGTATATCAAATATTTTTCGTGCTTTAGCCGGGATAACAATTTGACCCTTGTCACCAACCTTAACAATTCCGAAGATATGTTTTCCTTTTGGCGGAACGCCCATACCCAAATTATCAGCATCATTCTTATCATAAGATATCAAATCATCTACCGTGACTCCAAAAGCATTCGCCAGTTGTTTACATTTTTCAATATCCGGTAGCGACTCTCCTGTTTCGTATTTGGACATAGTCTGTCTGGACACACCGATCATCTCAGCCAATTCTTCCTGAGAGTAATTATGATATTTTCTCAGTTCAATCAAATTTTCCGCAAAGCTCATGTGAATCACCTCATTATTATTTCTTTATTCCCAAAACACACCATCTTAAGAATGGTATTCTGCTTACTAGTTCATTTAACAAAAATGCACCTACAAAGCTTGAGATTGCTACTAGTATATATACAATTATAGCAGGTAGCTGCGGAGCATATATCTTTAAATACCAGGCACTAACAGCAAGCGGCAAATAATGAAAAATGTAAAGCCCCCATGACTTCTTTGACATCCAGACTGAAAATGCATTTTCACCCCCGCCCCACTTTTTCATAAATGCCAGTACTCCAAGCGTTCCAAACCATGCATACGCATTACATAAAACAGTATCTAATACCTCATGATCAGGATAAGATTTGCCCCAGTTGCAAACTACAAATGCTATACAAAAAACAACTGCTAACAGGCTGAATACATACCAGTATTTCTCTAGCTTGTTCATTACTTCATCATGTGAAAAGATAAAGTATCCAAGATAAAAACCTAAGCCATAAATTCCAAATCGATATACTACAATAATAGGTGTGTTGAGAATCAAAGCCGCACCATAAACACAAACAACAAGAAAAGCAAGAACAAATAGGTTAGTCTTTTTACCCAAATTGTAAATTCTATCCTTTTCAATCCTTCTAATCCAAATCAAAATGACACTAAATACCCATAGCATCTGGATATACCATAATGGTCCTGTACCACTAACACACATTATTAGGAATAATACCGGCTTTGGTACCTCTGCCATTGCTTCAAATGCACCACTAATAAGCATATTGTAATAACCTAATATCCACCAAAAAACAAAAAGTCCTATCGTAGATGGCACCAGATATTTTCTTGTTCTCTTTCTAATAAATCCCTTTTCACCTTTTGTATCTAATTCAAAACGCGCCGACATTCCGGAAACAACAAACAAAAGGAACATAAACCATGGGTATACTATATACTGAAAAGCATCCTGAAGCTGAACCTCACTAAAAGGTCCAATCACCCCATAAGTTGTTACTCCGTTAAACATGTAAATAACATGATAGATTACAACCAGAACAACAGTAATCCATTTTATATTGTCAATGTATGTCTTTCTCATAATTATACCACCTTTGCTACCATTTTTAACATTATTATAAAAAATGCAACTCCTCTCTTCTACCAAGCAAAGTTAACATTTATATGTGAATCGTGTTAAAAATAGTGGCACAATCCACTATAATACATCCCGTAAATTTTTAAGATTAAGTATGTAAAAATGAAAAGGTGAATCCAAAAAGACTCACCTAAACTCCAATTACCTTTTCTTAATTCTATAATAATCCTCTGCATCAATTCCAACATTTACCTACTGTTTCGCTTTTGCATTTCAGTTGCTCAAGAGGCACACAGTTTCAACATGCATTGAAACTTTAGTTTACATTAACATTCACACACGCAATTTGAAATCTTTGCTTTTTTACCCCCGTAAGAGTATGACTGTTTCGGTATCTGTTGTGTGCGCAAACGTTTTTCGAGTATTCGGATTGACAACCATTATTTCCTGTAGTATCATACTTCCATAAAGGAAATGGGTTTTTTGTCTGGTAAGCGATCATTCGCCGAGAGAGTTGCTCGTTTCTTTTTTTATGTCTATAACATCATACAAATACAATTTACC
>JAGHUN010000051.1 GCA_018064805.1 Candidatus Colinaster scatohippi
AGTGACATTAGTTCAATAGGAAATATTGTACTTACAGCAAAGAATGGTTCGGATAAGGGAAATATGATTCTCCAGTAGCAGAGAGAATGAATTGAATAAAAAGTGTGACAACAGGGAGGACAATTTATCCTCTCTGTTTTTTGTTATGGCGACGAGGAAGATGGAGTGCATGATTGCATGCAATGACATCTGACGACCGCTAATCATAGATGTAAACTCGCGAAGCGTGTTACATCTATGTATTACCATTAATAAAAGCGGCTTTCCGATAAGGCTGGACCTTTTTCCTTTTACTTATATAATAAATATGTGCTAAAATAAAAAAGTTAGCATATTTGATTAGGAGATTGCGATTATGAGTATTCGTGATGATGTTAAAAAGATGAAAATGGCTGCACCTTATCTTGCAGCATCTTCTATTGATATTAGAAATAAGGCACTTGAAATTGCTATGTCAAAGCTTAAGGAGAGTGCGGAGAAGATATTTGAAGCCAATAGACAGGATTTGGAAGCTGCAGCTACAAATGGAGTAGCACCTGCGGTTGTGAAAAGACTTCGTTTTGATGAGCATAAGCTTAATGACGTCATTGAAGGGATAAAGATGTTAATAAAACTTCCGGACCCAATCGGTAAAGTGTCGCTTCACAGGGAACTTGATGAAGGACTGGAATTAACAAGAGTAAGCTGTCCAATTGGCGTAATCGGGGTGATATTTGAAGCAAGACCTGATGCCCTTGTTCAGATATCAACGCTGTGTATTAAGAGTGGTAACTGTGCTATTTTGAAGGGCGGTAAGGAGACTACTTTTTCTAATAGAATTCTTTTTGAGATTATTCATAATTCTATAATAGAGGCGGGACTTCCGGTGGATTGTATGTTACAGGCAGAGTCGCACAGCGAAATAGATGAGCTGTTATCATGTCATGGCTATGTAGATCTGCTTATACCAAGAGGTTCTAATGCCTTTGTAAAATATATTATGGATAATACCAGTATTCCGGTGATGGGACATGCGGATGGAATCTGCCATATTTATGTAGATGATGAGGCTGATTTTGAACTTGCCACAAAGATAATAATTGATGCGAAGACTCAATATACGGCAGCCTGCAATGCAGTTGAAACCCTGCTTGTGAATAGAAAGGTTGCAGGAGAGTATCTGCCTAAGTTATATGAAACTATGAAGAATAATGGAATTAAACTTAGAGGGGATAAGGAAGTTCAGAGTATAATTGCAATAGAGGATCTGACTGAGGGTGGATATATTGAGTACCTGGATTTGGTAGCATCAGTTAAGATAGTTGATGATATAGATGAAGCAATTGAACATATTAACAGGTTTGGTTCGCACCACACAGACTCAATTATTACAGAGAATAAGAAGAATGCAGATTATTTTATGCAAATGGTTGATTCTGCGGGGGTATATTGCAACTGTTCTACACGTTTTGCGGACGGTTTCCGATATGGATTTGGCGCAGAGGTTGGAATCAGTACCGGTAAGATTCATGCAAGGGGGCCGGTTGGTCTTGAAGGACTTGTCACATATAAGTATAAGTTATATGGAACAGGTCAGATTGTTGGAGATTATGCCGAAGGAAGAAGTCATTTTAATTTTAGAGATATTGAATATTGATAATTGGCCAAAGGGTGAATAATTATATGCTTGATGCATTTTTAGACGCACTTATAGACAGTGCGAAGATAATTCCTTTTCTATTCCTAACATATTTATTAATGGAATATCTAGAGGAAAAAATAGAGGAAAAATCCAAACAGAAGCTTAAAAAAGCCGGACATGCAGGGCCGATATGGGGAGCGCTTATTGGAGCGATTCCACAGTGTGGCTTTTCAGCAGGAGCGGCAAGTCTGTATGCCGGACGAGTTATTTCAGTTGGAACACTGATTGCGGTATTTTTATCCACATCTGATGAGATGTTGCCTATTCTTATTACTGCAGCAGTTAGCCCGGTTGTAATACTTAAGATTCTTGGGATGAAGGTCATAATAGGCATGGTGGCAGGCATTCTTGTGGATTTTATATATGTTCATGTTCTAAAAAGAAAGGAGCAGGAAGTAGATATTCATCATTTCTGCGAACATGAGCATTGTAGCTGTGGACAGGGTATTTTAAAGCCGGCAATTAAACATACGCTTCAGATTGCTGCTTTTATTTTTGTGATTTCTTTTTTACTTAATTATATTGTGGCTATCATAGGTTTGGAGAGAATTAGTGAATCGGTGTTAAATAAGCCAATAATCGGTGAAATGCTTGCGGGACTTATTGGACTTATTCCTAATTGTGGAGCATCCGTTGCAATAACTTCGCTATATCTTAACGGAGTTATGAATTATGGTACTATGATGGCAGGCCTGCTTGTTTCGGCAGGCGTCGGAGTTATGGTACTTATTAAGGTTAATGAGGACAGAAAGCAGAACGCAGTTGTAATTGCCCTGATGTATGGGATTGGTGTGCTTGCGGGTATGATAATAAATCTTTTGGGTATTGTGGTTTGATTGTTTGATTATTTGATGTGGTGTTAGGGGTATATGAAGTCTTTATCTATTAATGAGGCAAAATTCATATATTATGCGCATAATAAGTTGGATTATACGCAGCTTGATAAGGTTCAGAAAATCCAAGCAGTAATGGGAAGTAAGTTTCCTGAGAGCGACAGGTCTATTGATGCTCATAGCTATTATATGGCATTGAAAAAAATAGGCGAGGGCGAAGGCATTCCGGCAGAATGTGTTCTTTGTGGTATGGAACTTGAAGATGAACATATGATGTGTAAGGAATGTGAAGCGACGATTCATTCCATGGCTTCGAGGGGATATAAAGAGGTCAAGGAGATAAAGGATCGTGAAAAGGCAAGAAAGAAGCGCATTAGAATGCTTATTGTTGGAGGCGTGATACTGGGGATCGCATTGGTTGCAGGCATTACATTTCTGACTATATGGATAAAGATTCAGGCCGGAATAAGACTTGAAAAGAAGCTTGCAAATGAAGGTTATGTTCAGATAACAGAGAAAGAGAATCCGTATTCCGCGGATATTGACTCGGATTTACAGGTTGTTGCTTCCGGTTTGGAGAATATGGGGGATGATGCGGATTCAGTACGAGTCACTGAGGGAACAGAATCGGAAAAAGAACTGGAAATCAGTGATATTAATATTGCTCAGTTGGATATTCGTGATGCATATCATATGCTGGGAAGAGATTTTGAAACTGTATTAAGCGTATATGGAAATGCAAGTGAAACGAAGAATGGCACCATTCGTTATGATAAAACAGGACTAAATCTTCAATATGATGATGACACGCATCTTATTTACCAAATATACGCAGATACAGAGGTGGCTAATAAGAATAAAATACCGATTTGCGGTATATATGTCGGACTGGATGTTATTACGGCTATAAATGAACTGGAAAAGGCAGGTCTTAACCTAAAACAGGTAGATTTGTATACCTGGGAATGTCTATGTAAAAATGGTGAGGCTTACGTTCAGATTAAGATAACCGAGAAAAGCGGTAAGGTCGGAGTAGTTTGTATTAATGTGTCCGATTTTTTGCAGTAAGATAACTTGATTTTTATATGCGGCTTTAGTATAGTTATTAAAGTATTATATAGGAGATGGCTGTATGTCAGATTATACAAGAGTAGCACTTGATGCTATGGGTGGAGATAATGCTCCTGCATGTAATGTAGAAGGAGCACTTCAGGCTGTGGCAGAGAATGAAAAACTTAAGGTTTACCTGGTTGGTAAAGAGGAAGAAATAGGTAAATGTCTCGAGGGCAAGGACTATGATAAGGAGAGGCTTATTGTAGTTAATGCAACAGAGATTATCGAGAATGCTGAACCACCGGTTATGGCAATTCGTAAGAAAAAGGATTCATCAATTGTTAAGGCCATGAATATGGTTAAGGAAGGTGAGTGCGATGCATATGTTTCTGCAGGTTCAACAGGCGCCACTCTTGTTGGTGGACAGGTAGTTGTAGGTAGAATAAAAGGTGTTGAGAGAGCCCCTCTTGCTCCCCTTATCCCTACAATGGATGGTGTGGCACTTCTTATAGATTGTGGAGCAAATGTTGATGCAAGGCCATCGATGCTTGTTCAGTTTGCTAAGATGGGAACCATCTATATGGAGAACGTGGTTGGGATTAAGAATCCAAAGGTTGCCATTCTTAACATTGGTGCTGAAGAAGATAAAGGAAATGCACTGGTTAAGGAGACTTTTCCACTGCTTAATGCATGCCCTGATATTAATTTTATCGGTAGCATTGAGGCAAGAGATATTCCGTCCGGATATGCAGATATAATTGTTTGTGATGCCTTTGTAGGTAACGTGGTACTTAAGCTTTATGAAGGTCTTGGCATGGCACTTATTGCAAAAATAAAAGGTGGTATGATGTCGTCTTTAAGAAGTAAGATTGGTGCATTGCTGGTTAAGCCTGCACTTAAGAAGACTTTGAAGACTTTTGATGCTACGGAATATGGTGGAGCGCCGATGCTTGGACTTAACGGGCTTGTAGTTAAGACTCATGGAAGCAGTAAGCCTAAGGAGATTAAGAATACTCTTATTCAGTGTGTGGCTTTCAATGAGCAAAAGATAAGTGAAAAAATAAAAGCAGCAATTAGTATAGATAACGAATAGCGAGGTATGCAAAATGGAATTTGAGAAGATTAAGAAGGTAATTGCGGAAGTACTTAGTGTTGATCCTGATGAGATTACAATGGATACAACATTTATGGATGATCTCGGTGCTGATTCTCTTGATGTATTTCAGATTATCATGGGACTTGAGGAAGAGTTTGATATCGAAGTTCCACCGGAGAAGGCAGAGAAAATCACAACTGTAGGTGAAGCAGTTGAAATGATTAAAAACGAAATCGAGTAATTTCCAAAAGCCCTTCAAGGGCTTTTTGGTTTGTTATGGCTTATGATGGAGTAAAACAGGATGTCGGAAATTTTAGACATATCAGGGCTTGAAAAAATAATTGAATATTCATTCAAAAATAGTGAACTTTTAGAGCAGGCGTTAACGCATAGCTCTTATGCGAATGAGCGAAAGATTAACAGAATTAATGATTATGAGCGGTTGGAATTCCTTGGAGATGCAGTGCTTGAACTTGTGAGCAGTGATTTCCTTTTTCATGAGAATCCGCTTCTTGCAGAAGGAAAGCTGACAAAGCTAAGGTCCAGTATGGTATGTGAACCGGCACTTGCCTATTGCGCAAGAGAAATTGGGCTTGAAAAATATATTCGCCTGGGTAAGGGTGAGGAACACACAGGTGGTCGTGAAAGGGATTCTATTGTTTCGGATGTTATGGAAGCCGTAATTGGAGCGATATATCTGGATGGAGGTCTTGAAAACGCTCATAATTTTATTCATCGTTTTGTGTTGTCTGATTTAGAGAACAAGACATTGTTCTATGACAGTAAGACTGTGCTTCAGGAAATTATTCAGGCTGACGGGTATGATACCTTTGAATATGTTCTCGTTGGAGAAAAAGGACCTGATCATGCCAAAGTTTTTATTGTTGATGCGGTTTTAGACGGAAAACCGGTTGGTCACGGAGAAGGTAAAAATAAAAAGGCAGCTGAGCAGATGGCTGCTTATGAAGCAATTAAGAGACTTAAGAAATAGTGGGTAAGTATGTATTTAAAAAATATTGAGGTTCAGGGATTTAAGTCCTTTGCCAATAAGATTAATTTTCAGTTTCATAATGGTATAACAGGTATTGTAGGTCCAAATGGTTCAGGTAAGAGTAATGTTGCAGATGCTGTCAGGTGGGTTCTTGGTGAGCAGAGAATTAAGCAGCTTCGTGGTGCGTCAATGCAGGATGTAATTTTTGCAGGAACAGAGCTTCGTCGACCACTCAGTTATGCATATGTTGCCATTACACTGGATAATTCAGATCATCAGTTATCTATTGATTATGATGAGGTTACTGTTGCAAGAAGACTTTACAGATCGGGTGAAAGTGAGTATCTGATTAATGGTGCTCCATGCAGACTTAAGGACATTAATGAACTTTTTTATGATACAGGTATAGGTAAGGAAGGATATTCCATAATCGGTCAGGGTCAGATTGATGCAATTCTTTCCGGTAAACCGGAAGAAAGAAGAGAACTTTTCGATGAAGCTGCAGGTATTGTAAAGTTCAAGCGTCGTAAGATTGCCTCTGAGAAAAAACTTGAAGAAGAGCGCAACAATCTTGTAAGAGTCAGTGATATTCTCGGTGAGCTTGAGAAACAGGTTGGCCCGCTTGAGAGACAGGCTGAAAAGGCAAAGGTTTATCTTAAAAAGAAAGAAGAACTTAAAACTCTTGATGTTAATTCGTTCCTTCTTGAAAATGCATCTATTAAGAATCAGCTGTTAGATACAACAGAGGTTCTTAAGAATACTTCTGATGAATTTGAACAGGTTAGTGAAAGATACGAGAATATAAAGCAGGAGTATGAAGAAACTCTTGTAAAGATAGAAGAGCTTGAGAAGACAATTGACGAAGAGAGAAATGCATTGTCTGAGACAAGTGTAATTCGTGAGCGTTTGGAGAGCCAGATTGTAGTTCTTAATGAGCAGATTAAGGCTGTTAAAGGCAACGAAGAACATCTGGATAATCGTAAGAAGAGTGTATCTGATGAGCTTGATCAGAAGTCAAAAGAAGAGCAGGGTGTAGCCGAGAGAAAGAACTCAATTGATGAAGAACTTGCACAGGCTCAGGCAAACAAGGCCTTAGTTGAACAGAAGCTTGTTGAGATTCAGAATAATATTGAAGAATTAAATAATGAAATAGAGGATTGTAAGAATAAGATTATTGCCTCTCTTTCTGAACGCGCAAATATTAAGTCTCGTGGAGAACGTCTTGCTGCCGTTGCTGAGCAGATTGACATACGTAAGGCTGAGCTTACAAGTAAGCTTGTATCAGCGCGTACGGATGAGGCTAAACAGCTTGATATCATCAAGAAATTTGAGGATGAGTTTGAGGCTATTACTGCTGAAATAAATGAGTTAAATAATGAACAGAAGCAGAAGGAAGACAGTGTAACAAAGTTCAAGGAAAAACTTACTGAGATGGATGAAGAGCTTAGAAATAAGCAGGTTCAGTACCATCAGGATAAGTCAAAGCTGGAAGCACTTGCGAATATCACTGAGAGATACGAAGGGTACGGCGGTGCAGTTAAGAAGGTAATGGAGCAGAAAGATACCAATAAAGGTATTATTGGTGTTGTTGCAGATATTATTAAAGCTGACAAAAAATATGAGGTTGCTATTGAGACAGCACTCGGTGGTAATATTCAGAATATTGTTACCGAGGATGAGGATACAGCCAAGAAAATGATTGGTTTCCTTAAACGTGAAAAGGGGGGACGAGCAACATTTCTTCCTCTTACATCAATCAAGCATCCGCAGGAATTCAAAACACCTGAGGTACTTGATGAGACCGGTGTTCTTGGTATGGCTAATGAACTTGTTAATACCAAGAAGGAATATGCCAATGTTGCGAAGGCTATGCTTGGCAGAATTGTAGTTGTTGACAATGTTGATAATGCTGTTAAGATTGCCAAAAAGTATGAATATGGTATTCGTATGGTTACGCTTGAGGGTGAGTTGTTAGTACCGGGCGGAGCTATCAGTGGAGGCGCTTTTAAGAATAATTCTAACCTTCTGTCCAGAAGACGTGAAATGGAGGACCTTCAGAAGAGAATTGATGAAGCTCTTAAGGATATTGACAGACTTACTACAGAAATTGAAGAGACTAAGAATAAGCGTAATGAAGTACGTGTAGAAGTTGAGCAGATGAAGCTTAAGCTTCAGGAAAAATACATTAATCAGAATACTACACGAATCAGTCTTACATCGGCAAGAAGCCGTCAGGAAGAAAATGAGGCAGATTATAATTCACTTAAAGCTGAGTCATCTGACCTTGAACTTCAGATTAAGAATAATGCGGCAGAGAAACTTGCTATTGAGAAGGAACTTGAAGAATCTTTGCAAAATGAAAAAGATACTGAGGCTCATATAAAAGAACTTCAGGAACAGCTTGAAGGAAAGCACAAGATTGAATCTGAGGTTGCAGAGGAACTCAGAAGTAAAGAACTTGAGGCCGAAAAGATTATTCAGAGAGCTGCATTTGAACAGCAGAATTTAGATCGAATAAAAACAGAGCGCGAGCGCTTCGAAGCTGAACTTGCCGAGATTGTTGGTGAGATGGGTAATAGTAGCTCTATGATAGAAGAGCGTGAAAAGCAGATTGAAGAGATTCGTAAGACAATTAAGGCATCTCATACCACTCAGTCAGAAACTGAGAAAAAACTTGAAGAAGATATTAAATTAAAGGATGAGCTCAATAATAAGCAGAAGGGCTTCTTTGGAATCAGAGAAGAACTTAGCGAGAGAAAGGCTAATCTTGATAAAGAAAAGTTCAGATTACAGACTGTACTTGAAAAGCTTCAGGAGTCAATCCAGTCGCATATAGATTATATGTGGAATGAATATGAAATAACTCTTCATGATGCTGAAACATTAAGAAATCCTGAAATGACAGACTTGTCAAGTATGAAGCGTGATGCAGCCGGTTTACGTGATGAAATTAAGAAGCTTGGCGATGTAAATGTTAATGCTATTGAAGAATTTAAGGAAGTATCGGAGAGATACTCATTCCTTAAAACTCAGCATGATGATCTCGTTGAGGCAGAAAAAACACTCGTTGGCATTATAGAAGAGCTTGATACTGCTATGCGTAAGCAGTTCAAGGAGAAGTTCCATGCCATTGAGAAGGAATTTGATAAGGTATTTAAGGAATTGTTCGGTGGTGGACATGCTACGCTTGAACTGATGGAAGATCAAGATATCCTCGAAGCCGGAATTAAGATTATTGCGCAGCCACCGGGAAAGAAATTGCAGAATATGATGCAGTTATCCGGTGGAGAGAAGGCATTAACTGCAATTGCACTTCTTTTCGCAATTCAGAACCTTAAGCCATCACCATTCTGTCTTCTTGATGAGATTGAGGCGGCTCTTGATGAAAGTAACGTTGAGAGATTTGCCAAGTATCTGCATAAGCTTACAAAGCATACACAGTTTATTGTTATTACACATAGACGTGGAACAATGGAGCGTGCAGACAGACTGTATGGTATTACAATGCAGGAGAAGGGTGTATCTACTTTAGTTAGTGTCAATCTTGTTGAGGAAGCACTCAAATAAATGGTGCGGAAATAGTTTGCGCAGACAAGAGATAGATTCACTGATGCATAATTATAAGAATATGCTAAATGTTACCCTAGCGATTAGAATATGGATAGACTGCATTAAGTAGTTTGTAAAGGAGTAATATGGCCGGTTTTTTTGCCAAATTAAAGGAAGGCCTTACAAAGACCAGAAATAATATTGTAAATGGAATAGATGGAGTATTCTCGCGTCATGACAGGATAGATGATGATTTTTATGAGGAACTTGAAGAAATCCTTATCATGGGAGATGTGGGTTATTATGCCACAGAGAATATTCTGGAGAGACTAAAGCTTGAGGTTAAAGAGAATAATATAAAAGAACCGGCAGAGTGTAAAAGTCATCTTATTCAGGTTATTAAGGACCAGATGGCAGTTACTGATGAGGATTATGATTTCTTAAATGAGCCAAGTATAGTTATGGTTATTGGCGTTAATGGTGTCGGTAAGACAACTACGATAGGAAAGCTTGCTGCCATTTATCGTAATCGAGGTAAAAAGGTACTTATTGCGGCTGCGGATACCTTCAGAGCAGCTGCAACTGAGCAGCTGGAGGAATGGGCGCAAAGGGCCGGCGTTGATATTATTAAAGCGGGTGAAGGTGCAGATCCCAGTAGTGTTGTATTTGATGCTGTTAATGCGGCAAGAGCAAGAAATATAGATGTGCTTTTATGTGATACTGCAGGACGTCTTCATAATAAGAAAAATCTTATGAATGAGCTTGAGAAAATGAATCGTATCATTGATAGGAATTATCCTGATATTAAGCGTGAGAATCTTATTGTTTTAGATGGTACTACCGGACAAAATGCACTGGTACAGGCTAGAGAGTTTGCTCAGGCAGCACCTCTTTCGGGAATTGTTCTTACTAAGATGGATGGAACTGCTAAAGGTGGAATTGCAGTTGCAATACAGTCAGAGCTTAATATTCCGGTAAAATTCATTGGTGTAGGTGAGAAAATTGATGACCTGCAGGAATTTGACTCGGATGCTTTTGTTAATGCACTTTTTGATATTAATATGCCGGAAGAATAATTTGATTGGAGAAAAATAATGCTTACCTTAAAAGAATTTGAAGAAGCTTCTGAAGCAGTCAGCAAGGTTGCTCAGGAGACAAAACTTATATATAGCGATTATCTTAGCAGACAAACAGGTAACAAGGTATATCTTAAACCTGAAAATATGCAGTTTACCGGTGCTTATAAGTTAAGAGGAGCATATTACAAAATATCTACTCTTACAGAAGAAGACAGAGCTAAGGGGCTTATAACCGCATCAGCAGGTAACCATGCACAGGGAGTGGCATATGCTGCCAGATGTTTTGGCGCAAAGGCTACAATTGTAATGCCTACAACAACACCGCTTATTAAGGTAAACAGAACAAAAAGCTATGGTGCGGAGGTTGTTCTTTATGGTGATGTATATGATGAGGCTTGCGAGCATGCATATAAGCTTGCAAATGAGCATGGATATACATTCATTCATCCATTTGATGACCCTGCTGTAGCTACAGGTCAGGGTACAATTGCTATGGAAATATTTAAGGAACTTCCGTTAGTTGATTATATTCTTGTTCCGATTGGAGGCGGTGGACTTGCAACAGGTGTATCTACACTGGCTAAGCTTCTTAATCCAAAGATAAAAGTTATTGGTGTTGAACCGGCCGGTGCTGCTTGTTTAAAGGCATCATTAGAGGCTGGTAAGGTTATAACACTTCCGGGGGTAAATACAATTGCTGACGGTACAGCGGTTAAGACTCCGGGAAAGGAGATATTCCCATATCTTCAGAAAAATCTTGATGATATTATTACAGTAGAGGATGAGGAACTGGTAGTTTCCTTCCTTGATATGGTCGAAAATCATAAAATGGTCGTAGAGAATTCGGGTCTGCTTACTGTTGCTGCATTAAAGCAGCTTGATATTAAAGACAAGAAGATTGTCTCAATTCTTTCCGGCGGAAATATGGATGTAATTACAATGTCTTCTGTTGTGCAGCAGGGACTTATTATGAGAGATAGAATCTTTACGGTTTCAGTGCTTCTTCCGGATAAGCCGGGTGAACTGTCAAGAGTTTCAAGTGTCATAGCACAGGAGAGTGGCAATGTAATTAAATTAGAGCATAATCAGTTTGTATCAATTAACAGAAATGCTGCAGTTGAACTTAGGATTACGCTCGAGGCGTTTGGTACAGAGCATAAGGAGAAAATACTTTCCAGACTTGAAGAAGAAGGTTATCAGCCAAAGCTTGTACGTACCAGTGTATAAAATAGGAGGATTTTTATGAAAAAAATGTTGTCTATGTTACTCGCAGGAGTAATGGTAATGGGTCTTGTGGCATGTGGTAGTGCACAGACAGAGAATGTAGCAGGAACAGGAGCAGTTGCTGATTCACAGGCTGCAGCTTCAGATGATAATGCTACAGTTGAGAATGGTAAAACATTCAAGGTTGGAATTTGTAATTATGTAGATGATGCATCTCTTAATCAGATTTGCGACAATATTCAGGCAAGACTTGCAGAGGCAGGTGCTGAAAATGGCGTAACTTTTGAAATCAAATATGATAACTGCATGGCTGATGCAAACGTAATGGAGCAGATTATTGCAGATTTCATTGCAGATGATGTGGATCTTATGGTTGGTGTTGCTACTCCTGTTGCAATGGCAATGCAGGCTGATACAGAGGAAAATAAGATTCCGGTTGTATTTGCAGCTGTTTCAGATCCTTTAGCAACCGGAGTGGTTGAATCTCTTGAAGCACCGGGAGCAAACGTAACAGGTACATCAGATTACCTTGATACAACTGCAGTAATGAATCTTATCTTTGCAGCTAATCCGGATGCAGCAAAGGTTGGCCTTTTATATGATGTTGGACAGGATGCATCAACAACAGCTATTGCTGATGCTAAGGCATTCCTTGATGCTAAGGGTATAGAGTATGTTGAACGTACAGGTACTACAGTAGATGAAGTAATGCTTGCAGCAGATGCGCTTGTGGCAGATGGTGTTGATGCAGTATTTACTCCAAGTGATAATACAATTATGCAGGCTGAGCTTTCTATTTATGAGAAGTTTGCAGAGGCAGGAATTCCTCACTATGCAGGTGCTGATTCATTTGCTCTTAATGGAGCTTTCCTTGGTTACGGTGTTGATTATGCTAACCTCGGTGTTGAGACAGCTAATATGGTTGCTGACATTCTTATTAATGGAAAGGATGTTGCAAGTTATCCGGTTAAGACATTTGATAATGGTACAGCTACTGTAAATACAGAAGTATGTTCTCAGATTGGTTTTGATTTTGCTAAGATTAGTGAGGCATTTGCACCTTATTGTACAAAGGTTGTAGAGATTCAGACAGCTGAGAGTTTTGAATAAGATTTTTATTTTGCTATGATACTGAAAAGCATTTTCTATAACTAAGAGTTTTTAAGGAAATGCTTTTCGGTCTTTAAGAAAAACACTGAAAAGGGGTTAGTATGACGATTGGTGCAATTGGTACACTGCTTCAGACAGCACTTGAACTTGGGTTGATTAGTTCGCTTACAGTTTTGGCGCTTTTTCTGAGTTATACAATGTTAAATGTATGTGACTTGTCTACTGATGGCTGTTTCACTCTTGGGGCAGCAGTAGGAGCAATGGTAGCTATATCCGGACATCCGTTTTTGTCAATTTTCGCGGCTATGCTTGCCGGTATTTTGTCAGGATTTATTACGGCGCTGCTTCAGACACGTATGGGAATAGACAGCTTGCTTGCAGGTATTATTGTTAATACAGGTCTGTATTCTGTCAATATTGCAGTTATGGGAAATTCCTCACTGCTTAATATGAATAAAACCACTACATTGTTTACAATAATGCAGAATAAATTAAAAGGTACCTTCTTAAGCGGACAGTATAAGCTTGTAGTTGTCGGTATAGCTGTAATATTAGTTATAGCCTTTCAGGTTCTTTTCTTAAGGACCAGGCTTGGTCTTGCTATAAGAGCTACAGGTAATAATCCGGATATGGTTAGATCTTCGTCAATTAATCCGGCTTTTACCATAACTGTTGGACTTTGCATATCAAATTCGTTTACTGCACTTTCGGGTTGCCTGCTTGGCCAGGCGCAGAAGTCAGTTAATATTGATATTGGCTCGGGTATGGTTACAATAGCTCTTGCCTCTCTTCTTATTGGAAGAGCTTTTATGGGTAAGGGTGGATTGCTTTTTAAAGCAATAGGTGTTGTTCTAGGTTCATTTGTATTTAGATTAGTGTATACAATTGCCTTGAGATTTAATATGCCGGCATATATGCTTAAGCTCGTGTCGTCAATAATTGTAATTATTGCAATTTCAGCACCATATATTAAGTCAAGAATGCCGCTAATTAAGAGGCATATGCAGGCTAGAACCGGAAGGAGGGATATAGATGCTTAGTTTGAATAATGTATCAATTACCTTTAATCCGGGAACAGAAGACGAAAAGAAGGCGCTTGTTGATTTGTCGCTTCATGTTAAAAAGGGAGATTTCATTTCTATAATAGGAGCAAATGGCGCAGGAAAATCGACACTTTTTAATGTAATATCCGGAACCTATATTACAGATTCTGGTTCTATCGAACTGGATGGAAAGGATATTACATTAATGGAGGAACATATACGTTCCAAAAATATCGGAAGACTATTTCAGGATCCTATGAAGGGCTCAGCTCCCGGAATGAGCATAGAAGAGAATCTTGCGCTTGCAGCAGGAAGCGGTGGATGGTTCTCAAGAATAACAAAAGCTGAAAGGTCTCTTTTTAGAGAAAAGCTTGCAGAGCTTAATATGGGACTCGAAGATAGAATGCGTCAACCGGTGGGATTGCTTTCCGGTGGACAGCGTCAGGCGCTTACTCTTATGATGGCAACAATAAGACCGCCCAAGGTACTTCTTTTAGACGAGCATACAGCCGCACTTGATCCGGCAACAGCTGATAAGGTTATTGAAATTACTGAAAGAATTGTGCGTGAAGAAGGACTAACATGTCTTATGATTACCCATAATATGCAGTCAGCTCTTGATCTTGGAAACAGAACACTTATGATGGATCACGGTCGCATTATTATTGATGTTGAAGGTGATAAGAGAGCAGGACTTTCTGTGGATGATCTCCTGAATCAGTTTAAGGTTTTATCAGGTGAAAAACTTACAAATGACAGAATGCTGTTGATTTGATTATATAATAGGGATTATTATTGAGGGCTGACAAAAGGTTGCTTTTGTCAGCCTGTTTTGTGGACTTTTGTCAGTCTGTTTTGTGGACTTTTGTCAGCCTGTTTTGTGGACTTTTGTCAGTCTATTTTATGGACTTTTGCCAGCCTGTTTTGTGGACTTTTGCCAGTCTATTTTATGACCTTTTGTCAGCTCTTTGTTGGTTTTGGGGCTGCTATATGATGACTAGTTTACTTATAAAAAAGTGGCAGGATTGTGTTATGGTCGTTGTAAGGCAATTATTCTGATTAGTGTAGCTGTAATCCGCTAAATGGGTGAGGTTATAGGCTTAAGTGGGGATAATATAGGCAACAGCCTACCGAAAAAGGAAATGCGTAGGCTAAGAAGCAGTAAAGACAAGTAACAAGCCTACCGAAAAAGGAAATGCGTAGGCTAAGAAGCGGTAAAGACAAGTATCAAGCCTACCGAAAAAGGAAATGCGTAGGCTAAGAAGCAGTAAA
>JAGHUN010000115.1 GCA_018064805.1 Candidatus Colinaster scatohippi
TATGCCAGAGAATGTCTTGAATATGCCAAAGAGATTGCTGTTAATAATGCTTGCTATAAAATGATGCTTATAACAGGCTCTAAAGATGAAAGAACTCACAAATTCTATCAGAGTATGGGATATTCATCTAAAGGAAAAACGGCATATGTGAATATGCTGAGAGAAGTAAAATTCAAACATTAAAATGGTTAATGATTCATCGGAAAAATGGTGTTATTGAGAATAAGTAGCTTGAAAAGGTGTATCATTCAACTTCAGTTAAAAAACACGTCCCTTTTTGGCCTCTAATATAGTTATTGAGGTTGTCTTCTTGGTTAAAGGTGTATAAGAAGCGTATACCCCTAGTCTCTAGTACAGTTATCAGGATAGTCTTCTTGCTTTTAAGCATATAATAGGCCTATACCCCTGGCTTCTGATACAGTTATTAAGGTCGCCTTCTTGCTAAAAAGTGTATAAGAAGCATATACCCTTGACTTTTAATACAGTTTCTGAGGTTGTCATCTTGCTTGAAAATGCATAAAAAGCCTATACCCATGGCCTCTGATACAGTTGGCGAGGCTCCTTTCTTGCTTAAAGGTGTATAAAAAGCCTATACCCCTAATCTCTAGTACATTCCCATAGAACATCAACTTGCTAAAGAGTGTATAAAGGTGTAATACCCTTGGCTCTTTATACAACTATCCCATATTCAGTTATGACTAATAGGTATAAAAACTCATTTCGTAGGTAATTTTCCTAAAAAGCCTTCATATTTTCCTTAATTGATAATTAATTTTTCAATGGGCATATCTTTTATCTTGTGCGCTCAGTTTTTGCATTCAGTTTAATAAAAAGCATCGCATAACAAAGTAGACTTTCGGAAAATCCAATTAAAATCATAAATCCAAATAAAACTGTAGATACTTCACATTAAGCTTTCAGGTGTAAATTACAAGACCTTGTGGTTGGGGTTGTATATACACTCTAATAATGGTATAATTTGAAGGATTATGGGGAACTATACCTGATTGGTTTTTGGGGAGATTAAAAGGGTGTGATAAGACATAATTTGACATGAATTGTCACAAGGAGGAACATGAGAGACGATTTAGAGATAATTGATCTTGATAAAGAGTTAAATACTTCGAAAGTTGCGAGTGAAAATGCAACACCAAAAGAGGATTTGACGGTTACCAGGGCCCAGGCAAAGGTTGAAGAACTTGAACTTGAACTAGCCAGACTTAAGGCAGCAAAGGCTGCAAAGGAAGCCCCGGCAAAGTCGCAACAGGAAGGAATCTCTGCAAAGCCACAGCAGGGTGTGACTCCAACAAAGCCACAGCAGGATATAACTTTACAAAAGACCGAAAAGCCTTTACAGGAAAATGTGCAGGTGAGTGCCAGACGGGAAAATATGCAGGCGGAGAATCTGTTACAGGGAAGCGGTGAAACACCTGTGACACCTCGCGAAGCAGAAGCAGCACTAATTGATGGAAGCGGAGAAGTTAATCCGGTTGAGAGTGGTATAGATAACCGTAAAAAGATAAAAACGAATGCTGAAGCATATGCTTCAAGTGAGAAGAATGTGGCAGATATGCTTGCCGAATATGATGCCATTGAGGCAGAGGATGTAAGAGGCAGAAGAGGTGCAAAGCGAGACAGGTTCGCGGAACGTAATGCTGCTGTTGCTTCAAAGCCGAAGGCCAGACCAGACGACAGGAAGAAGCCTATGACACAGGCTCATGAGAGTAAAAGGTCAGAAGGCCGTGTCGCAGAAGCAAAAAGGCAAGAAGCACAGAATCATGAGAATAAAAAGGCAGAAGGTCGTGTCGCAGATGCAAAAAGACAAGAAGTAAAGCCACATGAGGCAAAGCAGAATAATGAGGCAAGGTCGCAGAAAGTCCAAGGACATGAAGCAAGACCGCATGATGTGAGGCCGCATGAAGTCCAAGGGCATGAAGCAAGACCACATGATGTGAGGCCGCATAATGCAAGGGTACATGAGGAAAAGCCGCATGAAGTAAAGCCGCATGATATGAAGAATGCTGACCTATATGAAAATAAAAAGCATGACGTGAAGGCTAATCATAAAAAGGCTGAGCAATTAAAAAATGCCAAGAAGCACGGAAATGGTGCCGGTTACGGTGGAAAGGCTGTCGCTTCTAAAAGAAAGAAGGAAAATAAAAAAGGCGGATTTTTCAGTCGCCTGACAGGTATGGATTATATAATTGCAGCTACCGGTGTTTTGGTTTTGGTGGCGGCAATACTTACAATTAACATCTACTCATCGGTTAAGATGGCAGAAGAGCAGATTGCCTCATTCATTCCACTTGGTGAAAATATAGCAGGAATCGGTATTGCCGGAGAAAGTGCTCTTTTGGCGATGGCAGAGGGCAGAGAAGAAGAGACAATTGAGATTGAAGAGACGGAAGAGTACACGGTTGCTGAGTACGATGAGAAGGATGACGAGTCGGAAGGCAATGTAACCGTCAAGCTTAAACTTCAGACAGTTGTTAAGGATTTGAAGATTAAATTCATCAATCAGAAGACCGGAAAGCTTATTCCGGGTGTGCCTTTTGAGGTTGAGATTACAGACTCGGCTAAGAAGACAATTACCAAGACGGATGATGACAAGGATGGAATTATCTATATCAAGCAAATCGCTTCCGGTGAAGCAAAGGTTAAGATGCTTCCGCTTTCCGGCCGTGATTCATATTCCTTGCCGACAGATATCCAGACAATTGTAATCAAGGAAAATCTTGATTATAAGAAAATTGATGTTTCGGATGAGATTAAGACTGAGGCTCAGGTTAATGCAGCTGCAGAGGATACAGCACAGGCAACCGTTACAGAGGGCGCACTTACGGACACTGTGGCATGGGTAGAATCTACCAAAACACCTATTGATGGTGGTGTGTCTTACGATATTGTTGAAAGAGATTCGCTTGACCCTGTTCCGGATGCGGTTAAGAGTGGACAGACTGCAGATGCTTCAAGGGGAATACTAAGAGCGGCAAGTGCCTTTGGAGAAAAGGCAAAAGAAATGATTGGAGAAATCGGTGATTTCTGGAGCTTAAAAGTATATGCTGAGGAAAGTGAGTCGACAGAAGAACAGAGTACGGAAAACTCTGATACCGAAAAGCCATCCGAGACCCCGGAACCGTCTTCGGAAAATGGTGGACAACAGGACGAGAATACAGATTCCGTTGATTGGAGTAAATATCTTACTAAAAACGGTATCGTGGTTTACATAGACAAGGAGTGTACTACAAAGGCCACATATAAGGATTACGGTTCACATACAGAATTTTATATGAAGAATGGTACAACAGGTTCAACTGCAGGCTTCAAGTATACAGGCTGGCAGACAATTGACGGGGCAACATATTTCTTTGATGCTGAGGGAAACAAAGTAACAGGAGAACAGGTTATTCAGGGAGCCAAATATGATTTTGGAAGTGATGGAGCCCTTAAAAACGGTTCGGGTGTTCTTGGCATTGATGTATCAAAATGGAATGGCTCTATTAACTGGTCGCAGGTTAAGAATTCCGGTATCTCATATGTAATAATAAGGTGCGGATACAGAGGCTCTACAACCGGAGCACTTATTGAGGACCCGACCTTCAGAACCAATATAAAGGGAGCGCAGGCAGCAGGCCTTAAGGTTGGTGTGTATTTCTTTACACAGGCAACAGACGAGGTAGAAGCGGTAGAAGAAGCTTCCATGACACTTAATCTTATAAGTGGTTATAAATTGTCTTATCCGGTATTCCTTGATGTAGAAGGAAGTGGTGGCCGTGGAGACAGAATTGATTCTGCAACGAGAACAAAGGTAATAAATGCATATTGTCAGACTATAAGAAATAGTGGTTACTCGGCAGGTGTATATGCCAACAGGACATGGCTCAGTGAGAAATTCAGTCCAGGCTCGTTATCCGGTTGCAAAATATGGCTTGCCCAGTATGCTGCGACGCCAACATATGGCGGATCATACCAAATGTGGCAGTATAGCAGTAAGGGACAGGTCAGTGGAATTAAAGGTAATGTAGATATGAATCTTTCATATATGAATTATTAGAAAAAGGAGAAATAATAATGCGTACATATCTAGTAACAGGCGGAGCCGGTTTTATCGGTAGCAACTATATTCATTATATGTTCAAAAAATACGGAAATACTATTCGTATTATTAATGTAGATGCACTTACATATGCGGGAAATCTTGAGAATCTCAAGGATATTGAGGAACTTGATAATTACACTTTCATTAAGGCAGATATAACGGATAAGGATGCTATTTCTAAGATTTTTGCTGAGAATGATATTGACAGAGTAGTTCATTTCGCTGCTGAAAGTCATGTTGACAGAAGCATCAGAAATCCTGAGGTGTTTGTACAGACTAATGTTCTTGGTACAGCTGTAATGCTTAACTGTGCGAAGGCTGCATGGGAAGAGGAAGACGGAACATTTAAGGAGGACCATAAGTTCCTTCATGTTTCGACTGATGAGGTATATGGTTCTTTACCTGATGATGACAGTGCCTTTTTCTATGAGACATCTCCGTATGATCCGCATAGTCCATACTCGGCAAGTAAAGCAAGCTCTGATCTGCTTGTTAAAGCGTATATGGATACATATAAGTTCCCTGCAAATATTACTAACTGCAGTAATAATTACGGACCTTATCAGTTTCCTGAAAAGCTTATTCCGCTTATTATCAATAATGCGCTTCAGGGCAAGAAGCTTCCGGTATATGGAGACGGTCTTAACGTAAGAGACTGGCTCTACGTTGAGGACCATGCCAAGGCAATAGATATGGTTCAGGAGAAGGGTCGCCTTTTTGAGACATATAATATCGGTGGACATAATGAGAAGAGAAATATTGAGATAGTAAATATCATAATTGAGACTCTTCAGGAGATGCTGCCTCCAAACGATCCAAGAAGAATGCTTGTTACCAAGGATCTTATCACATATGTTGAAGATCGTAAGGGACATGACAGAAGATATGCAATAGCTCCTGATAAGATTAAGGATGAGATAGGCTGGGTTCCCGAGACAATGTTTAAGGATGGAATTAAGCTTACAATAAAGTGGTTCTTCGATCATGAGGAATGGATGAAAAACGTAACAAGCGGTGATTATCAGAAGTATTACGATACAATGTACAATGTTTAATTGATTAAAGGGAGAAAAGATGAAGGGTATTATACTTGCCGGTGGATCCGGCACAAGACTCTATCCGCTTACAAAGGCAATTTCAAAACAGATTATGCCGGTATATGATAAGCCAATGATTTACTATCCTCTTTCGACGCTAATGCTTGCAGGGATTCGCGAAGTGCTCATTATTTCGACACCAAGGGATTTGCCTGTATTCGAGGAACTTCTCGGAGACGGAAGTCAGCTTGGTATGAGGTTAGAGTATGCTATTCAGGAGGCACCTAACGGTTTGGCTGAGGCTTTTATAATTGGAGAGAAGTTTATCGGTGATGACAGAGTAGCTCTTGTTCTTGGTGATAATATTTTTTATGGACAGAATTTCTCGGGATTATTAAGAGAGGTTGCATCAAGAGAAAAAGGCGCAACCATCTTTGGATATTATGTAAGGGATCCTCGTGAATATGGCGTAGTTGAATTTGATGAGAATGGAGTGGCTATATCAATTGAAGAGAAGCCGCAGAATCCTAAGAGTAATTATGCTGTTCCGGGATTGTATTTCTATGATAATGAGGTTGTTGAGATAGCTAAGAATATTAAGCCTTCAGCCAGAGGAGAGTTAGAGATTACCGCCGTAAATAATATATATCTTGAAAAAGGTAATCTTAGAGTAGAGACAATGGGCAGAGGCTTCGCCTGGCTCGATACGGGAAGTCATGATTCCCTTCTTGATGCCAGCGATTTCGTTAGTGCTTTCCAGAAACGTCAGGGATTATATATTTCCTGTATTGAGGAAATCGCATATAAGAGGGGCTTTATTGATAAGGATCAGCTGCTTAAGCTGGCAGAACCTCTTATGAAAACAGAGTATGGTAAATATCTTGTAGAGGTTGCTAATGGACTCTAAAGTGCTTGTAAAAGCGATGCTGATTGTGACTCTTTTTGTTGCAATGATGTTCGCAGTCATACTGCTTGTTAACGGGTATGGTACTGAGAAAAATAAAAAAAATGAATTATTCGAGCCTAAAACAACAGAGGATTCCGTAGCAGAAGAGGACGGCAGGATTAAGGGCAGTGACCTCTATGCATGGATGAATGATGAGACCTTTTTTGACGAAGAGAAGATTGGCGATGGAAAGTATGATAATAGTCGTGGAGACGAGCTGGTAATCAGTGCAAGCTCCGTTGAGAAGGACTTAAGAATCCGCATACTGGATGTTGACGGTCATCTGGTAAAGGGAAAACTGTTTGAAATCCTTTTGGGAGGCAGTGCAAGCTATAAGGATGAGGATATGGACGGAGTTATCCATATTAGTGACCTGGCTCCGGGAGATTACGAGATTATGCTGGCAGAGACGGCAGATTATATCATTCCCGAAAGACCAATCAGGTGCACGGTTAAAGCAAAGGTTGATTATAAGGCTATTGCGGATATCTCATATCTTATTAAAACAGAGGCAGATATTGATGCCAAGAAGGAAGATACTGCGGTTAATGATGCTGAAAATGAAGGCGAAAGCGGTGGAAATGCCACAATCAAAACTGTTGATGGTGCAAGATTCGGAATAGATGTTTCCAAGTATCAGGGTGATATCGATTGGGAAGAGGTTAAAAAGTCTGATGTCGAGTTTGCCATAATCAGATGCGGATACAGAGGTTCAAGCACAGGAGCAATAGTTGTTGATCCGTATTTTGAAAAAAATATGGCGGGAGCTGAAGCAGCCGGAATTCCGGTAGGTGTGTACTTTTTTACTCAGGCGACCAATAATGTTGAGGCCGTTGAGGAAGCAAGCGCGGTATTAACATTAATTAAGCCTTATAAGGTAACTTATCCTGTGTTTATAGATACAGAAGGCGCAGGTGGTAAGGGAAGAGCAGATAATCTTGAGGTGATTGACAGATCGTTTGCGGTGCAGACATTTTGCGAAACAATACGAACAGGTGGATATACTGCAGGAATATATGCAAGTAAAAACTGGTTCAATAACAAGCTTGATGTTACAAAATTATCTGCGGATAATGTCACCTGGCTTGCCGAATACAAGGATAAGCCGACATATGGCGGAACATATCAGATGTGGCAGTATTCTTCGTCCGGTAAGATTAGTGGTATAGAAGGCCGTGTAGATATGAATTTGAGTTATTTGAGTGTAGCTAATTAATAGAGTAGTGAGGAAGCATAATGGGAAAGATTACAGTTGAAACATGTGAGATAGAAGGACTTAAGGTTATTACTCCAACTGTTTTTGGTGATAGCCGTGGTTATTT
Organism: Candidatus Colinaster scatohippi; assembly: GCA_018064805.1. Classification (GTDB taxonomy): domain Bacteria; phylum Bacillota; class Clostridia; order Lachnospirales; family Lachnospiraceae; genus Colinaster; species Colinaster scatohippi. Next base: position 7,405 of record JAGHUN010000115.1, read on the forward strand.
TATGGAAGTATACAATTATAACGATTTCAAGGAGGCGGGAATTGATCAGGTATTTGTACAGGACAATCAGTCTGCTTCAAAAAAAGGCGTTTTGCGAGGTATGCATTTCCAGATTAATTATCCTCAGGATAAGCTTGTGAGAGTTGTAAGCGGCGAAGTATATGATGTTGCTGTAGACTTGCGTCCGGGTTCGGCGACCTTTGGAAAGTGGTTTGGAGTATTACTTAGTGCGGAGAACAAAAAACAGTTTTTTATTCCTAAAAATTTTGCACATGGTTTCTTAGTGCTCAGCGATTATGCTGAATTCGCGTATAAGTGTACGGATTTCTATCATCCTAATGATGAAGGCGGCCTTGCCTATAATGATCCGGCAATTGGCATCGAATGGCCTATTCCCGAGGGAATGGAGCTTATTATGTCAGAAAAGGATACAAAGTGGGACGGCCTTGATAATTATAAAAAGGAACACAATTTATAAGTGTCTGCCAGATTAGTACAGACGAAAGGATTGGTCATATGACCGAAAAAAAGAAAACGAATCTAATTAAAGAATTATATACAAACAGAGGGCTGATATGGAAGCTTGCAAAAAATGATTTCAAAAAGCGTTATGCAGGCTCATATCTTGGCGCAGTGTGGGCTATGATTCAGCCGGTTGTTACGATTGCAATGTATTATGTTGTATTTGATCTTATTATGGGGGCAGGAGCCCAGGCAGGACCCAGAGCAACAAGTATTCCCTATGTTCTGTTTTTGACAGCCGGACTTGTACCATGGTTCTTTTTTTCAGAGGCGCTTACACATGGAACAAGTGCTATGGTGGAATATAATTATCTGGTCAAAAAGGTAGTGTTCAATGTCAGCATATTGCCTGTGATTAAAGTAGTTGCAGCAATTTTTATTCATGCATTCTTTGTATGTGTAATGCTTGTTATGGCAGCAATATACGGTTATTATCCAAGTCTGTATACGATACAGGTTGTTTATTACAGCTTCTGTACCCTGATGCTTGTTCTTGGACTTAGCTATATTACAAGTGCCGTAATGGTCTTTTTCAGGGATATTGCACAGATTATAGGTATTGCTCTTCAGCTTGGTATGTGGGCAACACCGATTCTTTGGAATATTGATAATATTAGTCCTACATGGCAGTTGATTCTTAGCATTAATCCGCTCGTATATATTGTATCAGGTTACAGGGATGCGGTTGTCAGTGGAGCATGGTTCTGGGAAAATCCGTGGGGTACATTATATTTCTGGGGATTCACAATAGTTTTCTTATGGCTTGGAACAACGCTTTTTGGAAGGTTGAAACCACACTTTGCGGATGTACTGTAGAAGGTAAACATAGACGACAGGTATAGCTTGGGTAATGCCTATAGTTAGAGTGCGGATAGCATATTCTGTTTGCAAATAAAAAGGAAAATGTATGAGTGATATAGCAATTCAGGCTAACAAAATATCGAAAATATACAGATTATATGATAAACCGAGCGACAGGTTTAAGGAGGCCCTTCTGCCGGGAAAAAGAAGGAGTAAGGATCACTATGCGCTTACAGATATAGATCTTACTATTAAGAAGGGCGAGACAGTGGGAATTATCGGAACCAACGGTTCCGGTAAGAGCACAATACTTAAGATTATTACAGGAGTTCTTAGTCCCACAATGGGAGAGATTACTGTTGACGGCCGTATATCAGCACTTCTTGAGCTTGGTGCCGGATTTAATATGGAATATAACGGTATTGAGAATATATATCTTAATGGAACAATGATGGGCTTTAGCAAGAAGGAAATTGATGAGAAGCTTGAAGCTATTCTTGCTTTTGCAGATATTGGTGACTATGTATATCAGCCATGCAAGACATATTCAAGTGGTATGTTTGTCAGACTTGCTTTCGCAGTTGCAATTAATATAGAACCGGAAATACTGATTGTTGACGAGGCATTATCGGTAGGAGATGTTTTTTTTCAGGCTAAGTGCTATCACAAGTTCGAGGAGTTTAAGCAACAGGGCAAGACAATACTTTTTGTTAGCCATGATTTAAGTAGTATTGCAAAGTACTGTGACAGGGTTATCCTGCTTAATAAGGGAGTTAAGCTTGATGAAGGTGCGCCTAAGGAAATGATTGATGCATATAAGCAGGTGCTTGTGGGACAGTATAAGATTTCTGATGAGAAATCTGAATTGTTGGATGATGAAGAAATTCAGGAATTGGCATCAAAGGCAGCAAGCCAGGGGGTTAATCCGGAGCTTCTTGAATATGGTACAGGTGCGGCTAATATACATAATTATTTTATTACCGATAAAAAGGGTACAAGGACAACGGCTGTAATTAAGGGAGAACCTTTTACAATTCATTTTGATGTAAGCTTTACGGAAGATATTCAGGCACCTATTTTTGCTTTTACAATTAAGAATATTCACGGAACTGAGATAACAGGTACCAATACGATGTACGAGAAGGCCTTTTTAGAGCCCGTTAAGGCAGGTGAAGTTAAGAAGCTTACCTTCACCCAGGATATGAACCTTCAAGGCGGAGAATACCTGCTTTCTTTTGGTGTTACAGGCTATGAAAAGGATCAATTTCAGGTATATCACAGGTTATATGATGTAATTAATATAACGGTTGTATCGGACAAGAATACGGTAGGCTATTATGATATGAATTCTATTGTGACAGTTGATTAGAATAACTGCTTTGGAGGCAAAAGTGGAAAACGAAGTAATCGGAAAAGTTAAGCTGGACTATACGCATTATCCGGGTGAGGATTATTACTGTGATGGTGTAGTCGAGGATGAAATACTTGATATAGTTAAGAATTATTCAAGTGTGGAATATGGAAGAATAATTGAAGAGAGAAAAAGCTGGCCGATACTTTATCATCTGTCTGAGCAGAGAGAGAATATAGTTAGCTGGCTGCCTATAGACAAGAGCATGAAGGTTCTGGAAATCGGTTCGGGATGTGGTGCGATTACCGGTGCACTTTCGGCTAAAGCCGGCAGGGTTGACTGCGTTGATTTGTCCAGAAAAAGAAGTCTTGTAAATGCTTATCGTCACGAGGATTGTGAAAATATAACGATAAATGTAGGAAATTTCCAGGATATAGAGCCGGATCTTGATACAGATTACGATTATGCGCTTTTAATTGGTGTATTTGAATATGGTCAGAGTTATATTGGGGGTAAAACGCCTTTTGAAGATTTCTTAAGAATAATCAGAAAACATGTTAAAAGTGATGGAAATATTGCAATAGCGATAGAGAATCGATACGGCCTCAAATATTTTGCGGGCTGCAGAGAGGATCATCTGGGAACCTTCTTTAGTTCAATTGAGTGTTACAAAGACGGTGGTGGCGTAAGAACCTTCTCTAAGAAGGGACTTGAAGATATATTTAAGGCTACCGGTGAGGAAGATATTCATTTTTACTATCCATACCCTGATTATAAGTTTATGACAACGCTTTTCAGTGATAAACAGCTTCCGAGAAAAGGCGAATTGTATAATAATGCACGTAACTTCGACAGGGACAGAATGTTACTTTTTGATGAAAAAGCAGCTTTTGACGGATTGTTGGATGAGAATCAGTTTCCGTTCTTTTCCAATTCATATATGGTTATTCTTGGAACGCGACCTGAGACGGATTATATAAGATATTCCAATGACAGGGCACCGGAATACCAGATTAGCACAGAGATATGCGGTGATATAATTAAAAAACATGCGTTATGCCAAAAAGAAGGCGCTGCTCATATTGAGAAAATGATGAGGTCATATGAACTTCTCAAGGACAGATATGAGGGTAGTAAGCTTGAAATATGTCCATGCATAGAATGCGCTGATGGAACAGTAAGTTTTCCGTTTGTTGCAGGCAGGCCTCTTTCGGAGCTTATGGATGAATGTCTGATTAATGAGGATAATGAAGGCTTTGAGGCGCTTTTTAGGGAATTCAGAGACAGGATCAGTTATGGTGAAGAGAAGAAAATAGCCGATTTTGATTTGGTATTTTCTAATGTGCTTGTTGACGGTGATAAGTGGACTGTAATCGACTATGAGTGGACGGAGGAAAAAGTTACACCTACAAAAGCATTGGCATTTAGAGCGCTTTACTGCTATCTGCTGGAAAATGATGAACGCAATAAATTTAATTCTGAATTAATTATTGCGGGACTTGATATCACTCCTGATGAAGCGGAGGGCTATAGGGACAGGGAAGCAGCATTCCAGAAGGAAGTAACAGGCAAGAGACTGAGCATGGGAGAAATTCGTAACCTTCTTGGAGGTGCTATGATTACCCCTGAAAGATTTGTTGCCACCTCTGCAGAAGATGATCTTCGAAGAACCGTTCAGATATATACAGATATGGGAAGCGGTTTCAGTGAGGATGAATCCTTCTTCGTTGAAGAGCGATATGATTGGGATAATCATATTGAATTCACTGCATCTATTGACAGTAAAGCTGTTAAGGTGAGAATTGATCCGCTAATGGATTATTGTATGACTGAGATTGTAGAGATATCGCTTAATGGTGAAATTATCAATCTCAAGGATAATAAGCGTGTATATATTAACGGTAAGAAGCTTGATGGAGGGGATACTGTTACAGCTGTATTCTATTATGGAGATCCCAATATTGTAATAGAAGTTAAGGACAAGGTCAGAAGCACCGGTAATGAACTCAGAGTTATTATGAATACTACTGAGATACCGGTAAGTATGGTCAAAGCATTACGTAAGGAATTATCTAAAAAAATCAGATTTTAGCCGGGATTTGTTTTTCGGGTATGCTTTGAATAAGGAATGAAGATAATATGCTTGATAGGATTAAACACCTGATAAAGGCTCCCAGGATTTCACAACTGAATAGAAGGTATAAGCAGGAACTGGACAGGCAGTATGTATCATATGATTCCTGGATTAGACAGAAGGAACTGGAGTATCTTGCCGGCACTTTACCTAATACCAATGATGTTCAGGTTATAGAGTATTGTGATGTTATGAAGGAAAAGCCTGCAGCAGATGTTGTTTTATATACCCTGGATCGGCATAAGCTGTCGATGAGGGCTTTACATGCAGTTATTTCTGTATTTAATGAGTATCCGGAAACTATGGTCGTATATGGCGATGAAGATGAATATAATTCAAACAGAACTATACGAATGAATCCTATATATCGCCCTGATTGGTCACCTGATACCCTTAGAAATTACTTTTATATGGGTAATGTTGTGGCTCTTAAGAAGGATATTATTCCTACTGATGCTGCGGATATATATGAACTTGTTATTAAAGCGACAGAGGGGATGAATTCTGCTCAGGTCAGACATGTGGATTATGTGCTTTATCATAATGATTATTCTAAGAGTTTGTATGTGAATGATGGTAGATTTGACTATATAAATGATGATTTAGGCATGGTTTCCATAGTAATTCCTTCAAAAGATAACCCGGATATCCTGAAGCAGTTGCTGGTATCTATGGTGAAATTAACAACAGGTGTTCCATTCGAAATTATCGTAATTGATAACGGTAGCAACGATGAAAATAAAATCAAGATTAAAAGTGTCATAGATGAAACAAATGGCAAAAACGAATATCTAAAGGACGCAAAATATATTTATGAACCACAGGAGTTCAATTTCTCAAGAATTTGTAATCGTGGTGTAGCCTCCGCAAACGGCAGATTTGTTCTTCTTCTCAATGATGATATGGAAATAAGGGACAGTAAGTGGTTATTAAAGATGACCAAATATGCTTCGAGGGAGCATGTCGGAGCAGTGGGGGCCAAGCTTTACTATCCGGATAGCAAAATGATTCAGCATTGCGGAATAACAAATTTAAGACTTGGGCCGGTACATAAACTCCAGTATAAGCCTGATGATCATATATATTATGACCATGTTAACGATATCGACAGAAATGTACTTGGTGTAACAGGCGCCTGTCTTATGATGAGAAAGGAATTGTATGACAGCATCGGAGGCCTTGATGAGGAATTCAAGGTTGCCTTTAATGATGTTGATTTATGCTACTCATTGTATGAAGCAGGATATCATAATGTTGTTGTTAACAGTACACACCTGTGGCATTACGAGTCGTTAAGCCGTGGTGATGATGAGTCCAAGGAGAAGTTAAATCGCCTTAAAGGCGAGAGAATCAGGTTGTATGAAAAGCACCCGGATTTGTATGGTAAGGATCCATATTATCATGATTATCTGACCAGTGATATTTTGGACAGTAACTACACATATGCCTATGAGTATGAATATGAAAATAGTAGCCTGACCAAGGTTTCAAAGCCTAAAAAGATAGGCTATACAATTAAGCCTGAATGGGAAAACCAGTGCCTGATTATCAGTCTTGAACAGTGCGGAAGTCTTGAATACTGGCTTGGACCGCGTGAGGCCGGGGTAGGTGACGGCAGTACAATCTACATTGGAGGCTATTCCTTTGTTGCCGGAAGCGATAATGCCTGTTTTGATTTTAAGATTCTTCTTAAGGGACAAAGCGGAATTTACGAACTTGAATGCAACAAGCTTTACAGGCCTGATTTAGAGATTAATCTGGATACTGATGAAAATGCCGTACTGTGTGGTTTTTCTTTGAAACCGGATACAAAGGCTATGCCTGACGGTGATTATCAGGTGGGTGTTATTGCAAGAGGTTTGGCGTCCAGACTTGTTCTGTGCCGTTTTACAAACAGGTACATAAATATAAAAAACAACTAATTTACCGGGAGAATATGCATGGAAAACAGTTACAAGGAGCTCTATGAGAAGGAGCGTGCCAAATGTAATGAATATATTGCTAAGGTAGCTGAGCTTGAAGAAGCCAATGCTATGCTTCAGTTCAGACTTGACAGAATTCATAACAATCCTCTTTGGAAATGCACAAAGGGTATTCGTGACATGATGCTTAAGGCTGCTAAGCTTAGGAAACGACTGAAGAATCTTGGCGGGCTTCGTGGATTTTGGGCCAAGGTGAAGTATAAGATACGTGAAAAAAAGGCGCAGAAATCATATGGAACTGCCAGTTATCCGACAAAAGAGGAACGTTTAAGGCAGGAAGAAGAGCAGTTTGATTATATGCCTCTTATAAGCATACTGGTTCCGCTTTACAATACTCCGCAGGAGTTCCTTACGGAGATGATAGATTCGGTAGTTACACAGACCTATAAGAACTGGGAACTCTGCCTAGCAGACGGCTCGGATGCCGAGCATTCCTTTGTTGGGGAGTATTGTCGCAAGCTGTCGGAAAAGGATTCAAGAATATGTTATAAAAAGCTTGAAAAAAATGAGGGCATTTCCGGTAACACCAACAGATGTCTTGAAATGGCAACCGGTGAGTATATCGGACTGTTTGATCATGATGATATTCTTCATCCTTGTGCTTTATATGAATATGTTATGGTTATTAATGAGAAAAATGCAGATTATATATACTGTGATGAGACAACTTTCCATAAGGGCAGTATAGATAAGATGATTACAATGCATTTTAAACCTGACTATGCGGTTGATAATCTTAGAGCAAATAATTATATCTGTCATTTTAGTTGTTTTAAGCGAAGTCTTCTTGAAGGAACAGAACTGTTTAGAAGTAAGTTTGACGGAAGTCAGGATCATGATATGATTTTGAGACTTACAGATAAGGCAGAGAATATAGTTCATGTTCCGAAGCTTTTGTATTATTGGAGATCTCATGCAGGAAGTGTGGCAAGTGATATAAGTGCCAAAAGCTATGCAATCGAGGCTGCCCGTGGTGCGGTTGCAGACCATTTGAGAACTCATGGATTTAGTAATTTTAATATAACAAGTACGAGAGCCTTTGAGACGATATTCAGAATCAGCTATGAAGTTATAGGTAATCCTAAGGTGTCTATTATTATCCCGAATAAGGATCATAGAGAAGATTTGGAAAGATGTATTTCATCCATCCTTGAGAAAACCACCTATGATAATTATGAGATTATTGTTGTAGAGAATAATTCGGTAACTACCGAAATTGAAGATTACTATTCCAAAATAAGTCAGAATGAGCGTGTTCGTATATTGAGATATGTTGGAGAATTCAATTATTCGAAAATCAACAATTATGCTGTAGAGCGTGCAGATGGTCAGTATGTGCTGCTGCTTAACAATGATACACAGGTTATATCTGTTAACTGGATTGAAGAGCTTCTTATGTATGCTCAGAGGAAGGATGTAGGGGCGGTTGGAGCCAAGTTATATTATCCGGACAAAACAATTCAGCATGCCGGAGTGGTAATTGGCCTTGGTGCACACAGAACAGCAGGTCATACTCATTATGGCAAGTCTTATGAAAACCTCGGCTATATGGGACGTTTATGTTATGCGCAGAATGTTACGGCTGTAACCGGTGCCTGTCTTTTGGTTAAAAAGCATCTTTTTATAAAAGTCGGCGGGCTTGATGACCATTTTGCCGTATCGCTTAATGATGTGGATTTGTGTCTTAAATTAAGACAGAGAGGATATCTTAATGTATTTACTCCGTTTGCTGAACTATATCATTATGAGTCTGTGAGCAGAGGACTTGATGATAAGGGTGAAAAGGCGGAAAGATATGACAAAGAGTCTGAACTTTTCAGGCAGAAATGGAAAAAGGAACTTGAAGAGGGAGACCCGTATTATAATCCAAATTTCTCGCTGGATAGAAGTGACTATTCGGTAAGGATATGATAAAATTATTGATTAGATGATGTGTTGCAGTTGCATGGCTGCAGATAAAGGAGGAAAAGGAAAATGAGTTACATGGATGACTACAAATTCTGGCTTGAAGATGATTATTTTGATGCAGAGACTAAGGCTGAACTTAAAAAGATAGAAGGAAACGAGTCGGAAATAGAGGATCGTTTCTACAAGGAACTTGAGTTTGGTACAGGTGGCCTTCGTGGTGTAATCGGAGCAGGTACCAATAGAATGAATATATATACGGTTCGTAAGGCAACACAGGGACTTGCTAATTATATTATTAAGCAGAATGGTCAGGATAAGGGTGTTGCTATTGCATATGATTCAAGATTTATGAGTCCTGAATTTGCTGACGAAGCTGCACTTTGTCTTGCGGCTAATGGAATTAAGGCATACGTATTCGATGAACTCAGACCAACTCCTGAGCTTAGTTTTGCGCTTCGTACACTTGGCTGCATCTCCGGAATAGTTGTTACGGCAAGCCATAATCCACCTGAATATAACGGATATAAGGTATACTGGGAGGATGGCGCACAGGTTACAGCGCCAAAGGATAAGGAGATTATCACAGAGGTTAAGAATGTAACAGATTATCATGCTGTTAAGACAATGGATAAGGCAGAGGCTATGTCAAAGGGTCTTTACCAGGTAATTGGTGCTGAGATTGATGACAAGTATATGGAAGAGCTTAAGAAGCAGATTATTCATCCTGAAGTAATCACACAGATGGCTGAGGATATTAAGATTGTATATACACCATTCCATGGAACAGGTAATAAGCCTGTAAGAAGAATTCTTGCTGAGCTTGGATTTAAGAACGTATATGTTGTGCCTGAGCAGGAACTTCCGGATCCTGAATTTACAACTCTTGAATATCCTAATCCGGAAGATCCTAAGGCATTTGAACTTGCACTTAAGCTTGCAAAGGAAAAGAATGCAGATATCGTGCTTGCTACTGATCCGGATGCAGACAGACTTGGTATTTATGCTCTTGATACAAAGAGTGGAGAGTATGTACCATTTACAGGAAATATGTCCGGAATGCTTATTGCAGAATATATCTTAAGAGAGCGTAAGGAGACAGGAAAGATGCCTGTTAATCCTGCTATGGTTAAGACAATTGTTACAACCAATATGGCAGATCCAATTGCTGCAAAATATGATGTCAAGCTAATTGAGGTACTTACAGGATTTAAGTTTATCGGTGAGCAGATTAAGCTGTTTGAGCAGACAGGTTCAAATAATTATGTATTTGGCCTTGAGGAGTCTTATGGATGTCTTGCAGGAACACACGCAAGAGACAAGGATGCCGTTGTAGCAGTTATGTGTCTCTGTGAGGTTGCAGCATGGTGCAAGGCAAATGGTAAGACTGTATGGAATCAGATGCTTGAGATGTATGAGGAATATGGATACTTTATGGAGACTCAGTATGCCGTAACTCTTAAGGGTATTGACGGAAGTAAGCAGATTCAGGCTATTATGGATAAGCTCCGTGCTAATCCACCGAAGAACTTCGGTGAGTTACAGGTAGTCGAGATGAGAGATTATGACAATGATGTTGCAACGGATATTGCAACCGGTGCTACAAAGTCAACAGGTCTGCCGAAATCAAATGTTCTTTATTTTGATCTTACTAATGATTCATGGTGCTGTGCAAGACCTTCAGGAACAGAGCCTAAGATTAAGTTCTATATGGGTGTAAAGGGCAACAGTATTGAGGATGCCAAGGCTAAAAATGAGGCTTTGACAGAAGCTGTAAAGTCATATCTTTAATTGAGGAATAAACAATATTCATAGCATAAGCCCTCTGTCTTTATTGACAGGAGGGCTTCTGTGCTATGAAGGAGAACACAGAATAGACATTTTTACTTGCTAAAATACAGGATAAAAAGGGAGACTATTAAAGTGGCATTAAATTCAGTCAAAAAGGCATATAACTATCTTAAAAGGAACGGAATAGAAGATACATTTTATGCATCAGTTGAGAGGATTGCCGACAGGGAGAAGTATACCTATCAGCCCATATCTGCGGATGCAGTGGCGGCTCAGAGAAAGAGGGAATGGAGAGAAAAGCTGCTTTTCAGTATCGTGGTTCCTACATATGAGACGAAAGAGAAATTTCTCCGTGAAATGATTGATTCTGTCATTATGCAGACATATCCTTTTTGGGAACTTATAATTGCTGATGCTTCCAGAACGGATAATGTAAGACAGATTACAGAAAATTATCTTGATAAAAGAATTAAGTATGTAAAACTTAAAGAAAACGGTGGAATCTCTGTTAATACAAATGCAGGAATTGTCCATGCCACCGGGGATTATATAGGACTTCTTGATCATGATGATATGATCACGTCTGATGCTTTATATGAGTATGCTGCCAAGATTGAGCGTGGCAAGGCTAAAGGACTTGATTATGTTATGCTTTATTCGGATGAGGATAAGTGTAATGCTGATGGCAGTCATTTCTTTGAACCTAATTACAAGCCGGGCTTTAATCTGGATTTGCTGCTTTCCAATAATTATATCTGTCATTTCCTGATGGTTAAGGCAGATCTTATGAAAAAACTCATGTTGAGACCGGCATTTGATGGCGCACAGGATCATGATCTGGTTTTGAGAGTCTATTCGTCTACCTATGGAATAGCCAGTGATGACGAAATTGCATATGGTCATATATCCAAGGTGCTATACCACTGGAGATGCCATGAGGATTCGACGGCATCTAATCCGGAAAGCAAAAGATATGCATATGAGGCCGGACTGGCTGCAGTGCGTGATTATATCAAAGAGGCAGAGATAACAGCAGTAGTTAATCATACTAAGCATAATGGATTCTACAGGGTTGATTATCGTGATGAGCTTGTTTATCCAAAGGATGGACCACAGATACGAAGGAAAGTGGAGCTAACGATAACTCAGCGAGGTAAAATAGCATATAATACACTTTTAAACAGATATGATATCGGTGCTATTGGTGGTCCGGTAATAAAAAACAACAAGATTGTCGGTGGAATGATGGACAGCACCAAAACATGTATTTATGATGGATTGAATGTTCATTTTAGCGGATATATGCATAGAGCGGCCATGCAGCAGAGCGGACTTTCGGTTGATATACGTAATATGATGGTTACTGAAAGCGTTGGCGAAGCGGTATTGAGAATTGCTGACAGTAGCGAATATGTTCACCTTTTTGACCGTAACAAGGTTAATGATTTGAGGGATAAAATAGCGGAAAACAAGCTGAATTCCCCATATATTGATGTAACAGACCTGCTTAACGATTTAAGCTATGAGGAATATGATTATTTATCTGCCAGCGCGACTCTGTGCAGAGAAATTACATTTGAGGGTTATCTTAATTACTATGACCCACAGTTCCTTCCGGAGAAATAATGAAAAGTACAGTTGTAATACCTAATTATAACGGAATAGATTATCTGAGAGAATGTCTGAACAGTCTGCTTGAATGCGAGCCTTTGGATTTCTCGATTATTGTCGTAGATAATGGTTCTTCAGATGGTAGTGTAGAACTTTTAAGAGAGAAGTATCCTACAGTTGATTTAATTGCCTTTGATGAGAATACCGGCTTTGCAAGGGCGGTCAATGCGGGGATTGAGGCTGCGGTAACGGAATATGTTGTCCTTCTTAATAATGATACTGTAGTAGATAAAGGCTTTGTGGCAGAATTAGAGAAAACTATGGACTCGTCTGACAAGATACTCTCTGCTTCAGCCAAGATGATAGATATGCACAACCGACAGATTCTGGATGGAACGGGAGATTATTATTGCGCGCTCGGTTGGGCTTATGCCTATGGCAAGGGGAAAAGTGTAGACGCATACACCAAGAAACGTAGAATATTCAGTTCCTGTGGCGGTGCGGCAATTTACAGAAGAAAAGAGCTTATTGATATTGGAGCCTTTGATGATAATCATTTTGCCTATCTGGAAGACATAGATGTGGGTTACAGGGCAAGAATAAACGGATTTTATAATGTATATTCACCGGATGCTTTGGTTTATCATGCCGGAAGCGGTTCCAGTGGCTCCAGATATAATGAGTTTAAGATTAATTTAAGCAGTCGTAACAGCATATATCTTGTATTAAAAAATATGCCGTTTTTACAGCTTGTAATTAATCTTCCACTGTTAATTGTCGGATTTGCTGTGAAGGCTTTGTTTTTTACGCTGAAGGGATATGGCTCGGTATATATCAAAGGCCTTATGGCCGGAATTAAGATGTATTTCGGGAAAGCCGGAAGAGAAAAAAGGGTGAAATTCAGATTGAGAAATCTGGGGAATTATATAATTATTCAATTGGAATTATGGGTCAATATCCTTAGGAGGCTTTTTGCCTGAGGTTGTACAAAAATTCAATATATTGTACAATACATAGGATAATGCCTATATTATATACACATTATATGGTAGTGGAAGCATGATTAAAGATAATCAGAAATATTTTAACAGACTACATATACTGCTCGATGCGATTATTGTAGCGGCATCCTATATGCTGGCATGGTGGATTAAGTTTGAAGGGCCTTTGGCTGACACATCTGCCGGAGCATATACAATGGAATTGTATTTTTCCGCATTATATTTTTTGGTGCCGGGATATCTGATTCTGTTTTATTTTAACAGGATGTATACGCCGAAGAGAACGCAGCGAATTGAGACAGTTATAACGCAGATTTTTGGCGCTAACGTAATGGGTGCGATAGCGTTTTTGGTGTGCATAGCTTTATTCAAGATTAAGGATTTCTCGAGAGGACTTATTGGTATTTTTTTTATAATCAACGTTATCCTAATTATATTGGAGCGTTTGATTGTAAGGAGTGCATTAAGACATTTTAGAAGCAGAGGGTACAATGTAAAGCATGTGCTTTTGGTTGGTTACTCCAGAGCTGCAGAGGAATATATTAATCGAATAATAGCCAATCCACAGTGGGGATATGTGATTAGGGGTATTCTCGATGATACTGTACCAAGGGGCACTATGTATAAGGGTGCAAAGGTTATTGGCGGAATAGACAATCTCAATATGATATTGCCGGTTAGTGAACTTGATGAGATTGCAGTCACTCTGTCACTTGCAGACTACAACAGGCTTGAGGAACTGGTGGGACTATGTGAAAAATCAGGTGTCCACACGAAGTTCATTCCGGATTATAACAGTCTTATTCCTAACAGGCCATATACAGAGGATCTTAACGGACTGCCGGTAATTAATATAAGATATGTGCCACTTAGTAATACCATTAATGCAATCTGTAAGAGAATAGTTGATATTATCGGTTCGTTTGTGGGAATTGTTGTTCTGTCACCGCTTCTTATTATTGTTGCCCTTATTGTTAAATTCAGCAGCAAGGGACCGATAATATTCAAGCAGCAGAGAGTTGGCCTTCACAATAAGAATTTCAATATGTATAAATTCCGTACTATGTGCGTACAGGATAAAGAGACAGAGGCTAAGGGATGGACGACCAAGGATGATCCGCGTGTTACGAAGGTTGGTAAGTTCTTAAGGAAGACAAGTATAGATGAGCTTCCGCAGCTTTTTAATATACTTAAGGGTGATATGAGTATTGTTGGACCAAGACCGGAAAGACCGCAGTTTGTCGAAAAGTTCAAGGAAGAAATTCCTCGTTATATGATTAAGCATCAGGTTAGACCGGGACTTACCGGATGGGCGCAGATTAACGGCTATCGTGGTGATACTTCGATTAGAAAGAGGATAGACTATGATATCTATTATATAGAGAATTGGTCTATGGCTTTTGATATAAAGATTATGTTCCTTACTGTTTTCAGGGGACTAATGAACGAAAATGCTTACTAGCAGGAATTAAGGAGAAATAAAAATGGCTTACGATCCAAGAAGAGATGATCCACGCCGTGTTCGTCAGAGTGGAGCAAGAAATCCGCGTGATGACGGAAGAAGACGTGAAGATGCCAGAAGGCGTGAAGAGGCTCGAAGAAGAGAAGAGGCAAGAAGACGCAAGGCCAGGAAGAAAAAGAGAAAGATAATTCTTTTAATTATTGAAATTATCGTTCTTATCGGACTTGCAGGCGGTGCGTGGATGATTACGCGCGGTACTACATCAATACAGAAGATTAATATCAATGAGGATGATATTGTTATCAATGAAACGGTTGCTCAGAATGAGAGTCTTAAGGGATATCGTAATATTGCCCTGTTTGGTGTTGATGCAAGAAACAAGTCTCTTGGTAAGGGTAACAGATCGGATACAATTATTATTGCTTCCATCAATGAGGATACAGGAGACGTAAGATTGTGTTCTGTTTTCCGAGATACATACTTAAATCTTGGAAATGATACTTACAATAAGTGTAATGCAGCGTATGCCAAGGGCGGTCCTGAACAGGCTATTAACATGCTTAATATGAATCTGGATCTCAATATTACAGATTATGTTACAGTTGGATTCAGTGGTCTTGCTGAGGTAATTGACGCACTTGGTGGCGTTACCATCGATGTTAAGGAAAATGAAATTGTTCATTTGAATAATTACCAGATCAGTATGGTCGGTAAGTCGGATGATGAAGAGAACTTCTATGCTACAGAAGGCAAGGATTATATAGCTGTTAAGAATGCAGGTGAGCAGAAGCTTAACGGTCTTCAGGCTACAGCCTATTGTCGTATCAGATATGTTGGTGATGATTTCCAAAGAGCTGAAAGACAGCGTACAGTTATTGCAAAATGCCTTGAGATTGCCAAGAAGTCTAATCCAAAGGAACTCGCATCGGCATATAATAGCGTGACAAGCTACATTTCCACATCACTTGATTCAAGTGAGATTATTGAACTACTTGGGGATGTGGCAAAGTATAATATTGTTGCAAGTGACGGCTTCCCGTTTGAAACTAATCGTGCAACAGGTAAAGTAGGATCAAAGGGTTCATGTGTAATCCCTGTTAATCTTGAGCAGAATGTTGTGCTTCTTCAGGAATTCCTGTTTGATAATAAGGACTATGTACCGTCGGAGCAGGTTAAGAAATATAGTGAAAAAGTATCTTCAGATACGGGACATTAAGGCGGAAAAATGATTGATGTAATCATACCAACATATAAACCCGGTGTAATGCTGTGGAGATTAATAGATATGCTGAGCCGTCAGACGGTTCGTGTTAATCGCATAATACTTATGAACACTGAGGAGTCCGGCTATAAGAAGCTTATAGAGTGCGACAAGGGATTTTCGGAATATGAAGGCTTAGAGGTTCATCATATTGATAAGAAGGATTTTGACCATGGGAAAACAAGGAATGTCGGTATCAGCTATTCCAAGGCGGATATTGTGATTCTGATGACCCAGGATGCTATGCCGTGTGATGAAAGTTTTGTGGAGAAGCTTACGGAAAAGCTCTCGGATAAGACGATAGCAGCATGCTATGCCAGACAGCTTGCAAATTTGGACAGCACCATAGTAGAACAGGTTACCAGGGAGTTCAATTATCCTGCTGAGGATATGATAAAGAGTCAGGCGGATGTCGAAAGGCTTGGTATTAAGGCGTATTTTTGTTCAAATGTAAGCTGTGCTTATAACAGAGAAATATTCGATGAACTAGGCGGGTTTATAGATCATACTATTTTTAATGAAGACATGATATATGCTGCAAAAGCAATAAAAAATGGCTATAAGATTGCCTATGCTTCAGAAGCTAAGGTATATCATTCGCATAATTATTCGGCAGCAGAGCAGTTTCACAGAAATGTGGATATAGGAATATCTCAGGCAGAACATCCGGAAGTGTTCGAAGGGATTTCTTCTGAATCTGAAGGAATAAAAATGGTGAAGACAACTATCGGAAGATTGTGGGATGGTGGTCAGAAGAGAAAAATAATACCCTACATTTATATGACAGGGTGTAAATATATTGGTTATAAGATTGGTAAAAAGTATAGAAAACTGCCGATGGGATTTGTTAAGCGATGCTCAATGAATCCGGAATACTTTGACTCGTAAAAAGAGTGAGGTTTCTTTCGACAAGGAGGTAAACTATGTGTGGAATAGTTGGATATGTAGGAAATGAGCAGGCTGCTCCGATTCTTTTGGAGGGATTATCTAAGCTTGAATATAGAGGCTATGACTCTGCAGGACTTGCTGTACGTAATGGTGCAGGCAAGACGGAGGTTGTTAAGGCTAAGGGAAAGCTTATTGAATTAAAGGAAAAGACGGATGATGGTAAGGCTGTAAAAGGAGAGTGTGGTATCGGCCATACAAGATGGGCAACACACGGTGAACCTACTGAGAAGAATGCTCATCCTCATGCATCAGATGATGGTACTGTAGTCGGAGTTCATAATGGTATTATTGAGAACTATGCAGAGATTAAGGAAAAGCTTAGAAAAAAGGGCTATACTTTTTATTCTGAAACAGATACAGAGGCGCTTGTTAAACTTATTGACTATTATTATAAAAAGTACCAGATTGGTCCTATTGATGCCATAGCCAAGACAATGGTTCGTGTGCGCGGTTCATACGCATTGTGCGTTATGTTCAATGACTATCCCGGAGAGGTATGGGTTGCACGTAAGGCAAGTCCTATGATAATAGGTACAACGGAGGATGCTTCTTTTGTTGCATCGGATGTTCCTGCCATTCTTAAATATACCAGAGAAGTATATTATATAGATGACCTTGAAATGGCATGTCTTAAGGCGGGTGAGGTTCATTTCTATAATCTCGACGGTGAAGAGGTTGATAAGGAAATCACTAAAATAGAATGGGATGCTGAAGCGGCTGATAAGGGTGGCTATGAGCATTTCATGATTAAAGAAATACATGAACAGCCTAAGGCTATTGCGGATACAATATCCGCATATGTAAAGGATGGAATGATTGATTTATCATCAGTTGGTCTTGATGATGATGCTATTAAAAATATCAGCAGTATTACGATTGTAGCCTGCGGTTCTGCATATCATGCAGGAGTAGTAGGACAGTATGTATTTGAAAAACTGGTACGTACTCCTGTAAGAGTTGAACTGGCTTCGGAATTCAGATACAGAGATCCTATTCTTGATCCAAATGGTCTTGTAATAGCAATAAGTCAGTCAGGTGAGACTGCGGATACACTTGAGGCTGTGAAGATTGCTAAAAATAATGGAGTTAAAACACTTGGTATAGTTAATGTTGTTGGCAGTTCTATTGCACGAGAAGCTGATGCAGCCCTTTATACTGTTGCAGGACCTGAAATTGCAGTTGCTACAACCAAAGCATATAGTGCACAGCTTATTGCTAATTATCTCATAGCGCTACAGTTTGGTTATGTTAGGGGCAGTCTTGAGAAGGCTGACTATGACAGATATATTGCAGCACTTAATGAGATTCCGGATAAAATTCGTAAGGTTATTGAGGATAAAGAGAGAATTCAGTGGTTTACCGCAAAATTTTCTAATGCCAGAGATATCTTCTTCCTGGGCCGTGGTATAGATTATGCTATAAGTCTTGAGGGAAGTCTTAAGATGAAGGAAATCAGTTATATTCATTCTGAGGCTTATGCAGCCGGTGAGCTTAAGCATGGTACTATTTCACTTATTGAGGATGGAATTATGGCTATCAGTGTGCTTACGCAGCCGGAACTTTTTGAAAAGACTGTATCAAATATGGTTGAGGTTAAGGCTCGTGGGGGCTACCTGGCAGGTATTACCACATATGGTAATTATAATGTAGAGGATAAGGCGGATTTCACAATTTATATACCTAAGACAGAGGATATATTTGCGGCAAGTCTTGCTATTATTCCGCTACAGTTAATGGGATATTATATGTCGGTAGCTAAAGGACTTGATCCTGATAAGCCACGTAATCTTGCTAAATCGGTTACTGTTGAATAATTCACAAACTGATTATAATGTGAACACAATTTGTTCACAGAACTGAAATAAACTTACTCTATCAAAGCGTGTGATGGAGGAGAATGTTATGAATGATGAGTTTGAAACAAATAGCATTGAAAATGGGACATCTTCTGCTGAAAATGATGTTTATGTAAGGATGTCCAAGAGGCGCGCTGAAATAGGCGTTGATAATCAGGCTGATCAGGTTAGAGTGGATAAACCTGAAGTAATGGATAAGCCGATTGATATACAGATTTCAGAACCTGTTGTGAGTGAGCAGAAGGTAGATATAACTGAAAATGCCTCCGGGCTATCGCCAATGGATAAGGCTATTGAAGAGTTTGAATCGGCACGTGACAGAAGGGCTGAGAGCCTTAGACAGAGGACTAACAGGTCGACCGGTTACAGGTCAGATAGTGCCGGTAGATATAATCATCATGTACCGGATGACAGAATGCCGGGAAGGGGCGTGTATTCCTCATACAGATATGATTCTGATAACATGGGACAGCCGGCTGATAATACGTTTTATAATGGGGCATACAGCGGAGCATTAACGCCGGATGTGCCACCGGTATCAAATCCATCGCAGGATTCTAAACCACCTAAGAAGAAAAAGGAAAAGGGTTCCGGATCCTTTGGACGAAAGCTGTTATTAACAGTAATTCTTGGTATTGTATTTGGAATTACGGTAGGTGCAACCTTATATGCACTAAATGAATTTAATATAAAATTGCCATTTGCCATAAATAAGACTATAGAAGATGATGAAATTGAGGTAACAGATGGAGTTGATAAGATTAAGGAGACTCCGACTATTAAAGGCAATGACGATGATGTGATTGTTGAGGATGATGACCCTGATGTTTATGAGTCTGAAGTGGATGATTCGGATGTTGACTCGATTGTCAAGGCATCTGCTGATACCAGAGTAATGGATGTATCAGAGGTTGTAGAGAATGTAATGCCTTCGGTTGTATCTATTACAGGTGATTTCACTATAAGACAACGTGACTTTTGGGGACAGGTTTATGAACAGCAGTCTTCAGGAAGTGGTTCGGGTATTATTATCGGACAGGATGAACAGTTTCTGCTTATAGCTACTAATAATCATGTAGTTGAGGATGCTGACAAGTTAAAGGTTCAGTTCATAGATGGCACAGAAGCCGAAGCCAGAATTAAAGGCACAGATAGTAAGATAGATCTTGCGGTAATTCTTGTTAGTATTTCTGATCTTACAACATCTACTAAAAATGCGATAAGCGTTGCGGTATTGGGAGATTCAGATTCTTTAAAAGTAGGCGAACCGGCAATTGCAATTGGTAATGCGTTAGGATATGGACAATCTGTCACAACCGGCGTAATAAGCGCTGTAAATAGAAGACTTGAAATGTCAGACGGAACAGTTGCAGAAGGACTTATTCAGACGGATGCTGCCATTAATCCGGGTAATTCAGGTGGAGCACTTCTTAATGCTTCGGGTGAAGTAATTGGAATAAATTCAAGTAAAATTGGTGGAACAACCATTGATGGCGTTGGATTTGCAATACCAATTTCATCAGCGGAACCAATCTTAAGTGATATTGTATTAAGCGATGAACGTGTGAAGGTTGCCAGTGGCAAAGAAGGATATTTGGGAATCGGAGGCGTTACTGTAACTGAAGAAGCATCTCAGATGTATGGAATTCCTGTAGGAGTTGTTGTTAGGCAGGTTTATGAAGGTACAGGAGCTGAACAGGCGGGTATATTGCAGGGAGATGTAATTGTTACTATCGGAAGAAAGAGCGTAAAATCAATGGATGCGCTGAAGGAAGAACTTACATACTATGAAGCAGGTGAAACCGTATCCGTTGAAATATACAGAAATGTTGATGGTACATATGAATCGCAGACCGTTTCGGTTGAATTGGTTAGTGAGGGTGACCTTAAGGATTAAAACTTGGTAATTATTATGATATAATATGAAAAGTCTGATGGTTAGCATCAGACTTTTCTTGTTGTTGTAGCAGAGCATTATATATAAAACATTTATTATATGTGAGCTTTGTGGACGAGCATAAGGGAATAGTTTTCCGTCTGCTCGATTGATTATTGATGTTGTGAACAGGGAACAAAACAGAAGAGAATATCCTTTGATATATGTATCCGAGTTCACCGGAAATGAGGAATGTTATGAACGAATACGAGCAGGTATGTATATTGTGCCATCGTACGGAAAGCCAGGCAGGAAGAATGACACCATTAATCAATGGTATGTGTGTATGTCAGGATTGTATGAACAGGACAATGGAAATGGTTAGCCGATATGATTTCGGAAATATGGGACTTAATCCTGATGAGATAAAGGAAGTAATGAACAACCTGAATATTCAGGGCTTTAATAGGAAGGCCACAACAGATACAGCCCAAAGTGAGAGTGACAAAAAGACACCCTCTGAAAATGGCCAGGAAGGCTCTTGTAATAAAAAAGAGGATACAGATATAGCCTCAAGCAATGAAACTCCTTATACGGGCAAAACAGGCGGTTCTGAAGTGGATAGCTCTGAAAAGGAGGATAATGATCCCGATAATAATCCTGAAAAGAAGAATGAGCCGAAGGGAACTCCGCTTGGAAGTATTTTTTCGGGAATGCCTAATATAAGTTTTCTTAATATGGCAGATTTATTCGGAGGAGCAGAACCGGGAAGGGCTAGAGTCAAGAAAAAAGAAGAGCATAAGCCCATAATCGAGCTTAAGGATATTCCGGCACCTCATGAGATAAAGGAAAAGCTTGATGAATATGTGATAGGCCAGGAAAAAGCAAAAAAAATTATATCCGTTGCCGTATATAACCATTATAAGCGTGTTGCGACAGATACAATGGATGAAATTGAAATTGAGAAGTCAAATGTTCTGATGATTGGACCTACAGGTAGTGGTAAGACTTATCTTGTTAAAACTCTTGCCAGAATTCTTGATGTTCCTCTTGCAATTACGGATGCTACATCGCTTACGGAAGCAGGATATATCGGTGATGATATTGAAAGTGTAGTTTCAAAGCTTTTAGCGGCAGCCGACAATGATGTTGACAGAGCAGAGCAGGGTATCATATTTATTGATGAGATTGATAAAATAGCGAAAAAGCATAATCATGGTTCGAGAGATGTTAATGGTGAATCCGTTCAGCAGGGTATGTTGAAGCTACTGGAGGGGGCCAATATTGAGGTTCCGGTAGGAGCATCAAGTAAAAATGCCATGGTGCCTATGACAACGATTAATACGCGTAATATCCTGTTTATATGTGGTGGTGCATTCCCGGAACTGGATGAGATTATTAAGCAGAGGCTTAGAAAAAAGACATCTATAGGATATGGTGCGGAACTGAAGGATCAGTTTGACCATGACAAGGAAATTCTTAACAAAGTAACAATAGATGATCTTAAGAAGTTTGGCATGATTCCTGAGTTCCTTGGCCGTCTTCCAATCGTCTGTACATTACAGGGGTTATCTGAGGAAATGCTTGTCAGAATACTGAAAGAACCGCGGAATGCGATACTTAAGCAGTATGAGAAATTGCTGGAACTCGATGAAGTTAAATTAGAATTTACGGACGAAGCGCTTGGAGAAATAGCTAAAAGAGCCTTGGAAAAGGATACTGGCGCAAGAGCTCTCAGAGCAATTATAGAAGAGCTAATGCTTGATATAATGTATGAGATTCCTAAGGATGATAATATTGGAACAGTTACGATAACTAAGGAGTATATAGAAGGAACGGGCGGCCCTATTATAGACATAAGAAGCAAGGCTGCACATGTAGAAAAGGAAGATGTAAAGGAGCCGGAAAATAATGATTAACCTTATTCTTCCGGCAATAATAGCCGGTGGTGACTGCAGCATTAAGCGCCACAGGGAGGAAAATGACGAGGAATATGAGTATTTAAACGGTAAAGTAAAGGTTGTTACATATCATAATAAAGGGGCCTTTCTTAATTTGGGAGATAAATACCCATTCGTTGTTTTGGTTCTTTCAATGATTTTTACCTTTCTGATTGGCATTTTATTTGTGTTCTCGCTTGGATTTAAGGGAAGAGGCATACTAAAAGCAGGGCTGGGCCTTTTACTTGGCGGAGCTTTTAGTAATACCTATGACAGACTGAAGAAGGGATATGTAGTTGATTACCTTAATTTTCCTCATGCGCCGGGAAAAATCAGACAGATAATCTTTAATATATCTGATTTTGCAATTATAATTGGATCATTGATGAGTATTTTCGTCGAAAAGCAGTAAAAAATGGGTGCTATTTATTGAAAAAACTGTACACTATTTTATGATTTAAGTTTTAAAATGCGTATCCGGGTTGGTTTTTGCCAATTCGGGTATTTTTTTGCAAAAAATGCTGTTTTATGGTTCTGAAATGATCAAAAAATTGACGAATAATTTTTGTTTTATTTTCTGCATTGAATTAAGTGCGTTATTATAGATGCATTGCGTGCTATGGTGAAATGCAAGATTTATAGATTAGTAATGCACGTTATGAAAAGATAAAAAATATAAAGCCTTAAAATAAGGGAAAAATTGTGCAATTCAACTTGCAAAATGCTTTATTACCATTTTTTATGTGGATAAGGTCTGGTAATTACAAATTTGGTGGTATAATAATGTGGTGATTTATCCACGAAGTTATCAACTAATGTGGATAAGTATTAAAATTAGATTTGATGTATCATATAGAACTCATTTCATGTGCTATCTAATGGAGGATTGAGATAAATATGCTGGAAAAATTCAAAAAGAAGTTTGTTGGAGACAGAAACTTCTATATATATGTTATTGGAATAGTGGTTCCGATGATTTTGCAGAACGTGGTTACAAATTTCGTCAGTCTCCTTGATAATATTATGGTCGGCCGCATAGGAACTGAGCAAATGAGCGGTGTTGCTATTGTTAATCAGTTCATTTTTGTGTTCAATATAAGCATATTTGGGGCTGTTTCGGGACCGGGAATCTTTGGTTCGCAGTATTATGGTAAAAAAGATTATGAGGGGCAACGCTATACTTTTCGTTTTAGAGTATTAATTGGTGCCATAATCATGGGAATTGCCATAATTCTGTTCAAATTCAGGGATGTGCAGCTGATTTCGTTATATTTGACAGAGAGCGAATCTGCAGGAGATATTGCCTTGACGCTTGCCTCGGCCAGAGAGTATCTGGCTATAATGCTATGGTGTACAATTCCGTTTACTTTTGGACAGATATACTCAAGTGTTGTAAGAGAGTGTGAAGAAACAAAAATACCGATGATTGCTGCATTTTCGGCAGTGGGTGTTAATTTAATTCTTGATTATACGCTGATATTTGGTAAATTCGGATTCCCGGTTATGGGGGTAAGAGGTGCAGCGGTTGCAACAGTAATTGCAAAAACTATAGAGGCTTTAGTGGTAATTATATGGGTTCATACTCATAAGGATAAGAATTGCTATATTATAGGCGCATACAGAGGGTTTAAGATACCGTGGAACCTGGTAAAAGCGATAGCTGTAAAGAGTGCTCCGCTTATGCTCAATGAATTTCTTTGGGCGTATGGAATGGCTATGACCAATCAGTGCTACTCTGTGAGGGGGCTTAATGTTGTTGCTGCACAGAATATTTGTGGAACAATGACTAATCTTTTTGGTGTTATTTATCTGCAATTGGGGGCGTCTATATCCATTATTGTTGGTCAGAGACTGGGGGCAGGAAGGCTGAAGGAAGCTAAGGATTATGATAATAAGCTGATTGCCTTTAGTGTAGGTGTTTGCGTTTGCGTAGCGGCAATAATGCTGCCTGTAGCACAGGTATTTCCTTATTTGTATAACACACAGGATGATATTAGGATGCTGGCAACTACATTTATTACAATTCAGGCATGCGTTATGCCGCTGTGGTCCTTTTCAAATGCCTGTTATTTCACTCTTAGGAGTGGTGGAAATACATTAATTACGTTTGTTTTTGACTCAGTATTTACGTGGGTGGTGATGATTCCGCTTGTATTTACATTGACTAAATTCACATTGCTTCCGATAGTTTTGATATTCTTTATTGTTAATTTCTCTGAAATAATTAAGGTTACTATGGGATATATTATGGTAAAGAGTAATAAATGGATGAATACAATAGTGGAATAGGATGATATAGAAGCTGTTTTGAGTGGTGTAAATTGACACAAAATGGCATAAATGCTATGATAACAAGGCTATATATTGTATAAAAATAGCGATGGAGGACTATATGTCGATTAAAGTACATAATTTTATGGGAAGATTTGGATGGGAAATGCAGAAAAGATTCCCTATGCTTTCTGCAAATGCTTATCTTAAGCTCCAGTTTATGACTCGAAGAAAAAGTCAGAAGAAGTATATTGAACTTTTTAATAATAATGAAGAAGTTCCAATGCCTCTTATTGTTAATATTGAGACAATTAACAGATGTAACAGTAACTGCGCATTTTGTACGGCAAATAAATATGCGGAGAAGAGACCTTATAAGAGAATGGAAGACGATCTCTTCTATAAAATAGTGGATCAGTTAGCAGACTGGGGATTTAAGGGACATCTTACACTATATGGCAATAATGAACCATGGCTGGACACAAGAATTGTTGAGTTTCATAAATATTGTCGGGAGAAACTGCCTGAGTGCTTCATTTTCATGTCCACAAATGGAATTCTTCTGGATATTGAGAAGGTCAAGGCGATTGCACCGTATGTAGATCAGCTTATTATTAATAATTATTGTGAAGATATGAAAATTCGCGATAATGTTAATGAAATTATAGAGTATGCCAAGGCTAATGAGGATGAATTCAAGAATGTTGAGATTCTTGTTCAGATGCGTTATGTAAAGGCAGTGCTTACAAATAGAGCAGGAAGCGCTCCAAATAAGGAATCTAAAGGAAAAATTATTAAGGAAACCTGCCTTATGCCATATACGGATGTGTTCATTTTCCCGGATGGAAGAATGGGGTTATGCTGTTGTGACAATTTCGAAAGCACTACTCTTGGTGATTTGACTAAGCAAAATATTAAGGAAGCTTGGGAAGGACAGGCATATAAGAATGCCAGAGATCTTATGAAGGACGGCAGACAGAATCATCCATTCTGCAAGCTTTGTGACTTCATTGATGCCGGAACAAGAATGGATATGGTTAATGATGTAATTAATGGCAGACCTTTACGCGGCGCCAGACAGTCCATGTTTGCTAAAAAGAATTAATTATTTGTAATAGGTGACCACCGGCTTTGTCGGTGGTCTTACTATATTATGGCCGAACAGGTCTCTGGTTTATGTTGTTCGAATAAGGAGCATATAATTGAAAACAGTGGTGGAAAAACTAAAAAATAATATTTTGATTAAATATTTGCTAGTAGCCGTTATACTCTCTTTTTTGGTTGAAATTAGCATTTTTAACTATTCGTCATGGAGAAGTATAGGTTTGGTAGCTGTTCCAATCACGGGAGAGATAAGTGCAGATGAAACGGGTATGTGCGAAATATCACGTGATATAGAATGCTTAAATATTAGAAATTTCAGAATCAACAATCTTAAACTTGAGAATTGCAGCAGCGCAGATGTAACAATAAGAATTGCAGATGAGGGAGATGCGTATTTGTATGAATTGCCAACCTTCAGAGTTACGGATGAGGTTGAGTCAACAGGATTTACAAATATATATCCGTATGGCAGAGTTAATAAGATAACGGTTGCAATCAATGTGCCGGAGGGTGGTAAGGCAACCATATCAGGTATGGATCTTAACGTGCGAAGGCCATTTGATATTAAATTCTTAAGAGTGATTATTTTATCAGTTTTGATTTGGGTACTTATTGCTTTTTGGAAAAAAGAGGAAAGTGAATGTTGGCAAAATGGTTCAAATGCAACCGATAATGACACGGAAAAAGAACAGACCGAGTTGGTCAACACACCACGCAAACGCTTTATTTACAAGGGGTTGGCGCGAAAAGATAAAAAACAAGCGGTCGTTATTGTATTGGTGGCGATCTTACTTATACTTTTAGGCAGATGGATGAATGTAAGTAATGAAAAGATAGTTAGCTGCCCATGGCCACATCATAAACAGTATCAGGAATTGGCGGTAGCGCTAAGCAACGGAACGGTAAAGCTTGTGGAGAAAGAAGTCAGTCCCCTTCTTTTGGAAAAAGAAAATCCATATGACACAGGTGCCCTGATGGCTGAAGAAATTCCATACCAGATGGATTATGCATATTATAATGGAAGCTATTATGTCTATTTTGGAATAGCAGCAGAGATTCTATTGTATTATCCATATTACATAATAACCGGCAAACCGTTATCTAATTACAATGCTCAATATTTGTTATATCTTGTTTTAGTTTTTGGTGTATTCATGACGATGCGTGAAATGTGTTTCAAATTCGGAACAGATAATGACGATTGTAACGAAAGTAAGATATCCTTAATTTCATATCTGATGTTATGTACATCTGCTGTACTTATATCGAATAATGTGTATTTGATTTCAAGGTCTGATATATATAATATTCCGATTATGGCAGCTACAGCATTTACCTGGACGGGCATATTTTTCTGGTTAAGATCTTATATATATAGAGAAGAAAAGACATCAAGATGCATAAGCATATGCCTTGGATCACTATGCATGGCGCTTGTAGCGGGTTGCAGACCGCAAATGCTTTTCTTTAGTGTTTTGGCAATTTTTATATTTGTCTTATGCAGTGGGAAAAATAAAGCTGGCATATCTATTACAAATAGAAAACTCTTTACGAGGGACACCCTTTGCGATACATTATGCTTCGTTGTCCCTTATATAGTGGTGGCGGTAGTAGTTTGCTGGTATAATCAGGCCAGATTTGGCTCTATATTAGATTTCGGAGCAACATATAGTCTCACATCTAATGATATGAATCACAGAGGCTTTAATTTTGACAGGCTATTTAAAGGATTATTTGCCTTTTTCTTACAGCCTCCGGTATTATCGATGGATTTTCCGTATTTGGATTCATCTGTTCTTAAGTCTGATTATATGGGGAAAAATCTTACCGAGTTTGTTTACGGTGGCTGCTTTGTGACTAATTTGATGCTTTTATCGGTGTTTGTACCGATATTTTCGGGATTTAAAGGGTTCAAAGCTGATTTAAAGGCCATATATTTAACTCTTGTTGTGGGTGCTGTTGTTATTGCGGCATTCGATGTAAACGGAGCCGGAGTGCTATACAGGTATACATGCGATTTCGTTCCGGGACTTATGCTTGCATCCTATATCATTTGGATTGTTATTTTGGGAAGAGAAAAATTACAGACAGGAAATAGGCAGATTGTGGAAAGAGTATTCATTATTTGCGTGATTTGGGGACTTATTTACAGTTTTATGGTATTTATGGGAACAAGTGGAAGTATAAGCCTTAAAAATGACAGTATATATTTGTATGAGCATATCAGGGAGTATTTCAGATTATGATTACATATAATAATTCTAAGCTTTTAAGGGCTGTGGCTATGCTTATAGTGATGGTTAGTCATTATGCTACATGGATGTACGTTCCGGTTACTAATGAAGCCCTCAGATATAGAATAAGCAACTGGGGACCCTTTGGAGTTGATATTTTCTTCATGTTGTCCGGCTATGGATTGTATATTAGCGCCTCAAAATGTAAAAGAATGGGATTGTCTTTTCTGATTAAGCGACTTATAGATGTGTATATTCCGTATCTTTTTATGGTATTTGTAATAATGCTTATAAATGGTGAATGGAAGGGAATATCTTTATCAGGGGTTGCGGACTATCTGACAGGAGTTAATTACTGGTATATAAATGTTCTTCTGATATTTTATATTATGTTTTCACTTGTATGGTGGATATTTACAGATGACAGAATTAGAATTGCTCTCATTTTGGTTGGGGTTGCAGGCTTGTCTTTTGTTTTTCACAGATTGGGACGAAACGACTTTTGGGTAGTGTCCAATATGACCTTTGTAATTGGTATAATTGCTGCTTTTTTGGAGAAAGAATGGAAGCATGGCATTGCGAAAAGGACAGAAGGTGATTCCCAACATATTACACGAAAAAGGACACAAATAATAACATCAGTAATTGTTGCTTTGGCCGGGGGTATCGGCTTTGCAGTTACAGATATATGCTACTGGGAGATACAGAGGGAAAATCCACTTGGAGGATTTGGCTGTAAGTGCCTGATGAATGTGCTGTTTGCCTTACTAATACTGGGCTGCGCCTATATGTACAGTATCCTTACGGAGAATAGAAAAGTTGGAAGGATAAGTGGGATATTTGGTATAATAGGCAAGTATTCACTGTATATTTATGTTATGCATACGGTGCTTTTTTGGACCATGCTTCCGTGGTTTATTAAATTAGGATTTATCGCGGCGTCGGTGCTTGTTGCAGTGCTTTCCATAGTAGTAAGTTGTCTATGTGGTTTTGCATTCAACAAATATGTATGTTCCAAGCTGGAAAGAATATTAATTTCGTGAGGTGGAGAGGTAATGAAAAGAGTTTACAAACGGTGGATGGTCTTAATGATTCTTATAATAACGGTAGTTATATCGGGATGCGGAAGGAAGACAGACGACTTATCTATGGTTGAGAATCAGTCAGAAACTACGATTGAGACTGCAGAAGCTGTTACAATCGCTGATGAAGCGGAAAAGGTAGATGAAACAGAGACAGTAAGTGTACAAGTGGATGACTCTGAATCAGAAGAGGAAGAGGCGTCTTCCAAGGAAGAGCCTGATAGTGAGTCCGATGATATTAACGAGGATAAAGCTGCCAAAGAGCCTGCTCAGGTAAAAGAGGATGGTGTGATTGAGGATAAGGAGACGGATAAGGCTAAAGCTGAGCCACAGGCTGATGCAGATACTGCTAAGGGGGCTGAAGCTCCGGCAGTGCCTGAGTTACCGACGGAGCCTGTAGCGATAGAACCAGTTCCGGTAGCACCTGTTCCAGTTCCGGTAGCAGCTGCAAATGTTGTTATTATCGGTGATTCCAGATGTGTACAAATGCGTGATTCAACCGGTGGTGGTGGATGTGTATGGATATGTGAGAATGGAAAAAGATATGAGTGGTTTGCTGAGAATGCAGTACCACGTGCAGATGCTGTAGTAGGTAAAGGCACCAAGGTAGTGGTTTGTATGGGAGTCAACGATCCGGGAGGTGCTTCAAAGTATGCCGCTTTAGTAAATGTTATGGCAGCACAGTGGGCAGCGAGAGGTGCGAAAACATATTATGTGTCAGTTAATCCGGTGTGGGAGAATCCGTATACCTCTGAAGAAGAGGTGATGAATTTTAATGCCACAATCCTTCCGCAGTTAGTGGGTGTAAGGTGGATTGACACACATACATATCTTATGAATACCGGATACAATCTGGTAGATGGTCTGCACTATGATAATGCGACAAATGTTAAGATATTCAGTGCTATTATCGGAAGTCTCTAACAGGTACCGGAATGTGGTATGCGGACATAGTTCAATCGAGACTGATTTACTTGTTTTATAATATTTCATATGTTAAAATCGAAACTGTGTATGCATTTGTGTACACAGTTTTATCTTTGGGAGAGAATAATGAAGAAAGCATTGGTAATCGGAGCAGGTCCGGCCGGACTTACAGCAGCATATGAATTGCTTGATAAGAGCAATGATATAGAGGTTATTGTTTTTGAAGAATCTGAACATATGGGTGGTATATCCAAGACAGTTACTTATAAGGGTAACCGTATGGATATGGGTGGTCACAGATTTTTCTCTAAGGTACCTGAAGTCAACGAATGGTGGGACAAGATGCTTCCTATGCAGGCAGCACCGGCAGCCGATTATAAAGAGCTTGAGGTATCCGTTCCTCTTGCGGAGAACGGTCCGGATCCGGAAGTAGAAGACAGAACAATGCTTACCCGTAGGAGAGTATCGAGAATCTTTTTTAATAGAAAATTCTTTGATTATCCAATAAGTCTTAAGTTCGAGACGCTTGCCAATATGGGATTCTTTACAACTATAGCGGTGGGATGCTCTTATCTTGCAAGTGTTATCCATAAGAGACCGGAGAAGTCACTTGAGGATTTCTACATTAACAGATTTGGTAAGAAGCTTTACAGCATGTTCTTTGAGAGGTATACAGAGAACCTATGGGGAAGGCATCCAAGCGTTATAGCACCGGATTGGGGCAGCCAGCGAGTTAAGGGACTTTCTATTGTTGCAATTCTTAAGGACATGTTTGGTAAAATTCTTCCGGGCAAAAAGAATCGTAAGGTTGAAACCTCGCTAATTGAAGAATTCAAATATCCAAAGCTTGGTCCCGGACAATTGTGGGATGTGACTGCAGAGGAGATAATTAAAAAGGGCGGAAAGGTCCTTAAGAATCATAAGGTTGTCGGAATTATTAAGGATGATAATAACCATCTTACCGGAGTTAAGGTTGAGACTCCGGATGGTGAAGTGGTTTTTGAAGGTGATTATATTATATCCTCAATGCCTGTTAAGGATCTTGTTGCGGGTATGAATGATGTACCGGAGGAAAAGAGAGAGATAGCAAACGGACTTCCTTATAGAGATTATATTACACTTGGAGTTCTCGTTCCGAAGCTTCTGCTTAAAAACAAAACGAAATTAAAAACAATTGGCAATATCATCCCGGATAACTGGGTATATGTCCATGATAAGGGAATTCAGATGGGACGTTTTCAGGTATATAACAACTGGTCGCCCTATATGATTAAGGATTTAGAGAATACAGTATGGGTTGGACTTGAGTATTTCTGCTATGAGAATGACGAATGGTGGAATATGACGGAGGAAGAGTTCGCTGACTTTGCAATTGAAGATATGGTTAATCTTGGATTAATTGCAAGTAAAGATGATGTTATAGATTATCATGAGGAGAAGGTTAAGAAAGCATATCCGGCTTATTTTGATACATATGAGCATATGGATGAGCTTGTTGAATACTTAAGCTCAATTGACAATCTTTACTGTGTTGGACGTAATGGACAGCATAGGTATAATAATCTTGATCATTCAATGTGTACATCCTTTGAGACAGTCAAGAATATCATCTCAGGAACAACCGATAAGAAGAATATCTGGTCGGTTAATACTGAGACAGAGTACCATGAAAGTAAATAATAGTGTTGATTATGTTGCCGATGTGTGAAGTTTTTGCACATCGGTGCTTTTTAATTGGATGAAATGCCTTTGAAGGCATATTATATTGCAGAGGGAAATATATGTCTAATAAATATGAAATGGACATGTGTAACGGCCCATTACTTGGAAAAATACTGATTTTTACCCTGCCACTTATGGCATCAGGTATTCTGCAGCTATTATTTAATGCGGCGGATATGGTTGTTGCCGGACAGTTTGCCGGTAGCATGGCGCTTGGTGCGATTGGTGCAACCAGTTCGTTAATCAATCTTCTTATAAATGTGTTCATGGGATTATCTGTGGGTGCAAATGTAACAATAGCTCATTTCTATGGTGCAAGAAGGGATGAGGATGTATCGCAGACGGTACATACGACCATTGCTCTTGCTATAATTTCCGGAGTTTTGCTTATTTTTATCGGATATTTTGCATCCGGGCCATTACTTGTGCTGATGGGAACACCGGAGGAAATAATCGGTTATTCGACGCTTTATATGCAGATTTATTTTGCCGGAATTCCGGCAATGCTCTTATATAACTTTGGTGCAGCGATATTAAGAGCTGTGGGTGATACCAAAAGACCCCTGATATATCTTTCGATAGCAGGAGTAATAAATGTCATCCTTAACCTGTTTTTTGTCATAAAATTTAACATGGGAGTTGCCGGAGTGGCATTGGCTACTATTATCTCGCAGTTTTTCTCGGCAGCTTTGGTTGTAATTACACTGATGAAGAGCGACAGTGCCATTCATTTTGAATGGCGGCAGATGAGACTTTATAAAAATAAGGTCTTAAGGATAATGCGAATAGGTCTTCCGGCAGGATTTCAGGGAGCGGTTTTTGCCATATCGAATGTTCTGATTCAGTCGTCGGTTAACAGCTTTGGAGCCATTGCTGTGGCCGGTAATACAGCATCAATGAATCTTGAAGGCTTTGTATATAATGCAATGAATTCCTTCCATCAGACGGCTATAAGCTTTACAGGTCAGAATATGGGAGCCCATAGGCATGACAGAGTCAGAAAAACACTAAGTCTATGTCTGATATGTGTTTCAGTTACAGGTCTGCTTTTAGGTGGTATGAGTGTGTTGTTCGGTCATAGGCTTTTAGCACTGTATTCTTCCGATATGGAGGTTATTACATTTGGATACAGAAGAGTTACTATCATTATGTGGTCCTATTTCTTATGCGGACTTATGGATGTGGCAGTAGGCAGTATCCGTGGAATGGGATATTCGGTAATGCCTATGATTGTATCTCTTCTTGGTGCCTGTGCCTTCAGAGTGGTGTGGATATATACAATTTTTTCTATGATTCATACGCCGGAATGCCTGTATATTTCGTATCCGATTTCGTGGATACTGACTTTTAGCGTTCATATGTGCTGCTACTTTAAGGTAACAAAGAATCTGAAGTGATGGAGAATTAATGCGTTACGTTTTTCATATAGATGTAAACAGTGCTTATCTATCATGGTCTGCTGTTTACAGAATAAGAGAATTAGGAGAAAAAGAGGATCTGCGTGACATACCGTCGATAATTGGTGGCGATGAAGAGAGTAGACGCGGAATAGTCTTAGCCAAATCGGTTCCGGCTAAAAAATATGGAATCGAAACGGCAGAACCGGTGGCAAGTGCCAGAAGAAAATGCCCGGGACTTATTGTGGTTCCCTCTGATTTTCAGGTGTATAAGCGATATTCGGCAGCGTTTCTGGATATTTTGAAAAAGTATTCAGGAGAGGTGTATCAATATAGTATTGATGAGGCCTGGGTTGTTTTGGATGGTTGTGAGGAAATTTACGGGGATATTGTACGGTTTGCTTATAAGTTAAAGGATGAGATTAGGGATACGCTGGGATTCACTGTAAATATAGGTGTCTCTACGAGATTTGACTTAGCTAAAATTGCGGGAGATTTTGAGAAGCCGGATAAGGTTCATACACTTTTTGAAGAAGAGGTAGAGCGCAAATTATGGCCACTTCCTGTAGATGTAATATTATATGTCGGAAAAAAGATGGCTGCATCGCTTAGGAATCTTGGTATTGTTACAGTTAAGGATTTATATGATGCAGATTACGAAATTATATCGAGAAATCTGGGGAAGTTTGGAATATCCTTATGGGAGAACGTACACGGAAAGGATATAGATCCATCCGGTTATCATGATGGTGAGCAGAAGGGATATGGACACAGCACAACAACAGCCAGCAATACCACAGACTGGGAGACTGCAAAAGAGGTGCTTATGGGGCTTTCAGACAGGGTTGGTGCAAGGCTGAGGGCAGATAAGGTATATGCATCGTGTGTCAGCGTGTCAGTAAGGTATGATGATTTCGATCATATCGGCAAACAGATGATGATTGATAATCCAACTAATTCCACCTCGGTTATATTTGATAAAGCGTGTGAACTTCTGGCATCCATCTGGGATGGGGTGAGACCGATAAGGCAGTTGGGGGTAAGGACGACCAAAATTGCAGATGAGAAGTATGAGCAGCTGTCACTTTTTGATGCGGTATTGAATGGAACAGATGAATCAGAGAGTTGTGTTCCTAAATCCGGGGGATGCGTAAAAACCGATATGGATAAAATGGCTAAGGCTGATAAGGCTATGGATGAACTCAGATTAAAGCTTGGCAGAGATATTGTTAAGCGTGGAAATCAGCTTTGAAACCGTCTAATAGATATACGTAATACATGTAGTTTTTTATAGAAAAAGAGGAAAAATATGAGCAGATGCTTTGGCTGCTTCGCGGAAATGCCGGCAGAAGGTGGAAAATGCCCACATTGCGGGTTTGCACTCGAATACTATGAATATAAAAATTATATATTAAGACCCGGAACTGAGCTTAAAGACAGATATGTAATTGGTAAGAGACTGGGTGAAGGCGGATTTGGCATAACATACCTGGCTTGGGATAAGGAAATGCAGGAGCGCGTTGCAATTAAAGAATATTATCCGGGTGGCGTAGTATCAAGGGATGTTACATCTGTGACCGGCAATAGCGTTCAGACAGCGGCTGATAAGTCAAAAGAGGACTTTGATGAGGGTATGAAGAGATATATACGTGAGGCTGCAATTCTTGCAAAATTTTGTAAGCTTCCCGGTATAGTTACGGTTAAGGACTTTTTCTATGGCAATGCGACAGCATATATTGTTATGGAATATATTGACGGAATATCGCTTAAGGAGTATCTGAAACAGAAGGGTGGCAGAATAAGCTGTGATGAAGCGGTTGCACTTATGAAACCTGTGATTTCGTCTCTTGCTACTATTCATAATAACAGCCTGCTTCACAGGGATATAAGTCCGGACAACATTATGCTTTCAAAAAACGGTGAGGTTAAATTAATTGACTTTGGTGCTGCCAGGATGTTTGGCAATGATGAAAATCGAAGCATGACGATTGTTCTTAAGCATGGCTATGCGCCGATGGAGCAGTATTCCAGACATGGAAAGCAGGGCGCATGGACCGATGTTTATGCAATCTGCGCGGTTATATATAAATGTATTACCGGCAATACACCGGTGGAAGCCCTTGATAGAATTAATGAAGATACCAATGTTGCACTTGAACGTTATCCGAATGTGTCGGCAAAAGTAGGTAAAGCTGTTGATAAGGGATTATCTGTAATGGCCGAAAACAGACATAGGGACTTGGGGGAACTGTATGAGGCTCTGTATGGCACCGGAAAAGGCAGTGCCCTAAAAAGGAACAGTGGTATTATAAAAGCCGTGGAAGCAGTGTTAGCTGTTGTTGTAGTGTTGCTCCTTGTGGCAGTGTGTACTGTTTTAATAAGAAATGCCATTACTAAAAAAGCAGCTTCGGATGGGAATGACGCTAAAGATGAATATGAGATTGTGAGTGTTCCTGAGGATGCAATGAAAGGCGGAAATGACGACAAAAATTCTACTCCGGCAATTTATCCGGTATGGATGAATACGGATGCAGTAGATCAGGGAATACTTGTTGTAAGCGAAGGAATACTGGATGGTTATTCGACAGATGTTACGGTTAATGATATGCTTGAAGCGTATTCGGACACAAAGGGAGAGTGGAAGGGATACGAAACCGACAGAATGACGGTAGTTTATTACAGTGGAAATAAAAATGGTGAGACATTTGATTTCATTTTT
Organism: Candidatus Colinaster scatohippi; assembly: GCA_018064805.1. Lineage (GTDB taxonomy): Bacteria > Bacillota > Clostridia > Lachnospirales > Lachnospiraceae > Colinaster > Colinaster scatohippi. The sequence goes on from JAGHUN010000115.1 coordinate 43,302, forward strand.
GAAGTAAATGGCGATAATACCTTCAGATTGTCCGGTGCAAACCGTGGTGGTATGGTAGTGGACAGTTATTCCGATATGTTCAAGGAAGTCCTGCGTGAGTATGGTATACAGTCGGATAATTAGTGGTGGTTCGATAGCAAAATATATATGACAACTGAGGAGGAAAAATGAAAAGAGCGAGATGTTGCCTTGCTGTAATGTTAGTGGCAGTTTGCGTTACAGGTTGCCTGGCAGGCTGTGGTAATAAAGAAAAGGAATTGGATGAAAAGTCTGAAATTGTAGTTGAACAGTTAGATGAGAGCGTAGACTCTAATATGGCTGTAGATACAGAACCTGCTGATACAGCGGATGTGGCAGAAGGTAGTGATGAAGACTCGGATGAAGTAAAGTCAGAGCTTGCAGAGATTAAGGGTATGAATGTTAATGTTAGAGATTATCCTTCAACGGATGAGAACTCTAATGTCATCGGTTCTGTAAGTGAGGGCGATATTTTTGATCTTATAGAGGTTAGTGATGGATGGTGCTGCATAGATTACAATGGTCGCAATGCGTACATCAAAGACGATTATGTTAATGTAGTATTAATTGATCTGGCTGCTAAAAATGATGAGACGATTACGACATCCGAGTCGGAGAGCTTGGAAGAATCAATGGAAGATGAGTCGGAAAATTTAATAGTACAGACAGGATCTGCAACCGGGAAGGTTATAGTAATTGATGCAGGACATCAGTTGAAAGGCAATTCGGAAAAAGAACCGGATGGACCGGGGTCTTCTACTATGAAGGCCAAGGTGTCTTCAGGAACCCGGGGAGCAACAAGCGGACTTGCGGAATATGAGCTTAATCTTATGGTGGCATTAAAGGTTCAGAAGCTTCTTGTTGCACGTGGATATAATGTTATTATGTGCAGAACTACTAATGAAGTTAATATGAGTAATTCGGAGCGAGCAGCAGTTGCTAACAATAATAATGCGGATGCTTTTATAAGAATTCATGCCAATGGCTCTGATAATACAGGCGTAAACGGCATGATGACCATATGCCAGACAGCATCTAATCCGTATAATGCAGCCCTTCATGATAAGTCAAAGCGCCTGTCAGACTGTGTGCTTGACTGTGCGGTTGCGGCAACCGGAGCCAAAAAAGAGAGAGTATGGGAAACGGATACTATGAGCGGAATCAACTGGTGTCAGGTTCCGGTTACCATTATTGAAATGGGATATATGACGAATCCCAATGAAGATATGCTTATGGCAAGCGATGAGTACCAGCAGAAAATCGCTGAAGGAATTGCCAATGGCATAGATATGTATTTTGCAAATTAGTATTATTTTTAGTATTATTTGTTTGAGATTTGCAGTCTTCGGATAATGCGCTAAAAGGTGCATCGAGGGTGGAAAAGGGATTGGAGATTTAGCTATGTTAGCATCATTACTTGGAATGTTGGTTTCTAAGGGACCTTATATAATAATTGCCATTGTTCTCCTTTTGATATTAATAAAGGTGCTTAAAAAGGTATCGGCAGTCAGGGCAAAGAAAAAAGAAATAAGGCAGGCAGCAGCCGATAGAGCGCGTGATGAGAATCTTAACAGTTATATACTAAATTCCCATTCAACAGTCGACAATAAGGCCGCTTATGTGCCTTATGAGGTTGATTACAGTCAGGGACGCGAGGAGGGTACCACGCAGCAGTTAAAGAACCTTGACAGTAAAGCAACAATGATTCAGATTGTAGAGAAAACGGAGCTGTCTACAAGGAAATTTGTTCTTAATGCATCTAAGGGAATCAAAATCGGAACAGCTTCAGATAATGATATTTCTTTTTTTAGCGGTGATCAGAGCGTATATCAGTGTGAGATTTTTGCTGTGCGTGGAAGAGCCTTTGTAAGGAATCTGATTGCAGGTTCAAGAATATATATCAGAAGAAAAAAAGACCAGGCGATTGTTGATAATAAGGGAATAGAACTTAGAAATAATGACAATATTATCGTAGGTAATTATATATACGAGATTACAATTATCAAGTAATTTATGGTATAAGGGGTACATCTTATGGGTCACATTTTATCTATCTACAGTACGAAAGCATTTAAGGCATATCTTCTGCCGGCAATTAATAATTCCGATCATTCAATAATAATAAATAAAGACATCTTCTGTCTGGATAAGGATATCGAGCTTGAACTTGAAATAATAGACAACAGCTGGCATTTCCTGCCGTCTGATAATTACAGGGTTGAGGAACTGAGTACAAGACAGGACTATACGGGAGTCAATCTTTCGGGAAGCGCAATTCTGTCAATTGTTCTTCCTAATGGTGAGAATTTATCTGTAATGTATGATGAGACGAATATTTCATTTAGTGTATTTGAAAAATTTAGTCTTAGGGGGCTTACAGCAATTACCATAGGTAAGAGTGAGAATTGTGATATAAGGTATGACAACAGGAGTCTTATTTCGCGTGAGCATGCGGTTATTAGATGCCAGTGTAATCAGTGGATTATTGAAGACCACAGTGCCAACGGTGTATTTGTAAATGCAAGGCGAGTTGTGGGAAGCAGGCAGTTAAGATTTGGCGACAGTATAAGTATTTTTGGACTTATGCTTGTATTTTTAGGCGACATTATAGCTGTTAATACCAATACTCCAAGTGTTGTACTCAGGGATGGAATGTTCATTCCGCATCAGGGGGAACAAGTGGTGGCAGCCACTCCGAAATCAAAATATACAAAGGGTAAGAGCGTATTCCACCGCTCGCCGAGACAGATATTCAGAATTGATGATGATACGGTAGAGATAGAAGATCCGCCACACCCGAAGGAGCAGAATAAAAAGCCGATGAGTATGATTATCGGTCCTTCCATGACTATGGCTCTTCCGATGATGCTTGGATGTGGTCTGGCTATATATAGTACGAGGGTAAGCGGAAGCAGTAGCAGTGCCTTTATGTATACCGGACTTATTACAGCTATTTCTTCGGCAGCAATCGGAACAACATGGGCAATTACAAATCTTCTGTTTGAAAGAAAAAAGAACAGAGAGGATGAACTGCATCGTTTTGAAGCATATAGTGAATATCTAATTAAGTGTGCAAATACGATTAAAGGAAAATACGAGAAAAATTATAATAGCCTGACATCCATGTATCAATCTGCAGAGGTTTGCTGCAGGAGTAATATGGATAGCATGACTCTATGGAACAGAAATGTAAGGCATAAGGACTTTCTCACGCACAGACTTGGACTTGGTGATATGCCATTCCAGGTTAAGATTACAATTCCTAAGGAAAAATTTACTCTGATTAATGATTCTCTTGCTGAAAAGCCGGCTATGATTAAACAGAGTTATGAAATATTGCATGACGTACCTTTGTGTGTTGATCTTGCTGCACACAGAATGATTGGTATTGTCAGTACTTCCGGTAAAAAGGGCGCAACAGATATTATGCATAATCTGGTAGCACAGCTGGCATCCTGCAACTGTTATACAGATGTTAAACTGGCTTTTCTTTATGATGAAGGTGAAGAGGATTCGGCTGACTGGGAATATCTGAAATGGTTGCCGCATGTGTGGAGTGAAGACAAGCGTAACAGATATTATGCAAATACCAGACTTCAGGCAGGAGATGTTCTTTACGAACTTACAAAGGTTCTTCGTAACAGGGCTGAAGGCAGGTCTTCGTATATCGGTTCGGACAGGGATAAGCTTCCGAGTCCGCAGTATGTCCTTTTTGTATCTAACCCGGACTTGCTTGAGGGAGAACTTATAACTAAATATCTTACAGAAGAGAAAAATAGGGATATTACTACGATTATTCTTAGTGACGGCTTTGAGAATCTGCCGAATAATTGTGATTATATTATCCAGAATGATGCAGAATTCCAGGGTATGTATGCAACAGATACAGACCTGTCGGATCGTACGCCGATTCGTTTTGATATTATAAGCAATGAGCAGCTTGAATATATGTCAAGAACGCTCTCGGATATTGAAGTAAGCGAACTTGAAACAGGTGGAGATATTCCGTCATCGCTTACATTCTTTGATATGTATGGAGTTCATGAGCTATCAGAATTTAATGTTTTGGATAAGTGGAAAAAGAATCGTACATACGACAGTATGAAGGCACTTATCGGACAGAGAGCAGGTGGAACACCGTGGTATCTTGATATTCATGAAAAGTATCATGGACCACACGGACTTATAGCAGGTACTACAGGTTCCGGTAAATCAGAAACTCTGCAGACATATATTTTGTCTCTGGCTCTCAATTTCAGCCCTGATGATGTTGGTTTCTTCATTATCGATTATAAGGGCGGTGGAATGGCTAATCTCTTTAACGGCTTACCGCATATGATTGGACAGATATCCAACCTTTCCGGTAATCAGGTTAAGAGGGCAATGGTATCCATTAAGAGTGAGAACAAGCGACGTCAGAGAATATTTAATGAACATGGCGTTAATAATATCAACCTTTATACAAGACTATATAAGAATAATGAGGCAACAATGCCGGTACCTCATATGTTCATTATTATTGACGAGTTTGCTGAATTAAAACGAGAAGAGCCGGATTTCATGCGCGAACTTATCAGCGTTGCACAGGTTGGTCGAAGTCTGGGTGTTCATCTTATTCTTGCTACACAGAAGCCGAGTGGTACGGTAGATGATAATATATGGAGTAACTCTAAATTCAGGCTGTGTCTTCGTGTTCAGGACAGACAGGATAGTAATGATATGCTTCACAGACCTGATGCGGCTTATATTACACAGGCTGGTCGTTGCTATATGCAGGTCGGAAACGATGAGCTGTTTGAACTCTTCCAGTCGGGCTATAGTGGAGCTGTGTATGATGAAGAGTTTGGCAATACTAAGCTGGATATTGCTAAGATGGTTTCAGCTACAGGAAAAGCGGCATTTATCGGAAACAGACTTAAAATTAAGCAGAAGGAGAGTGCTAAGAGACGCTGGATTACCACACTTGTTAATGCAATTAATGCATCATATAAGGGTGAGGGAACAGAGGATGCAATATTTAAGTACTTTGAGGCGAATGATATAGATTATCCTTACAGTGAGTATGCTATGTTACGTGTGAAGGATCTTATTCGCGCTGTAGAAGCTGTTTCTGTAAATTATGCAGATAATACTGTGCCTGAAGCGGTGGATAATATTATCAGATACGCAGATATGGCTAAGCTCAAGCTTCCTGAGAAAAAGGACAAGACTCAGCTTGATGCTGTGGTGGAATATCTGGCAGATATTGCAGAGAAAAACGGATATGTTCACAATCTGCAGCTTTGGCTTCCTGTTCTTCCTGAGCAGATTGCGCTTAATCAGCTTAATGGATATAAGGAATCTGACTACTTTAACGGTAAGAACTGGGCAGAGAGAGGAAAAGAGTGGAGCATTGAGGTTCCAATCGGTATGTATGACGATCCTGTAAATCAGTCACAGGACACATTTACCATCAATCTTTCGCAGAATGGTCACCATGCAATTATCGGTACAGTAGTAAGCGGTAAGAGTACATTTATTCAGACACTTATATTCTCTTTGGCGATGAAATATACGCCGGACGATATTAATATTTATTCGCTTGATTACAGTGCAAAGATGTCGACTGCATTTGAGAAAATGCCACATGTCGGTGGTATTATGCTTGAAAATGATGATGACAAGGTTGCTAAGTTCTTTAATATGTTAAATGGAATTCTTGAAGAGCGTAAGAATCTGTTTAAGGGTGGTAACTATGCTCAGTATGTAAGGGCAAATGGTGTTAAGGTTCCTGCCATAATTGTCTGTATCGATAACTATTCTAATTTTAAGAATAAAACTAATAACATATATGAAAATATGATTTTACAGCTGTCTAAGGATGGCGTAAGCTATGGTATCTTTATGGTTATTACCGCAGGTGGTTTCAATTCTGTTGAAATACCAATGCGTGTTGGAGAGAATCTAAGAACCGTAGTATGTTTGGAACTTGCGGACAAGTTCCAGTATGGAGATGCTCTTCATACTATGAAGATAGATACTCTTCCTGAGGTCAATATTAAGGGACGAGGACTTGCGCATGTTGGTGAAGCATTGCTAGAGTTCCAGACAGCCCTTGCGCTTAATGAAAGTGATGATTTCAAGCGTATGGAAGCAATTGAAATGATTGCATCCAAGATGAATGACAGCTGGCAGGGCAAGAAGGCAAAACAGATTCCGGTTATTCCGGCTAATCCGGTATGGAAGGATTTTGCAGAGCTTGATGATTACAATACTATGCTTGCTGATGACAGACATCTTCCTATTGCCTATAATGCGGAGAATGCATCCGTATATGGAATTGATTTGTCCAGGTCATACTGCTATCTTATTGGCGGAAAGGGTAGAACCGGTAAAACAAATCTTCTTCGTGCTATTTTTAACTCAGCAGTTGCAAAGGGTGGAAAGGTAACGGTTGTTGATTACAAGGGAGATCTTGCCGGTGTTACTGAAGCAGCGGGAATAGATGTTATTGATTCTGATCAGAAGCTATTTGATTTCCTTGTTGCTTTAAGGCCTGATTTTGTTGCAAGAAATAAGGCAAAGAAAGAAAATGAACGTGGCGGAATGACGGACGAAGATATCTATCTTGCTATGCGAAGCTTTGAGGCTAATTATATTATCATTGCCGATCTTGCTGACTTCGTTGAGCATGTTACAAAACCGGATGGAACAGAACCGATGAAGCCATTTGTAGAGAATCTGCTTGATAAGGGAGCGCTTCATAATGTATTCTGGTTTGCCTGCTACAATTATGATGATGTCTCAAGAATTGCAGGTAACAGGGTATATGAGCTGTTTATCAGATATAAGCTTGGTGTTCACTTTGGTGGTAATGTTGCATCACAGCGTGTATTCAATTTTGATTACATACCTTATATGGAACAGAGTAAGACTCAGAAGCCGGGAATCGGTATGCTTCCGGCTAATGATGATGATACAGTACACAAGATTGTTGTGCCTCTTGTGAAATAATACTAAAAAGGAACGACATTAATGGTAACATCCGTAACTTATAATAAGATTGAGAAGGAAGTTTCACAACTGAATAAAATGGTTAGAGACCTTGCAGCACGTCTTACAGATGAGCAGTGGATGTATCAGATTCTGAATAACCAGAAGGCGGTAAAGGAATTTGTGGAAGATACACCGTTAATAGATGTTCTCTTCTATGATGTAACAGGTGAGGGAGATATAGAACTGCTTGAGAAGCTTAGAGAGAGCTATAGAAGTACTCATATTATGCTTTTGGCAGATTGCAAGATATCTCCTATGAAATATATGAAGCCTGGAATTCAGGCTCAGTCACTTTTATTAAGACCATGGTCGAATGAACAGGCTAGTGAGTCGGTAACCGATTTTATAACCGAATATGTAAAGGCTGCTTTCGGTGAAAAACGAGATGAATCGGCTACGATGCTGGTAGAGTCAAGAGACGGTAAGGTCAATGTACCTTATGATCAGATTTTTTATTTTGAGGCTATGGAAAAGAAGGTATATGTGTGTACCGGAGCGGATGAGTATGGCTTCTATGGGACGCTTGAGTCATTGGAGGAATCGCTTCCGGAGGGATTTCTTAGGTGTCACAGAAGTTTTATTGTTAATTCGGATAAGATTACCAAAGTGGCGTTATCTCAAAGTACTATATATCTTAAAGACGGTTATGAGGTTCCGCTTTCTAGAAGCTATAAACCTACTTTTAAAGGGATGTGATTATGGAACTGGCTAGTAAATCATATAATTTATCCATGAATGAACTGCTTGTGCTGCTTGCTATGAAAAATGCAAGGCAGCTATATGGCGTATTCGATAAGGATTTTGAACTGCCTGATGAGGCTGAGGTTAACAGAATCATATTTAATCTCGTTAAGCGTGGAATTGTTGAAATTGATGAGCATGCCCGGATGCGTGATGATATAGGGGATCTGATTGAAAATATCAGGGATGCCGGTATGCTGCTTATTGCGACATCTGCAGACGAGTCTATAAGAGATATGGCTTTTTATATAGGCAAAAAGAATACATTCCTCAGATTCACAGGGGTTGAAACGGAACGTGTTCGAATAGAGGAGGCTGCTGATTCTGAACTTTCACGGATTCTTTTTGAGAGTGAATGGATGATTGAGAATAATACTTCAGATATGGTGGTAGGTGATGGTCTGATTAAGGATTCTGAGTTATGTAAGGATCTTTTTGAACGTGGTAAAAATGAACTGTGTGAAGTGCAGGGTGTAAAGGCATCGCTTATATTAATGGATATTGCCGATGGTAAAAAAATGGCACATTTACTGCTTGTTCAGGATATATTAAGCGATTACATTGTTGTTGATGATGGATTGGACAGGAGTGTTTTCCAATTTTCGGACAGACAATTTAATGAAATGGTGAGCAACATCATTAAGAAGGGGAAGGAGAAGATAAAGAAATGATACTTGTAGATATTGAAGTACCTTCAGTTGACAGCAGCTATGATTTTCAGCTTGATGAAGATTCGAGCATATATAATATAATAGGAGAACTCAGTGAGCTTATTTCACAGAAGGAGCATTGCAGCATTGTTGGAAATATTGATTCACTGATGCTTTGTACAAAAAGAGATAACAGAATATTGTCTGTAAACAGTACCTTAAGAGATAGTGGAGTACAGACAGGTGACAGCCTTATTTTGGTATAAAAGATATAAAAAGTGTCATTCGTCACATAAAAGTGCATTTCGTCATTATTGCTTCAAAGGCTAAAAAGGTGATGTAGAATGTAATCAGGTCAGGGAGATAAATATGTTAGATATTATTACAAACTACACAACTGAAGATTGTAACCAACTGCTTGGTGAGTTTGTAACTCTTCGCGAGATTACAGGAGAAGTAGAAGGTGTTAGAACTGCTTTATTCGCACTTGCGGCCGATGGTCTTGAAGAAGTAATTGCAAGACTTGGCGCTGAGGTGGCCAATCTTGGCGAGGAGAGTGAGATACTTAAGCAAATGGCCCAGGCACTGGATAAGATTAACCTGTGTTACCAAAATGGTGAAAACAGAATTTGCGATTATGCGGAGAGCGGAGTGATTCAATTTGCGCCAAAGGAACTGAAGACAGTTAACTTATCTGAGATTGCAGAACTGTTTGGGTTAGGAAAGTGATGAGGAGAGAATATGGCAGGCACAGAGATAGCAACAAATACGGATACGATGGGCGTAGATATTGACGTTCTTGAAGCAGCTCTTAAAAACGCAAGAGCTCAGTTGAAGAAGATGTTTGAGGAGGTTAACGCACTTGATACAATGTGGGATGGCCCGGCAAACGATGAATTCAACAGACAGTTTGCAACAGATTTTGCTAACGGTAATGAACTGTGTGACACGGTTCAGTCGATTATTGACAGTGTTAAAAATGCAAGAACAGAATATGTTAAATGCGAGCAGGAAGTTAGTGGAATCATAGGTAGTATCAGAATTTAAGGGGGAAGAGGATGTCAATCGTAGGAGATGTACAATTAAAGGTAAGGACAGAGGTCCTCAGAGAAAAATCGGCGAATGTTAAGACAGAGATAGCCAAAATGAATCAGTATCTTGATGAACTTGAGACGAGACTTGAAGGTACTAAGGGATATTGGATAGGAGAAGCAGGAGATCTTCACAGAAAACTCTACAAAGAGCAGAAGGATAATGTGGCATTTATGATGAAGAGACTTGCAGAACATCCGGAAGATCTTATTCTTATAGCAGACAGATATGACAATATTGAGAGAGAGAATACTTCAATCGGACTTGGTTTACCGGGTGATGCGATTGATTAAGGAGATATGATATGGCAACCAGAGCAAGTATAGAGATGGATTTTAATTTGGCTAAGAATCAGGCAGCGCGTCTTGAGGAACTGGCAGACAGACTCAGAGGCCTTTCAGATAACAGATTTGGAGGTACTCTTAATAATATTTCAAGTAATTGGAAGGGTGAAAATGCTTCAGCGTATCTAAGCAAGGGATCAAAGCTTCAGAATAAAATGGACAGATCCTCAAGTGAACTATATCAGATAGCAAGTGATATAAGACTTATGGCCAAGAGAATATATGATGCAGAAATGGCTAATTTACTAATAGCAGAGACAAGAGATTAATTGTGAGTCAGCAACAATTATAAAAAAGAAAATGTATTTTTGGAGGGAAGAAAAATGGCAGAGATTCAGGTAACAGCGGCACAGTTAAAGAGCAAGGCAGATGAACTTAGAAGTCTTAATTCTAATTTTAAGACACAGGTTGGCAATCTTGAAAGTCAGGAGCAGGAACTCGTAGGAATGTGGGAAGGCGAAGCAAGAAATGAATTCCACAAGCAGTTTGGTCTTGATAAGGCACAGTTTGATGCTTTCTACCAGTTAATTGAGAAATACTGCGAGGCACTTATTACAATTGCAGCAAAGTATGAACAGGCAGAGGCTGCTAACCTTGCTACTGCAAGTGCAAGAGTATAATTAAAAAGTTTTATTATAGCAAAAAGTAATTGGGACTAAGAAGGAGACAAAAATGGAAGGAACATTAAAGGTTACGCCTGAAAAGCTTATCGCAGCATCAGGAGAATTTGGTTCAATAGATACACAGGTAGTGTCAATAACAGATGAGATGAATAATCTTATTAATTCAATGAAAGGCGCTTGGATGGGCGAAGCCGCAGAAGCATTTACAGCTAAGTTTAATGAGCTTAACGATGATATGGCTAAGATTCATAAGAAGATTAATGAGCACTCAAAGGATTTGGCCGAGATGGCAAGAATGTATCAGGAAGCAGAGGCAGCCAATATTGATACAGGAAATGGTCTTCCGGGCGATGTTATTGAATAGTCAGAATTAAATACAAGTTACAGGAAAAGCCGATGCATTTTGTATCGGCTTACTTGCGTATAATTGGTGCATTATAATATACTGTAAGGAAAATCATATAACTAGAAGGTATATTAATAAATTTGGCCAGAGAGGGATTTTTAAGATGTGGGAGAGAACTTTACCGACAGGCTTAGTGCTTAATGGAAAATATCAAATTGAAAAGGTAATAGGAGAGGGCGATTTTGGAATCACATATTTGTGCTGTAATACAATGAACAGTATGAAGGTGGCAGTTAAGGAGTATTATCCAATACAGCTTGTTAAGCGTGATATGACAGGCAGAAGTAACTCAGTGATGGTCTTGTCTAATCAATATATGGCTACATATTCCAAAGGTGTGAAGAGATTTGTCAGAGAAGCCAAAGCAATTTCAAGTGTCGGTAATGTGAGCGGAATTGCGGCTGTAAGAGATATTTTCTATGAGAATAATACTGCATATATGGTAATGGATTATGTTGAAGGTGTTAAGCTTAGTCAGTATCTTACCCGTGGTCGAATTGGTGTAGATGTTTGCCTTCAATTGTTTATGCCGGTAATAAGTGCCCTCGGAATGATCCATAAGCAAGGGGTGCTTCATCGTGACATTAATCCCGATAATTTTATAATCACAGCAGATAATCGATTGGTGCTTGTGGATTTTGGTGCTGCCAGAGTTATGGATATAAGCGATGAGCAGGCCTTGGTTCGTATACTTAAACCGGGATTTGCTCCAATAGAAGAATACCGTGCCCAGGGTGCGCAGGGACCTTGGACCGATATCTATTCTCTCTGTGCGACTATATTGTATGCTATTTCGGGAATCGTACCGGATTTAGCTTCCGTAAGAGAAGATGGAGATGTATTGTTTGAAAAAATTAATAATTTAAATCTTCAGAAAGATATAAGCAGGATATTAAAAAAAGGACTCAGTACTAATGCGGATAACCGATTTGAATCAATGGAAGAATTATATGGATGTCTGTACGAGGGGAAAAGTGTAGGTAATTCTGCTAAGCTTCTTATTATTATAATTGCTGCAGTTGTAATTCTGCTTGCCGTAGTAGGTGGATTGTTTGGATTGAAAGCTATTAAAGAAAATAATGATGAAGAGACAGAACCCGAAGTTGATATAGAATTCATGGAAGATGAGACCGATAATGATTCCGAGAATGAAGCGGTAACTGATGAAAATGGTGATGCACCAAAGGGCGCAGTTGAAGAACTGAGAGCAATATTCACAAAGGCGAATAAGGATGAGCTGATTGAAAAAGAATTATGTGATGATTTTGATGGTGATGATTCGTACGAAATGTATATTGTGTCAGTTAAACAGGCAGGTGCAGAGGCTGATGGCTCCGGTGATGAAATAAAAAATAAGGATGACAAAAAGAAAGATCGTAAGAAGGATGCCGGAAACAGAAAAGGGGACGAAGATAAAACGGATAAAGATGATAAGGAAGACAAAAAAGATATAGATGGAGATAAAAATGGGGAAGGCAGGAAGGATATAGACATTAAAATAGATGTTGAACCTTCTATTGAGAGTATTGATATTGAAGGAATAACAAAACCTGAAGATACAGAGACAGTGGAAGAGGATGTCTCTTCTGATGATGCAACAGAACCTGCAACAGAAGAAATTATTACAGGAAAAATCTATAGTATATGGTTTGTAACAGAGAAAAAGGGCTGTACTAAATTAGGAGAAATAGAGGCATCGGAAGGCAGTGACGTTCTTATTAGTAAACTTTCATTAATGAGCTTTGAAGAAGCTAAAGTGCCGTATGTCATCGGTGATTTTAAAGATGCTTCAGAAGGATATACGGCTAATATAAATACATATGTCTGTGATGGCAAAAAGGAAAAGGTTGAAGTTCTTGAAAATACTTATATTGAAGATGTTGAAGGTAGCCCATATGCAATGGTTCAGTCGGATGATAAGTGTACTATGAGAATTGAAATGCAGCATACAATGCCTTATTTGGCATATCCGTTAAAATATGTAGATGGTGAACTTGTAGAAGTTGCTTCCGTGAACTGCGGTGAAGAAATACTTAATTCGCTGACTGATTGGGAAGATAAAAAGTCGGAAATTGAGCAGAGATTTATGGATGGTAGCATTGAGGGTCTGTATTGGCCTGATAATTTTAAGCCTGTAAGTGTTCAAATTGGTGACGTGTTCTATAATGATAACGGACATATTTATATTAATTATACTGTAAAATGTGAAGTTCAGAGTGATGATGGAGCAACATCCGGATGTGATCTGGCTGCAGAAGCTGATCTTACATTAATGGATGAAAATATCAGAGAGTACCATTGCTATGGTGGAGTTCGCCTTGCGGAAGGCGTGAAGGGGCTTGCTGCCAAGGCTATTGAGTCATCTCCTAAGATCTTTGCCACTGAAGGCGAAGAATAAGTGAAAAATGACGTTCGTCAAATAAATGTGCATTTCGTCAGTTAATTAATAAGTATTGTTTTGTGTGGATATAATAAAGACATAAACAAAAACAAACAGGCGAAAACCTGTAGGGAAAATAAAATGGTCAGATTTAGGAGGATTTAAAAATGGCAGAGATTCAGGTAACAGCGGCACAGTTAAAGAGTAAGGCGGACGAACTTAGAAGTCTTAATTCTAATTTCAAGACACAGGTTGGTAATCTTGAGGGACAGGAACAGGAACTTGTAGGAATGTGGGAAGGTGAAGCGAGAAACGAGTTCCATAAGCAGTTCGGTCTTGATAAGGCACAGTTCGATGCTTTCTATCAGTTGATTGAGAAGTATTGCGAAGCACTTATTACAATAGCAGCAAAGTATGAGCAGGCTGAAGCAGCAAACCTTGCAACAGCAAGTGCAAGAGTATAATTGTAAGTAACAGGATAACAACAGACAAAGAAATTGATTAGATAAGAGGAGATATAAAAATGGAAGGTACATTAAAGGTTACACCGGAGAAGCTTATTGCAGCATCAGGAGAATTTGGTTCAATAGATACACAGGTAGTATCAATCACAGATGAGATGAATAATCTTGTTAACTCAATGAAGGGCGC
>JAGHUN010000042.1 GCA_018064805.1 Candidatus Colinaster scatohippi
GGAAGAGTATATCCTCATTGGCGTGATCTATGGAAAATAAAATGCTGAAACTATGGAATTTTAAATGCCGTCAGCTATGGAATTTAGTATACCGTTTACAATATACCCCTTATTTCAACATAAGTGGGGGCATAAATGACTCTTTCACGTGTATATCCCCCTCATTTCAACATATACGGGTGCATAAATAACTCTTTCGCATGTATATACCCCTTATTTCAATACAAGTGGGGGGCGTAAATGACTCTTTTGCATGTATATACCCCTTATTTCAACATAAAAAGGGGGCATAAATGACTCTTTCACGTGTATATACCCCTTATTCCAACATAAGCGGGGGCATAAACGCCACTTTCACATGTATATCCCCCTTATTTCAACATAAGTGGGGGCATAAATGACTCTTTCACACATATATCCCCCTTATCCCAACACATTCCAACATAAACAGGACATAAGTAACTCTTTTCTGTGCATATTCCCAACATCTCAATATCCTAGAATACCACAAAGCAAAGAGCGGAACGCACTATGTACGTTCCGCCCTTGTCTCACAACTCTTATAATAACTTATTTACAAATCCTAAATTCTAAATCCTAATTCCTAAATCCCAATTCCCAATTCCTAATTCCTAGAACAGCTTATTCTCCATAGAATCCGGATCAACTGCGAACTGAATCGCTGTTTCTCTGTCAATTCTGTTTGCAAAATAAAGCTGCTGAATACAGTCATCCATAGTAATCATACCCATCTTCCTGTTTGTCTGCATAACTGATGTAAGCTGGTGTGATTTACCTTCACGAATAAGATTACGAACGGCGTTAGTTGTGTGAAGTACCTCAAATGCTGCTACTCGTCCTCTTCCATCTGCTGTAGGCATAAGCTGCTGAGAAATAACCGCCTCAAGAACATTAGCAAACTGAACTCTTATCTGTTGCTGCTGATGTGGCGGGAATACGTCGATAACACGATCAACCGTACTTGCTGCACCAATAGTATGCAATGTTGAAAGAACAAGATGTCCTGTCTCAGCTGCTGTAATAGCTACAGAGATAGTCTCAAAATCACGCATCTCTCCTACAAGAATTACATCCGGATCTTCTCGAAGTGCTGCTCGAAGTGCATTAGCATACGACTGGCTATCAAGTCCGATTTCACGCTGATTAACAATTGACATTGCATGTCTGTGAAGATACTCGATAGGATCCTCAAGTGTAATAACATGCGCATCTCTGTTCTTATTAATCTTATCAATAATGGCTGCCAGTGTTGTAGACTTACCTGAACCGGTAGGACCTGTTACAAGAATAAGTCCCCTCTTACGGTTATACAAATCTACAACTGACTCAGGAACGCCCAGCTTCTCAGGTGCCGGAATCTCCGAACTAACAAGACGGAGTGCCATCGCACATGTACCTCTCTGCTTAAATGCATTAACACGATATCTACCAAGATCTCTAAGTGCATAAGAGAAGTCATGTTCACCTCTTGCTTCAAACATTTCCTTCTGCGATTCATTCATTATGCTGTAAAGAAGTTCAGCAGTATCCGCCGGAAGCATTCTCTCGAATTCCATTGCAATAAGTCTGCCGTTAACTCTCATTTTAGGTGGAACACCAACTGTAATATGTACATCCGATGCTCCTGCTTCTACTGCAGTTCTAAGAACCTGCTCAATAGTAAAATCTGCCATTTTGCCCTCCCAAATTTCCCTATTTCATCCATTATAACGCAACTACAGTTCATTTAGAAGAAAAATTTTCAAATACAGGCTTATAAAAAAAGAAAACCTCGTGATGACGGTCACGAGGTTCTGTAATCATTATTTATTATATAACAAGAATTAAGCCATCTGGTTAACAGCCTTAGCAAGACGAGCTACCTTTCTTGAAGAAGTATTCTTATGATATACTCCCTTAGAAGTTGCCTTGTCTATTGTAGCTGTAGCCTCGACTAAAGCCTTCTGAGCTGCTGCCTTGTCGCCTGACTCGATAGCTGCATAAACCTTCTTAATTGCAGTCTTAACGCCAGACTTAATAGCCTTATTACGCTCAGCATTGGCATTTGATACTAAAATTCTCTTCTTTGCGGATTTAATATTAGCCAAGATCTCTACCTCCTAACAAATTTTTCGTGTTAAGTGTGCTACAACGCCGGACACGGACAGTCTTGTTACACACGCAAATGTTATTTTATGTCACTAACAATTATAAGTCAACACTTTTTTCACGATTTTATGCGTTTTTTCGCACCCGGCATCATTTTCTTTGTTTTTACATAAGATTTTATCCAATTCCCCTAAATCTGAAACCAAATTCCACTTTACCGGATACATCAATATGATACGGTGAAAGAACAGGCGCTCCCCAGGAATCATCACCTCCCACGCCAAGCTGAGCCTTCGCCACTCTTACTATTGTATTGTGTACAGGTGGAAGCTCATATGTATGCTTAGCGTTTTCGAGTTCATGTGGTGTATAAGGTAATGCCGAAAATGACAATTCATCTCCTTCAAAAATAAGTCCAGCCCCTTCAGCATCAGTTACTTGTGCCCACCTTACTCCATATTTATTTCCACACTCCTGCGGAACAAGATAAGCAGCCATATTATCTGCCACTTTTTTATCATAAATTCCAAGCTTAGCTCCCGACAATCTGTCCGCATAGGTCTCCTCCGGCCCAAGTCCGTACCATTTAAGATTATCATAATCAGCATCCATCTTAAAAAGCATACCAAACTCAGGCATATCAGTCAGTCCGGGCACCGGTTCGTATTCCATCTTCATTTCAACCGTTCCATCTCCAAAGACCTCATATGTCACTTTTACCTCAGAATGGGGTGTTGTCGAAAGTCCAAAATTATATATAGCAACTACTGAATTCTCTAGCAGTTTAATCTCCGGCAGAGTATCTTCAAAGCGTGAATTCTGTCTGGTAGATGCATAAAGACTGGCAATTTTCCATTGACTGCATCTGCTTACCATCATATTACCATCATCATTACTTACAGGTGCTCTCCAAAAGTTAGGCCTCGGCACATCCTTAAGCATCTCCCTATCTTTGTATACATAGGAAATCATTCCATCCGACATACGTCCGAATAGCACTCTGAAGTCTTCGCCTATGACGCCAATATTATTATTTCCTCTAATATATTTCACCGGTTTCTCACAGGAATATTGGGTACACCTTTTCTTATATACCTTCTGTCCAAAAGCAACCTCATACCCCGCCGGTGCCCATAAAGTATCTTCCTTCAAATCAAAGACAACCGTTAGTGTAACCTCAGCGTTTGCCGTTTCTTTTTTGACATAATCAAGAATCACCTCCGGAAGTCTGCAAACGCTTCTTTCAAGTGGCGCAACTGAAGTAATTATTTCCTCCTCCAATGCCTTCACTCCATCTGAAGCCGCAATAACTCTGCATATATATTTTTCCGTTCCGGTAAAAAGGTTGCGATTTTCTATATGTATGTTCTCACCGTCAAATTCGACAAGTATATTCTGGTAATTGTACTTAACTGCCTGCATTTTAGGGCTTTCCTCACGATCACCATATACTATTCCATTACCTGAGAACTCACCATCCGTTGGCCTGTCACCAAAATCACCGCCATAGGCATAGAAAATATCACCATACCTGTCCCTTTTTACCAGTGACTGATCTGCGAAATCCCAGATAAATCCACCCTGATATCTCGGATTACTATATGCAAGCTCTGTATACAGCTGCATTCCACCACAGGAATTACCCATAGCGTGCGTATATTCGCAGCAAATAAAAGGCTTTTCACTGTTCTTATCAAGAAAGCTCTCAATATCAGCAACCTTCGTATACATCTGACTTTCCATATCAGAGGTCTCAGGATAGGTCCTGTCATGGAATACTCCCTCATAGTGAACAAGGCGTTCTGGATCTTTTTCTCTAAAAAGCTTGGCCATTTTATATGGTACGCTTCCTCCACAGGACTCATTACCCACGGACCATATGAGTATTGAAGGATGGTTTTTATCTCTCTCATAACAGCTGCATACCCTGTCAAGCAACATAGGAAGCCATTCTTCCTTACTATCAGGCACCAGATATTCTCTGTCTGCATATCCCCTTTCAAATGCCTCCATAGTGCCATGTGATTCAAGATTATTTTCAGCAATCATATAAAGTCCAAACACATCACACAAACCGTATATTCCCGGCATCCAATGTCCATCATCATATACGTGACTGTTATTTGGATAATGACTGGTCCTTATGGCATTAATATTGTTTCTTTTCATTATCGTAACATCTGTTACTATTTCATCAAAAGTCACCACGCGTCCACTTTTCGAGGAAAATTCATGCCTATTTACACCCTTGAAAACGATTCTCTTACCATTTAGAAGCATCAAGCCGTCTTTAAGTTCGAATTTCCTAAAGCCGACAAACTGAGTAACAAGTTCAGTCAGCTTTCCATATGAATCATATAATTTAATCTCAAGAACATAAAGATTTGCCGTTTCAGCGCTCCATAGCTTAAGATCAGTCATTTTTTCATAAAATACAGCTAATTTGCCATCATTTATATCTACGTCCCTGTCAACAAGGATGTTTCTACTACACAATTCTTTTGAAGGCTGCATAATACCGCATTTTGCATCAAACAGTCTTATCCCTGCCTTTCCGGCCCCACTGCAAGACAATTCAAGTGAAAGCTCTCCTCTTTTTTCCTTAACATTGTCAACCTTCGCATTAATCTTAATATTCTCTAAATGGATTCTCTTAACCGGATATATAAAAACATCTCTAAAAATGCCGGAGAACCTAAAAAAATCCTGATCCTCGCACCAGCTTGAAGCGGTCCATTTCCAAACCTTTACTGCTAATCTGTTAGTTCCATCCTCAAGATATGGAGTCAGATCAAAATCTGCAGGATCAAAGGAATCCTCCGAATATCCCACATAATGTCCATTTAGCCAGCAAGCAAAGCCACTTTCAATTCCCTGAAAGGATATTCTTACATCTGCCCCCTTCCAGTCTTCAGGTATTTCAAACTCCTTAATGTAACTTGCTATCGGATTGAAATCCTTGGGAATCTCACCGGGAACTATCCATTCTCTTCCATCCCACGGGTATGAAGTATTTGTATAATGTGGCTTATCATAGCCTTCCAGCTGAATATGTGCCGGTACAGGTATGTCATCCCAACCGGTTATATCGTATCCCTTTTTATAGAAATCTTCATAAGCGGTCGCACTGTTAGGCGAATAGGCAAACTTCCATATTCCATTAAGGCATTTCCTCAAGCTGGTAATTCCGTTATCCCTTTCTTCCTCAGAAGCATACAGGACAACATCTGAATGGGCATTAAGCCTGTTTTGTTCAAAAACAAGCGGATTTGCAATAATTTCTTCATCAAATTCTTCTATTCTCTCAATCATTCTCTTTTCCCTCTGTTCGATCTTCTTCCAATAATTATAGTAAAAAGTCAGCAAGCACAACATTGCTGACATCTATCCCCTTTTCAGTCAGACTTAGCCACTCGCCATTAAGCTTCATTAAGTCCATATCAATATATCGGTCAATCACCTTTCCATAAACATCCCTTATGTCCTTTTTAAACACTTTTTGAAAACACGTGATATTAATTCCCTTCACAAGTCTCAGCCCAACGAACATATACTCTTCCATTTTTTCATTTATAGAAAGTTCATGAATATCAACATGCGTTTTTTTATTACAGATTCCCCATTCAAAATCAGGTCTGTTTTTTTCAGTTTCCAATCTCTCCTCGATGTCCCAGATTTTCATATATTCCGTAACGTCCGATATATTATTGTATCTGATTCCTTTATAAAAAGATGCTGCTCCTATACCAAAACTAACATAATCTCCACCTGTCCAGTACACCTTGTTGTGTCTGCACTCATATCCCTCTTTGGCATAATTTGATATCTCATATCTATGGTATCCGAACCGGTCAAGGACCTCCTTAGTCATATAATACATAGCACGCTCTGCGTCTTCATCAGGCAGTTTGACGACATCTGAGAATTGACTGTCTCTACAGGCGCTATCCCCGTATATATCGTAAAATCTCGTCCCTTCCTCTATTATAAGACTATAAACTGACAGGTGTTCTGGATTGAGTGCGACCACACTGGTCAACGTGTCTCGAAATGAGTCGGTTGTCTGGCCTGGAACTGCACTCATCAGATCAATATTTATATTCTTAAATCCCACTTTTCTGGCAGTATTATATGTAAAAAGAAACTGGTTAAATGTGTGAATTCTCCCAAGGTATTTTAACTCATTATCATTCGCTGACTGCAAGCCAATACTCAATCTGTTTATACCAGCTTTGTAAAATCCGGATAGTTTTTCCTCAGATACTGTCCCCGGATTACATTCTAATGTTGCCTCACAGTTTCCATTTAAATTAAATCTTTCTTTAATTTTATCCATCACTCTATTCAATTGCCTAACGGTCAAAATAGAAGGAGTACCCCCACCAAAGAAAATGGTTCCTACCTCCTCACCGGTAGCTTCACTTCCTTCTATCTCATTGCACAAGCAGTCTATATACTTCTCTATCGTGTCTTCATTCGACGGAAATGATAGAAAATCACAATATGCGCATTTTTTTATGCAAAAAGGAATATGTATATAAATGGAAATCATAATTGCTCCTATTATTCAAAACAGCCCACTGCAGATATATCATTTCACTCAGGTTAAATACTAAAACAACCGCCCGGTAGAAATACCGGGCGTCAAAAAATCTTCTATTCAGAATCCAATCAGCAATTAGCCCGAACACAAACTGCTTATTCTGTATCAAGCTTAAGAACAGCCATAAATGCCTGCTGAGGCACTGTGACAGTTCCAATCTGCCTCATTCTCTTTTTACCTTCCTTCTGCTTCTCTAAAAGCTTCTTCTTACGGGTTATATCACCACCGTAACACTTTGCAAGAACATCCTTACGCATTGCTTTAACAGTCTCTCTGGCTATAATCTTACCGCCGACTGCTGCCTGAATAGGCACCTCAAATAAATGCCTCGGTATCTCATCCTTCAGCTTTTCGCACATCTTTCTTCCACGCTCATAGGCGCTGTCCTTGTGTACAATGAATGAGAGAGCATCAACTTCTTCTCTGTTAATTAATATATCGAGTTTAACAAGTTCACTTCTCTCATATCCCTTTAGTTCATAATCAAAGGAAGCATAGCCCCTTGAACGACTCTTAAGAGCATCAAAGAAATCATATATTATCTCATTTAGCGGAAGTTCATATTTAAGCAGAACACGGGTCTTTGTCGTATATTCCATATCAATATGGCGTCCACGCCTCTCCTGACACAGCTGCATTATCGCTCCAACATACTCAGAGCTTACCATAATCTCTGCTGATACAACCGGTTCCTCCATATATTCAATCTCTGACGGATCAGGTAGATTTGAAGGATTAGTCAGCTCTATCATAGTTCCATCTGTCTTCCATACATGATATATAACACCGGGAGCAGTTGTAACAAGATCCAGATTATACTCTCTCTCGAGTCTCTCCTGTATAATTTCAAGATGAAGCAGTCCCAGGAAGCCGCATCTAAAGCCAAATCCCAATGCTATCGACGTCTCCGGCTCATAATGAAGTGATGCATCATTTAATTGAAGCTTCTCAAGCGCATCCCTCAAATCCGGATAGTGTGCACCATCTGCAGGATACATACCGCAATAGACCATTGACTGAACCTTTTTATATCCCGGAAGTGGTTCATCACAGGGCTTTTCTGCATTCGTAACAGTATCACCTACAGCAGTATCCGCTACATTTTTAATGGATGCTGTAATATAACCTACCATTCCGGCAGACAACTCATCACATGGAATAAACTGTCCTGCTCCAAATGTACCAACCTCAACAACCTCGGCCTCAGCACCGGTTGCCATCATACGAATTTTTGTACCTTTTGAAACACGGCCATCTCTTATTCTGCAGAAAATAATAACACCCTTATATGAATCATATAAAGAATCAAAAATGAGCGCCTTAAGCGGACTGTCAGGATCACCATCCGGTGCCGGAACTCTCTCAACAATTCGTTCGAGCACTTCCTCTATTCCAATACCATTCTTGGCTGAAATAAGTGGCGCATCCTGCGCCTCAATTCCGATTACATCCTCGATTTCCTCGATCACTCTTTGCGGTTCAGCGCTCGGAAGGTCAATTTTATTAATAACAGGAAAAACATCCAAATCATGGTCAAGCGCCAGATACACATTCGCAAGAGTCTGCGCTTCAATACCCTGGGCCGCATCAACAATAAGTATCGCACCATCACATGCAGCCAGCGAACGGCTTACTTCATAATTAAAATCGACATGCCCAGGCGTATCAATGAGATTAAAAATATATTCCTCACCATCCTTAGCCTTGTACACGGTTCTAACCGTCTGCGCCTTGATAGTAATACCACGTTCACGCTCAATATCCATATTATCAAGAACCTGCTCCTGCATTTCCCTCTCGGTTAGCAGTCCTGTTTTCTCAATTATTCTGTCCGCTAATGTACTTTTGCCATGGTCAATATGAGCAACAATACAAAAGTTCCTAATCTTACTTTGATCCATTGATAACCTCTTTCAAAAACCGACAGACCCTATACAGAGCCTGTCGGCACAATAATCTTTTATCGGCTGTGGCCACCACCACCATGGCTTCCGCCACCACCTCCACCACCGCCGCTACCGCTGCTTGATGATTCTATCTTATGCTTGGTAACGGTCTTATGGTTAAATATATCCTGTAATACAGGGAACTGCGCTTTGCCTCCCTCTAAATATGTAGAACTGGTTACTGTATTATCTCCCAGCTTGCTTCTCCAGTTAAACAGAATAAAGAGGCCCGCTGCAATAATACCTGCAATAAATGCATAGAACCATGCAAATGGCGGATGATAAGCTCTGGTTTGCTTTCCACACTTATCAAGTATCTCCATATACTGCACATATGGATCCGAATCATCACTCGGAATCTCATCCAGTATATAAAGAATCTCCTCTACCTCCGAATCTGTAAGATTATTACGAATTCTGCTACCGGTAGTTGTTATCCATGTATGAATCTTACCATCACCGCCTCGACTCCAGTTATCTACAAAAACGAACGAGTCAGTATTCGATCCGGTGTAACCAAGTCCATACTCTTCAGTAAACCACTCACCAAATTCCTTAACTGCACTAAGATAACCATACTCCGCATCATCTATTGTAATCCATACAATATCTGCATGACATTTTTCCTGCCAGTACATGATTCTGTCATTAAGCGAAGCAATTTCACTATCAGTCATCTTTCCGGCCCAGTCATATACGCACTCCGTATTATCCCAGCTGGTGTTATATCTTTCCTCACTATTTCTGATTTTCCCGCTAATTCCGATTCCAAGTGAAACAACCACAATTATTATTGTAATTATGAATGGAATCATAAAATATTTAAAATATCTTTTCATATATGCTCCTTCTCTTTACAAACGCCTAACTAACTTCTCTTACAAATATGCCATCGCAAAACGAATAGCCATTCCGATAATAGAAACAAGTGCAAATACCGTTCCACTGAAAGCAACAACCTTCTGCTTATCAACCGGTGTACGGCCTACCACCTTTCCTGTTTCACCATTAACATGGAATTTGTAATCTACGCCTCGGAAGCTGAAAACATATTCCCATACAGGAAGAAGCGCATAATGAACATTTTTCTTTTTTAAGTCTGTATTTTTATTAACCTTTGTAACAGTTGAATATCCGGAAATACTTCCATTAAGAAGTCCATCAACTGCTTTTGCTATTTTATCTATGGCACGAGGTGCAAGTGCCTCTTCAGGCTGGTTATACATCTCGCCCATAAATCCGGACATATATTTTTCATTGAACTGCTCTAGTCCCGCATAATTGAAAGGCTCAAGCAAATCCATAAGTCCATCCTCCATGGCATCCGATGCATCAACCGGAACCATGTCAAAATCAGCCTTCATCTCTCTGTAAATATCATAATATGAGGTCTCTGTATATTCGTATCCACCCGATGTCCATGTGCGAACCTTTGTACCAACGCCCTGATATCTTGAATAAGTATCATAATCATACATAAAAAACGGTATGTAACTTCCCTCTATTTTATCTACTGAAGCCT
Source organism: Candidatus Colinaster scatohippi (assembly GCA_018064805.1). Classification (GTDB taxonomy): domain Bacteria; phylum Bacillota; class Clostridia; order Lachnospirales; family Lachnospiraceae; genus Colinaster; species Colinaster scatohippi. The sequence continues at coordinate 10,181 of JAGHUN010000042.1, forward strand.
TATTAAGAAATGCGCTCGGAGTGAAAATTCTCTTGCCAAATTCATCTCTTAACAGATCAATTGCTTTATTCCTACTAATTCTGAAGGGTAAAACAAATTCAGGTCTCAAATCTCCCTCAACTCTTTCGTCAAGAATCACATAGGTTCCACAGTTCAGGCACTTGGTCGCAGATGTAAACTGCTTAATGGCCCCATCCATAGGTGCACCACAGTTTGCACAGCTAACCATATACTCGGTACTAACAAGCTTGTCCTCACTTTCAAGGCTCTCACAATGAGGGCAACACATTGTCCCTTTTTCCGGATTGTACAGAATGTTTCCACCACAATTTTTACACTTAAAAATCATATATTTTATTCCTCCCCCTTATTCATTGGATAATCAACGGAAAACAAATTAAAAATAACAATGTCTTCTACATTTTCTCGGGCGCTTCAAAACCAAGAAGATCGATACATGTCTCAAGAATATCTCGGCATAATACCAATACAGATATATATCCCTTCTTCTTATTCTCATCCTCTTCTACAAGAATTCTTGTATCATGGTAGAAGCTGTTAAATGCATTGGCAAGTCCATAAATATATGCACATATCTTATGAGGTGCAACCTCATCAAATGCGGACTGAATTACAGGTGCAAAGCCCGCAAGTTCACGTAAAAGCGCCTTTCCTGATTCACTGTCAGGTGTCTGAATTGCCAGATTTGAAAGTTCACCCCCCTGTTCAACATATTTGTTAAGGATTGACTTGATTCTGACAATTGTATAGAGGATATACGGACCTGTATTGCCTTCGCTTGATGTAAACTTATCTACATCAAATATATAATCCTTAGCTGCCTGGTTAGACAAATCACCATATTTGATTGCAGCAAGTCCAACAATCTTACTGATTTGCTCAGCCTCTTTAGCATCCATCTCTCTATTCTCGGTAATCTTACTAAGCATTCTCTCATTAATATCCGAGATAAGATATTCAAGTCGCATAACTCCGCCATCACGTGTCTTAAACGGCTTACCATCCTTACCGTTAACTGTTCCAAAACCGATATGAACAAGCTCAGTGGTCTCATCAACCAGTTTTGTTTTCTTGGCACATCTGAATACCTGTTCAAAATATAAATCCTGACGCTTATCTGTAAGATAAACAATCTTATCTGGGTGATATGTCTTCATACGATCCATTATTGTCGCAAGATCTGTTGTATTATACAGAGATGCCCCATCACTTTTAAGAATCATGCATGGTGGCATTTCCTTAGTATCTGTCTCTTCTTTGACATCAACAACCAAAGCTCCGTCAGAAAGATATGCATATCCGCCATCCTTCATATACTGAACCATTCCCGGAATAATATCATGAACATCACTTTCGCCCTTCCAAAGGTCGAAATCAACATTAAGATTAGCATAATTACGCTTCAAATCACTTACGGATACAGCAATTATATGATCCCACAGAGCACGATATCCGCGAACTCCTGACTGAAGCTTATATGTTGCATCCATTGCTTTAGCCTTATATTCCTCATCAGCCTTACTCTTTCCTGAAGCTGTAGGATATATTTCCTCAAGTTCCGAAATAGTAAATGGTGCTTCAGCCGGATACTCACCCTCATAATTCTCGTCAAAATATGGAAGTTCAGGCTTTCTTTCCTTAAGTTCCGTAATAACAAGACCCATCTGGAGTCCCCAGTCACCCAGGTGAATATCTCCTATAGTCTCATGCCCCATATAGCGGCAAATTCTCTTAATACTCTCACCGATAACAGCACTTCTTAAATGCCCAACATGAAGAGGCTTAGCCACATTAGGTCCACCGTAATCAACCATAACCATCTTCTTATCCGGCACAACCAGTCCGAATTTCTTGGACTCGTCCTTCATCATCTCGTCAACATATTCACCAAGCCACTGAGATTTAATATTAATATTAAGGAAACCCGGATTAACTGCCTCAACCTTTTCAAAAACAGCACTGCCTGCAAGTCTTTCAGCAATCTCACCTGCAATCATAATCGGTGCCTTATGATATAACTTTGCTCCGGCCATTGCACCATTGCACTGATACTCGCACAAATCCGGTCGATTAGAAACTGTTACATTTCCAAGCTTCTCATCATATCCCGCATCTACAAATGCCTTTTTAACCTCTTCTGAAATCAATTCAAGTATACTTTTCATATCTCTCCTAAATCGCCTTTTTCTCTACTAGTTGTGTATCACCATACAAAATACACATACATCTTGTATTTTAGCATAAAAAAAGACGGAATGCCACTAAATTCAAGTGTTTCCGCCTACTTATAACTACAATATTTCCACTTACTCCTGCAAGTCCATATAAACCTGTACACATTCATAATAATTCATCGGATTAAGTCATGACATCTCTGCCCTTTCACGCTCTCTCTGATTCTTAGAATACACACAGCCACAGTAATCCTGCCTGTACAGATTAAACTCTTTTGATAGTTCTATACTTCTTAAATATCCGCCTTCCTTTTTAAAGTCACTGGGAAGCCACTTAACTCCACCGATTTCCTCAGCAACTCTATATCCAATGCTGTTCAAAAGCTGCTCATCCTTAAGAGGACTTAATGTAAGTGTCGTCGTAAAATAGTCAAATCCACAGTCTCTTGCCACCTTTGCACTCTGCTTGAGTCTTAATTCAAAGCACCTGGCACACCTCTCCCCTCTCTCGGGGCAATCCTCATAACCCTTTGCAATCTGAATAAAATAACTGGGGTTATATTTATCAACAATAAGTTCAATCCTCCCCCTGCTTGCGCATTCAAGCAATCCATCTTCTGTATTCACGGCATATGCTTCGCTATCGGTATTGGGGATTGCTTTTGTGTCACCATCTATCACAGATTTTCCTATTTTCGCCATTTTTTCAATATATTCGTTTGTATTATATATATCAATAAGCCTCTTTAATTCGTCTGCTCTTTTATCATACTCCTCTTCATTTGTTATATTAGGATTAAAGAAATACACAGTTGTATTGAAATAGTTTCTGACCCTTTCCATGCAGGTACTGCTACACGGTGCACAACAGGCATGTAGAAGAAGCCTTTTTTCCTCTTTACTGTCCTTACATTGTTCAATTATTTTCCACATTTCCTTATTATAATTGATCTTATTCATCCTACCGCAACCTTACAATGCCCCTGCAATTCTCCTACTACAACCTTACAATGCCCCTGCAATTCTCCTACTGCTGCCTCACTATAACTCCACTATTACCGCTTCAATCTCCTTTGACGAGGCCTTAATCTGTCCCTGCACCATATCTGCTTTACCGCCACCCTTAGCATCAAACCTCTCTCTAAGCGCTGCTGCAAGTTCTCTTGAATCCTTCAGTGCACTTCCACCAAAGTATCTATATCCATTCTCATCATCCCCGGACATAACAGCAACATAACCCTTATATAGAGACAACATATAATTATAAATATTTTTCATTGAATTAGCAGGGAAATCAGGGCTAACGAATTTAATATAATTTCCTTCTACAACAGGTCCCTTATCTGATATTATTTCCTCACCAATCACACCAATGTCCTGCACTCCTACGGGTAATTCACTGTTAATCTGTGCAATAATATTTTCTTCCAAAGCCGTAGCAAGCTTTCCCTTCAACATTCCTATCTCATCTATATGAGCCTTGACCAATTCCTGTATATTATCAGAAGATGTTGTAAGTATACCTGTAAGCCCCTTAATTATTTCATGTTCAGAATTAATAAATTCAAGCGCCCTTCTTCCGGCAAGCATTGATATTCTCACTCCACCCTTCCAGTTGATAACGCTGATAACCTTAATAATTCCGACCTCACCGGTTCTTTTTACGTGCGGAGCACAGCAGGCACATATATCAACAGTTTCTTTTTCGTCCGCAATTGTGATAAGTCGTACCTGTCCATCAATCTCTATTTTGCTCCTATAATTAAGCTCCTGTAATTCCTCTCCGTCCGGATAAGTGTCCGTTATGGGCATGTTGGCATATATTATGCGATTAGCTTCCTTCTCCATAGCCATAACCTGATCATAGGTAAGCAATCCGTTAATATCCAGGGTTACATAGTTGTCATCACTAAGATGAAAGCCAACATTATCAAATCCATAATTATTGTGAATAACACCCGTTAGTATATGTTCACCTGAATGATTCTGCATCCTGTCATATCGAAAAGCATAATCGAGTTCACACTTGACTGCGCTTCCGGCCTCTATGGCAGCCCCCACTTTATATACAACAATTTCCCTTTCATCTTCACCTATTGCCTCTGCAATCCCCTTATTATCCAGTATTTCTTTAATATTCTTATCAAGTGCTTTATATAATTTACCATCAAGAAGTCGTATCGCGTTATATTGGTCATCAGCAGTCTCAAGTAATCCCGGCATAATATATATGCTTCCGGTATCTGCATTCTGCCCACCTTCTTCAGGAAAAAATACACTCTCCCTAAGGGTTATGTAATATTCTCCTTCCACTTCTGTACATGAGGTTACTCTCGTCTCGTTTTCTGTTAAATAACTGTCTTTTTCATATAATTTAATCATAATATAATTATCCCCTTGCGCCGGTTATTACCTTCCATGTCTTTGGCATTATTTTCTTAACAAAACCGGCTATCAGTACAATCAATCCCATTGTAACAATCGGTGCTATTATATAATCAAGAATAGCTGCCAGCGCACTATAGCCCCATACAAGCAGCCACAGCTTTTCAAATACCTCAAGTATAAAAGTATGTATACAATAACCAAAGAACGAAATCTGCAAAAACCATTTAGGTTCCTTTGCCATAAGTCTGTCCATTGGCAACAACCAAACTGCAAATATTGTTAATGTTATTCGCATAAAATTCAAGGGCTCATTTGCTGTAACATAACAATTTAGCAACATACATGCTGCAAGAAGCCCAAAGCCAAGCTTTTCATTTTTCCTGTATATAATATCCTTATGATTCACTGCAATATATGCACCAATCAGATAGTATATGCATCTGTCATACCGATCAAACAGATAAGGCGTAGTCGGCAAAAATATGTATAAGGCCACCAAAAATAAGGTTATTACTCCAATATACAGCCTGCCTCTGTTTTTCACCAATAAATATATAAGAGGCGAAAGTATCACAAAAATAATCAGATTACGTAGATACCACAGAGAGCCATTATAATCCACATTCCACAATGAATATAAATATGTTAACGGCGACAGCTTAACCGGTTCCATATTCATCCTGGAGGCAATCGGCGGAAAATGTGTCATAAATGCAAAATAAATAAAGCCCACCAGATTCCAAATCAGGTATGGAATAAACAGACTCTTAAATCTGCTCACATACTTTCTTTTTATCGTCTCTATGGTTAATTCATAATTAACAAAAAAAAGATATGCTGATAGCATAAAGAAAAATGGTACGCAAAACTCTTCAAATCTATGGAGATATTCTTCAAAATGATACACAACTCCATTAAACAGCGAATCCGGCCTAATACCGTATATTTCAATGTTATAAGTATGAATCCATATAACAAGCGCTGCCATAATTGCATTTAGATATACAATTTTCCTCTGCATTTCTTCCTTAGTTAATCTGTTTTCCATTTACTACTCCATTGCCATCATATTTTTTATAAATAGCATTTAGTAAGAGATACATTTTGCATACTAATACTACAGTTTAAATATTTTTTTCAAAATATCATCATTAAAGAGCACTTCCTTAGCCTTCTCTCTGTACTGCTCTTCATGAAGATAAGTATGTCTGAACGGCTTTATTGCCGGTGCCTTATCAATAGCATCAATATAATCCTGAACATCTAGGTCCAAAGTTGCCACAAAATCAAAGAAACCGGTCCTCGTTAAAAAGTCACGCACTCTATCCTGACGATGATCCTGAACAATACTCATCAAATATGTTGCAATACCAACCTGCAATCCATGAATTGTCGGCTTTTTGCCATACTGGTCTATCGCGTGGCTGATCAGATGCTCACTACCGCTTGTCGGGGCTGAACTTCCTGCTATTTCATTAGCAATTCCACACATAGCCAGCGAATTAAGCAATTCCTTCATAAACCATTCATCAGTTATTGAATCAAACTGAATTCTGGCTATACTGTTAATCGACTTTTTTGCAACCATTATTGCTACATCATTAGTCGTGGCATAACCATTATCAGCCTCAAACTGCCAGTCATAATTCGCTGTAATCTTACACACCATATCCCCTATACCTGCATGTAAGAAACGAAGCGGTGCACTTTTAATAACATCTGTATCTGCAATTATTCCAAATGCCATTTTAGCAGGCACTGATTTTCTTTTTCCCTTAATAAGAAGTGACGCACTTGCACTCGAAAAACCATCATTGGAGGTTGATGTCGGAACACTTATATAAGCAATCTTACGCAAGAAGCCACAGTATTTGGCAGTATCTATAACCTTTCCACCACCTATACCTATAACAGCCTGCGTCTCATTAGGCATAGAAAAAGCAAGGTCTGTTATATCTTCAATATTGCTCGAATCAGGCTCCATATTCATCAAAACCTCAACATCATTTGCCTCAAGCGACTTAAGAACACGTTCCCCAAACATATCTGTCAGATTATCACCAAAGAAAAGTGCAACCTTAGTCAACCCATTCTCCTTCAGGTAGCTGCCAATTTCTGACAAAGCTCCTTTTTCTATCTTTATGAACGCCGGTATTGTAATACTTGTTGTCGTCATTCCCATTTATTCCACCATAACCTTTCCTGCTAATACATTCTGATAGTCCGCATAATTTTTACGCAGCAGCTCCGGAGTATTAAGTTCATACGGACACTTTGACATACAGCTTCCACAATTAATACAATCATTTATCTTATTCATTTCCTGTTGCATCTGCTCATTTAACCAGTTCTTAGACGGTGCCCTCCTAAGCATAAGCGACATCCTGGCACACTGGTTAATCATTATCCCCTTAGGACATGGCATACAATATCCACATCCTCTGCAGAACTCGCCCATAAGCTCTGCCTGTTCCTTTTTTATAAACGCTTGCATATCCTCAGAAAAAGCAGGCGGATTATCCATATAGTCAAGCCATTCATCCAACTCGCTCATCTTCTGTATTCCCCAAATTGGAACAACATTGTCAAACTGCGAGATAAATGCCATAGCTGCCTTCGAATTATTAATCAAGCCACCGGCAAGCCCCTTCATTGCAATGAATCCTACATTCTTCTCCTTAGCAAGCTTAACAAGCTCCTTCTCCCGGTCAGAAGCAAGATAACTGAACGGATACTGAATAGTCTCATAAAGTCCGGAATTAACACACTCAAATGCAATTTCAATCTTATGGGCAGTTACACCAATATGTCTGATTTTTCCCTGATCCTTTGCCTCAAGCATACACTCATACATACCGGTTCCATCACCTGGCCTATAGCACTCATTAACACAATGAAATTGGTAAATATCAATATAATCTGTCTTAAGCAGACTCAGGCTTTCATCCAACTGCTGTCTAAACCCTTCCGGTGTTGTTGCCATGGTCTTAGTCGCAATATATATTTTATCACGCATCTCAGGCCACATACTACCGAATGCAAGACCAATCTTCTCTTCACTGTTACTATATGCCCTTGCCGTATCAAAGAAAGTCATTCCGCCCTCATAAGCTCTTCTTAGGATTTTTACAGCCTCATCATATGAAGCTCTCTGCACCGGCAATGCACCAAATGCATTCTGAGGTGTTATAATCCCTGTACTTCCCAAGGAAACCTTTTTAATGCCAAGTTGTTTTCCATTCTCCACCTGTATACTTCTCCTTACTAATTAAATCTACATTGAATTTTGTAACGAAATAAGTTGTTTCTTAAAATTCATCCGGCCTGTCATAATGTGCACTATGACTGCAATCCTCCATATATTCCTTTTAGCATCTAGATCACTGATTTCATTCATATATTCTTCCACCAAGCCAAGCATAACATATGTAATCCATCAATTCTGTAATATACTACATCCGTCCTGTAGTATACTATATCATTCCTGTAATATACTACATCAGTACCTTGTAATTTCCACACCTTTAATGGAAGATCACCTCAAATTATAGCATAATCCGTATAAAAATAATATTAAACACTTCCTTAGCTAATACCACTCCGCAATAACTCAGCGGTATTATACTTGTTGTTTTCAATGAAGAGGCTTTTCTTTTATGGAGGCTTTTCATTGAAGATAATGGCCCAGCATCTTCTTCAATTCATCACGTTTAAGTGGACGCTTTTCCGTTTCATATGTTAGTAGTAGACTTTCACCGGGATATATTTCATTCTTCTCATACCCATCTAGCCTTTCAACTGCATCTCTCAAGTAACCTCTTTCATCAATCATCCCCAAATGCTCCAAATAAAAGACTTTTCTTTTTTCTATATTTAATACAGTAAAATCCGGGTAAATCACACCAATTCCTTCAAGATACAGCGGCATTTCATAATGATATGGTATTCCCATAGCATACAGTGTGTCGGCTATAAGCGCCTCTGACTTCGACCTAACTATTTCCCCTTTTATTGTTTGCTGAACAGCCCGATTCAAATCTATTGGCTTCCTATCATATGTCATAGCTTGCCACATATCAGCGTAGTCTCTATTGTCCATCTCAACCGGCTTAATTAACGTTTTCCTTCCTTCATGCATATTATTATAAGTTTCAATAAGCATATTGGGATTGTATATACTCAATATGTAATTTAACTGGTTGAGTTCCTTTTTAGCCACTTTTCCAATTGTACTATAGTATTGTTTATAAGCAAGCTTTGTCGCAAGCGAACGCTCCGATTTCTTGATATATTCACCCTTACTGTCGCACTTTTCCTTAACATGATAGTATTGAAATGACTCCTTGACTTTTCTAACGCGTAATCTACCTTGTACACCAGCATTTTCAACCTGATTGCTTCTTTCTACTACTTTTTCAAGCTCCTTTATTCTCCTTTTTAATGCTTCTATAACGGCACTTCCCCCAAAAATACTTACAATCTCTCTCTTTTTATTCATCCAATTCCTCCTATATTGATAAACTGATGCTACAACCAATGATTTATACCTTTTGTATGCATAAACCTCCTATACCCCTAGGCTCTTATACACTATCTAGCTGCGCTGGCTTGCTTGAGTATGTATTAAACGCCCACCCCCCTAGGCTCTTATACACTCCCTGGCTACGGTGGCTTGCATGGGTATGTATTAAACGCCCACTCCCCTAAGCTCTTATACACTCCCTGACATCAGCGCTTGCTTATTATATGTATTAAACGCCTACTCCCCTGAGTTCTTATACAAAAATACAAAAAGCAAAACAAAGGCAAAACAAAATGCAAAACAAAATACAAAGCAAAAATGCCAAAACAAAATACAAAATACAAAGCAAAAAACAAATAACAAAACAAAAAATAAGTTAAAAAACTGAAAATATCCATCCCGACCGGGATAACACGAAATAAATAAGATATCTCTGGGGCCATTGCCCCAGAGACAAAATCATTAGATTATTTGATAAACAAAACCACGTATCTGCGCCCTTGCTGTGCCTTACTCAACACCACGTATCTGTACCTTACTAAAAACCACGTATCTGGGTCCTTGCTCAACCTATACTTACAGGAAATCTACGCTTACAGGAAATATTTAACACCGCTCTCGAAGATCTTAAGGTCCTGCTCACCATAGATATTGATAGCAACGCCATCATCACGACGCTCTGAATGAGCCATCTTTCCAAGTACACGACCATCCACAGATGTAATACCCTCAATAGACATATATGAGCCGTTAATATTGTACTCTTCATCCATTGACACATTACCTGCCTGATCTGAATATACAGTAGCTACCTGTCCGTTAGCGATAAGCTTATCAAGCCACTCCTTAGGAGCAACAAAACGACCCTCACCATGTGATGCAGGATTAACATATACACCACCAAGTTCTGCACCGGCAAGCCATGGAGACTTGTTAGATACAACCTTTGTGTAAACCATCTTAGAGATGTGTCTGTTAACTGTATTAAATGTAAGTGTTGGTGAGTTCTCATCCTGTCCTGTAATCTGTCCGTTTGGAACAAGACCAAGCTTAATTAATGCCTGGAAACCATTACAGAAACCAAGTGCAAGACCATCACGCTCATTAAGCAGTCTCATAACAGCTTCCTTCATAGCTTCATTCTGGAAGGCTGCTGCAAAGAACTTGGCACTACCATCCGGCTCATCACCGGCTGAGAAACCACCTGGGAACATAATAATCTGAGATTCATCAATAGCCTTAACATATTCTGCAAAGGAATCACGAATCTGACCGGCTGTCATATTCTTAAATACAATTGTTTGTACATTGGCACCTGCACGCTCGAAGGCCTTACGTGAATCATACTCACAGTTTGTTCCCGGGAATACAGGAATAAATACGTTAGGCTTAGCAATCTTATTCTTGCAAATGTAGATATCACCCTTAGCATCAAAAAGTGGCATATCAACAGGAGTTGTATCCTTTGAAGCCTTATATGGGAATACCTTGTCAAGTGTTTTAGTCCATACGGCAATTGCCTCATCAACAGTAATCTCTGCACCGGCAACCTTGATAATACCATTATCTCTTACAGTACCAACTTCGGTAAATTCAATACCAAGTTCACTGAATCTATCCTTATCAACCTCGGCAATAATATCTCCCATGCCGCCCTTGAATAACTCTTCAAGTTCAATCTCATCCTCGAATTCTACACCAAGCTTATTACCAAAAGCCATCTTTGAAACTGCTGCAGCAATACCATACTGATCAAGTGCATATGCGGATACAATTATTCCATCTGTAATAAGCTTCGAAATACCCGAATAAAGCTCCTGAACCTTCTCATATACAGGAATATCATATTCATCTGTTTCAATCTCAAACTTAACTAACTTGTTACCATCACCCTTAAGTTCAGGAGTAATAATATCTGCGCCCTTAGCTACATCAACAGCAAAGGATACAAGAGTCGGAGGTACATCAATATCATTGAAAGTACCTGACATACTGTCCTTACCACCAATCGAAGGAAGACCAAATCCAACCTGTGCATCGAAAGCACCAAGAAGTGCTGAGAAAGGCTGTCCCCAACGTGTTGGATCATCAGTCATTCTCTTGAAATATTCCTGGAAGGTAAATCTAATATTCTTATGGTTACCACCTGAAGCAACAATTCTTGCCATTGACTCTGTAATAGCATATATTGCTCCATGATATGGGCTCCAGCTTGATACATATGGATCAAAACCGTAACTCATCATTGTAACTGTATCTGTTTTACCCTTAAGAACAGGAAGCTTTGCAACCATAGTCTGAGTCTCTGTGAGCTGTGTCTTACCACCATATGGCATATATACACTTCCCGCACCAATTGATGCATCAAATCTCTCAACAAGACCCTTCTGTGAACACACATTAAGATCTGCAAGATTATCAAGCCACGCTGCTTTTGCATCACCCGCTTCAATTGCATCAGCAACCTTTTTAACAGCGACCTTACGAAGCGGATTATATTCTTCAGATGGTATCTGAACCTCAACAGTTGTTTCCTGGTGTGCTCCGTTTGTATCAAGGAAAGCTCTCTTAAGATTAACTATTTCTTTTCCTCTCCATGATAAAACAAGTCTAGGCTCCTTAGTTACTGTAGCAACTACTGTTGCCTCAAGATTTTCTTCCTCTGCAAATGCAAGGAACTTATCTACATCTGAAGGATCCACAACAACAGCCATTCTTTCCTGGCTTTCAGAGATAGCAAGCTCTGTTCCGTCAAGACCTGCATACTTCTTAGGAACCTTATCAAGGTCAACTGTAAGACCATCCGCAAGTTCTCCGATAGCAACCGAAACACCACCTGCACCAAAGTCATTACACTTTTTAATTATCTTAGCAACCTCTTCTCTACGGAAAAGTCTCTGAATCTTACGCTCTGTAGGTGCATTACCCTTCTGAACCTCAGCTCCACAAGTCTCGATTGAAGCCTCTGTATGAACCTTTGAAGAACCTGTTGCACCACCACAACCATCACGGCCGGTCTGTCCACCAAGAAGAATAATAATATCTCCCGGATCAGAATTCTCTCTTATAACACAACGTCTTGGAGCTGCACCCATTACGGCACCAATCTCCATACGCTTTGCAACATAATTAGGATGGTATACTTCCTTAACATATCCTGTTGCAAGGCCAATCTGGTTACCATATGATGAATATCCGGCTGCTGCACCGGTTACAAGTTTCTTCTGTGACAGCTTACCCTTAAGTGTCGCTGATACAGGAACCGTAGGATCTGCTGCGCCTGTTACACGCATTGCCTGGTATACATATCCACGTCCTGAGAGCGGATCACGAATGGCACCACCAAGGCATGTTGCAGCACCACCGAAAGGCTCAATCTCAGTTGGGTGATTATGTGTCTCATTTTTGAAGAAAACAAGCCACTCTTCTGTAACAGGACCATTTCCATAGTCCATCTCAACAGGTACAATAATTGAGCAGGCGTTAATCTCATCAGATACTTCCATATCTTCGAGTTTGCCGGCTGCACGAAGCTTCTTCATACCCATAAGTGCTATATCCATGAGACATACGAATTTATCATCTCTTCCCTTATACATATCTTCCATTGTATCAAGGTAGCTCTGATATGTTGTCTCGATTGGTTCTCTGTAATATCCTTCGTCAAAAGTAACATCCTTAAGTTCTGTCGAGAAGGTTGTATGACGGCAGTGATCTGACCAGTAGGTATCAAGAACTCTGATTTCTGTCATTGATGGGTCACGATTCTCATCGTCATGGAAATACTTCTGAATATGAAGGAAATCATTAAAGGTCATAGCAAGTCCCAGACTTCCGTAGAGCTCTTTAAGAGCACTCTCTTCCATATCCTTAAAACCATCAAATGTAATTACATCTGCCGGCTCATCATACTCTGTGACAAGAGTATCCGGTTTATTTGAATCTGATTCTCTGGAATCTACAGGATTGATACAATATGCTTTGATTTTATCAATATCCTCATCTGAGATATTGCCATCAATTACATATGTAACAGCTGTTTTAATGATTGGCTTTGCTTCCTCATTAAGGAATCTTACACACTGAACTGCTGAGTCTGCCCTCTGGTCAAACTGTCCCGGAAGGAACTCAACGCTGAATGCTTTCTCAGACGGAGAAAGCGGAAATGTCTCCTGATATAATAAATCAACCGGCGGTTCACTAAAAATCATTCTGCATGCAGAAGAAAAAGTTGCATCATCAAGACCTTCAACATCATAACGAATTAGTTCTCTGACATTTGTTACACCTGAAATACTCAAATAGCTTTCAATTTCTTCCTTAAGCTCAATAGCCTTTACAGCATATGCGCCCTTTTTTTCGACGTAAATACGTTTGACGTCACTCATTGTTAATTAATCCTCCACTTCCATGAACTGTCTCATCATATAGACAAGTTCTTTATCAACTTTATTCTCACTTATTCCCATAGTACGGGCACAAATCTTAAGGCCCTCAATGGCATACATCATATTGGATGCCATTCCACTTGGGTCATCACACAGGAACTCTCCTGTCTCGCTTCCGCGGGCAAGAATCTTCTCAAGTACCTTTGTAGCAGATTCAAATCTTTGCTTAATACTGCTGTTGTGAAGCTCCTGTCTGCAATAGAATGCATATTCATATATAGCCACGCTAAGGCTTGTTTTCCTTTTAAGAATCTCCTTCTTCTGTTCCTTAAGAAACCACAGAAGCAGTTCAGCACTGCTGGCTTCGGTCAGACTCTCAACTATGCTCTTCCCACAAGCCTCTTCCGCGTCCTCTGAAGCCTTAATAACATCAAGAAAAATAGATTCTGTAGAATCATAATATAAATACAAACCACCACGGCTTATCTCACATGCCTCAACAATGTCCTTCATTGTTACATCGCGATAACCCTTGGCTGCAAATATCTCTGCTGCTTTTTCAAGTATCAGCTGCTTTTTGTAATCAGTCTTATTACTCACATCGGCCTCCTATTTTGTTGCAACTTCCGCATTAGTCCAAAAATCAACCAGTTCCTTTGATTTCTTAACAATATGATAAAAAATACCGGCGTCCATTCCCTCACTCCACATACGTCCTCTTGTACGTCCGCCGATAACATAATTAGACATTATTCCTGCAAGCTGATCCATCTGAAGAATCGTTGCATTATCTATAAATCTAAGTTCATCCTCATGATTTTTAAGTCTGTTCCTTGTATATACATATCTGTAATTACGATCAATAAAAACAGTCTTATCAACATCCTTAATAAAACTCATAAGTGTACCCTCGTACACAGGAAAAGCAACCGAATGCTCCGCAAGGCCATCCCCCGAATATACACTCGATACAGTCTTTCCACTCTTACTTTCAAGCCAGTCAAGATAGCCGGCCAGTTTATTAACATCATCACGGTACATTTTTAGTACCTCAGCTGCAGTCATGGTCTCAGTAAGCATATAGTCCCTCCATAGTTTATCAGTAGTTCATTTTATCATATTTTCTTATTTTTTGCATTATAATTATATGATATAATGCTTATTACACACAGTTATATTTACATTCATGAGGGGGAAATATGCTGACAGTCAGACAGGATCAGATAATTTGTGAGGCAGGCTCTGCCAACAAAAGTATATATGTCATTGCAGAAGGCTCAGTAGCAGCTCAATTTGGCAACCACTATCTTTCACTTGGTAAAGGTGATGTTGTTGGAATCTTCGGAATTACACGCGAGTCCCATCTGTGTACATATCAGGCCGAGTCTGACACCGTTCTGATACCCTATCAGATTGAAAACACTGATGAACTTCTTAAGCTTTTAGAAGAAAAAGAAGATCTTAGAAAGTTCCTCTTGAATTCCATGAATGCGCATATTTGCGATTTCTTTGATGCATATTCCGAAAATATCCGGGCTTTAAAAGAACTTCACCAGTACGTATTATCTTCAAAGACAAGATATCAGACAATGTGTAAAATTCTGCATTTTACCCCAAAGGCTCTTCCATTCTCCGAGGAATTGGATTTACTGTCTTCCGATGACAAACTGGATTTCTGGATGAACGGCTACTATAACGATATGAAAAAAGTCATGAACACCTTAAATACTACAGTGTCAGCGACTTTTACATACGGATATCTTGATAAAAGCTGCAAGGATCTCTCTACCGTTGTTTCCTTAATTAACGATATGGAAGACATACGGCAGACACTTGCGCATTATCTGTTAAATGAGGATTATATAGACTTTTATGACCTGTATAGTGACCTCTTCCTTCGTACGCAGGCTAACGGTGGCGATACTGCCTCTATTTCAAACCTGCTTACTACAATGGCAGAAAAGGCCAAATCCCTTGGATATGTCAGTGGCAAATTTGTAGATTCACGTGCAATCAGGCTCAAATCCACATCCGTTGTCACAACCTCTGCCGTTCAGGGCGATGTGGATACTGCAATTATGCAGGCCAAACTCTCTAACTCTCTTGGTGAGATATTAGAATTTGCTTCAGTCGAACATGAAATCGCCGCTGATTTCAAAAAGACTCTTGAAGATTTCAAGGCGCTGCCGGATAAGGACTCATCAGATCCGGAAGCCTCAGGATTAAGAAAAAAAATAACACAGTTGTTCAATATCATCTATGCGGCCGCAATGCAGGCAGCACTGTCACGAGAAGATATACCTACTATTATAAAAATGTTCTTAAACTTCGGTTTTGTCGACACCGATACCTGTGGCAATGAGAATTCCATTATGCTGTACAAGCTTGCCGAGAACTATCATGGACACAAGGAACAGGGTGTGTATACTATTTTAGAGTGGTTCCAAGCCATATATCGCGGCGAAAAAATACCAAGCCGCAACGAATTCGAAGTTGACTATGTGCAATATGTCAGAAATCTTGTTCGCGAAGGAAAAATAGACAAAACTGCCGAAGGCGAAATGCTAAATAACGGAAAGGAAAAGGTCAACTACGAACTTAATAATATGTTCGCAAGTGTTAACAAAATGACAACCGGCCGCTTATTTACTTTCTGTCCGATTCTTCTCGAGAGCACAATGCTTCGTTCGGTTAACGATTTGCTCTTAAAACCAACAGCACTTCTTGATGCTCTTGATAAGATTAACAGTATCGACTACTCCGCTTTTTACCATGAAGCGGTTTTTGAGGATACCAAAATCGGCGTAAAAGAGATGATTCGGTATGATATCAGACCTGAATTTATACTTATGCCAAATGTTGGAACAAGAGGCGTTATGTGGCAGGAAATCGAAGGTCTTAACAGACGCACTCCTGCAAGAATGTTCATATCGGCTTTTTATCAGGATAATCTTGATAAGGCAATTATGCGAATGACTGCCGAATTCCGTTGGGAAATGTGTAAACGAGATATGGGCGCAAGATGGAATGATGTTACTACGCATTCACTCACCGGTGACTACTGTGACTATGCACAGTTCTTCTCTAAAAACAGAGACCTGACTGCCGATGCAAAAGAAAAAATCAAGGCAGCTCTTAAACGAAGTAAAAACAGCTTCAAGGAAATGTTTGTATATGACTATATGCAGTATATTACATATGAATCGGCCGGCTCCTGCCGTCTTAACAAGGTAGCCAGAAGCATACTGTTCAGATTCTGTCCAATGTCTGCAGCCTGTCGCGATATCCTTGCCAATAATGCAGTTTTTGAAGAGTGTCTCTCAAAACACCGCATATCTTCCGGCCAGGCCCTTCACCGCTTGGAAATGATAGACAAGAAGTACCAGACAAGCGGAAAATCTATGCCTAATGAACTGGTAATACAGAAGGAACTGGTAACAAAATAACCTAACAAAAATATATCTATAACATAGAAAAGCCGTAGGGGGGAACCTACGGCTTTTCCGTTGTGTAAAAGGGGAATTTTTCGGAATTTGCATAAAGCAAATCTTTTTCCGAAGCACTTATACTATAACAATATATTAGCCACAATAATACTAATAAATACGCAAATACTAACACTATATTACTCAATTTTTTATCCATCCCGTCCCGTACACAGCAATCGCCCGCCGAACGATTGCTGTGCGCCGTCATGCTTTCGCTCACGCAAGCGTGGCTCAGTTTTCCTCGTCGCTATAACCGCGATAAAACACGCTTCGCGAGTTTTATCTGCTGATTAGCAGTCGCCAAATGTCCATCAATGCAAGCTTGATGGCCACTTGGCTCGTTGTCATAACATAGATGAAACACGCTTCGCGAGTCTCATCTATGATTAGCGGTCGTCAAACCTCGCTTGCGCAAGCGCGCTCGCTTTTCCTCGTCGCTATAACAAAAAAGAGCTCATCCCCAAGGATGAGCCCTGTAAATTCAAGATATTAATTCTTACCACAACATTTCTTGTACTTCTTACCACTTCCACATGGACATGGATCGTTAGGATAAACCTTAGTCTCATTAACAACTGTTGTAGACTTCTTCTGCTCCTTATAGAGCTCCTTCTGACGCTCAGGAGTAAAAATACCATTCCACTCTTCAAGACCATATAACCAATCCGCACCTGCAGCTACCATGTTCTTATAGAGGAGTTCCTTATCATACTTAAGAGATACAACTGTATCCTCGTCCATCTCCTCAATAGGATTAGGAGTTACAAGACTGTCATTAATTCCATCAAGGTATCCAACCATAATCTGAAGCGGAACATTGAATTTCTCAGCAAGCTCCTTAACAGTTCCCTTAACTTCTTCATCAGGTGTCTTAAGAATCTCTGCGTAGATTCCCTTTTCCTTCTCAAAATAGTCAGCCCAAAGTCTCTGAAGATCTCCCTTATTTGCTGTATTTGAATATGCAGTTTCTCTCCACTGCTCTAAAATTGTCTTAGCCATGTCTTCTCCATTCTGTTTAAATGCATATTTTTCTTCTGTCAGTATAGTGCCGAAAGCACTGTTTTGTCAATCACCTTAATTAACACTATACTCCTTTGCAACACCACCAATACTACTCTGTTTTTTTACCATGAGTAAGCTCTTCTTCTCCTTCTGAAAGTTCACGCTTATCAAGCATCTTGGAATAAAGGAAAATATTGAACCAGAATAATACAGGAATAATAATTGTCGCTCCCATGCATGCGAAAAAGAATCTCTGCCAATTAGGAACATCCAATAATGCAAAAACAAGTAACAACAAATACATAAGTACAAGAATGACAATTCCTACCATTGCCGTAATACGTTTAATTTTTGATTTCATACACACCTCTCATTCCGTTAACAATCCCTGCATTC
This sequence comes from Candidatus Colinaster scatohippi, assembly GCA_018064805.1. Taxonomy (GTDB): domain Bacteria; phylum Bacillota; class Clostridia; order Lachnospirales; family Lachnospiraceae; genus Colinaster; species Colinaster scatohippi. The sequence continues at coordinate 28,560 of JAGHUN010000042.1, forward strand.
ACAAGATTAACCATCCTAAATTCACCTTATAAGGGCTTATTTTATTATAAAAAAGGTCTCGATCTCTCCTACAAAATTTGAACCATCTATCGCCCTTATCTTAACAGTTGCCATTCCTCTACTATAATTATCAATATACTCCAGAGTATAATCTCTATCCTGCTTTAGCGCCGTTCCAAGATATTTCACCGTAACCTTCGGAGTCACTTCTTTGCCCTTGTAAACCTGGGCTGCAATTTTGGTAACTGCCACCTTATCAACCCGGCTAAGGTCCCCCTTGTTTATATCAAAGCCCAGCGTAATCAAATTCTTATTACCCAAAAGTGGAGCAGTAATATTCTTATTAGCAGGTGCTATTGTTAACATAGGACCCGAAGCGTCCTCATGGGATGCCACAAGTGTATTATTGGCAACAACTCCTGCATAATTACCCTTAAATGTAATCTTAAAGGTTGCATTCTTCTCATTACCTTTAGCATCAATATAACTGACATAGCTATTGCTGATATACGTTTCATTTTGTTCTCCCTTTGATTCTTTTTAAACAACTAATAAAATATATCTTTCTCAGAAATAAATGCCATAACTACCTAAGTAATTATAGCATTTACAATTAGCCTCTTTCATTCATCAAATGCCTTATAGACTACACTTCAAGAAGTTCATCAAACTGTTCTCTTGGAATCGGCTTTGAATAGAAATAGCCCTGCGCATAGTCACATCCAACATCTCTTAAGAATGCAACCTGTTCAATTGTCTCAACACCCTCACATACAACCTTGAGATTTAGTTTTTTGGCCATATCTATTACACTTGGAATAATAATCTTCTCCTCCGGATCATTCTCGAAGTCATCCAGGAATTCCTTATCAAGCTTAAGTACATCAAGCGGAAGCTTTGTAAGTACATTAAGTGAAGAATATCCTGACCCGAAGTCATCCATCGAAATAAGTACACCAAGCTCTCTTAACCTGTTCATAAGATGAATCGTATCATCAACTTTATCTGTAAATACAGTCTCTGTAAGCTCGAACTCAAGCATACTTGGCTCAAGCTCATACTTAGTAATAAGCGATTTTATATATGAAACCAGCTCATCAATGGAATACAGATGAACCCTCGATACATTAACTGAAATTCTTACAACCTTCTTGCCCTGGTCAATTCGCTCTCTAAGATATTTACAAACCTCATCATATACATAGTAATCAAGCAGGGTAATGCTCTTGTTTTTCTCAAATACCGGTATGAAATCATTAGGGAATATAAGTGTTCCATCCTGCTTTTTCCATCTGATTAATGCCTCTGCACCCTCAATATCATTATTCTCAAGATTAACCTTAGGCTGCATATATACAACAAATTCGTGATTCTTAAAAGCATTCTCCATATCATTGGCATAAGAAATTTCAGCCTTCATTTCCTCGCCCATATCATCACTATATATGATACATCTTGGGCTGTCCGGAACCTTGGTCTTTTTTCTTGCCATATTGGCATTAGAAATAATATTCTTAAGAGGTACAGGTCTGCCACAAATCTCAAAAGTACATACACCAATATCAAGTAAAAGCTTACTGTCAATATATTCCAGCTGCACTCTGTCTGAGAACTTCTTACTAAGTCTGATAAACATAGTTAAAAGTTCATCCTCTTCATATTCACCAAGCCTTGCAAATACAACTATATTATCAGAGAAGACACGGCTACCAAATATAAATGAATCCTTATAGCTCTGCACTTCCTCAGCCAGACTACGAAGAATCTTGTCACCTGTCTCATAACCATATGTTTCATTAACATATTTGAAATTGCTGAAATCCATATAAATCATGGCATATTTGCCGTGTGGAGCAACCTCAATATACTCACCACACTGGGTCAGGAACTTTTCATACATTAGAAGCCCTGTAACTCCATCATATCCGGTAAGTCTCTCAACTGTATCCGAAGCATCTTCATAAGCCTTCATCTTAAGAAGATAAGATGAAACAACATTGGTTACAGCTCTTATAGCAACGAAATCATCCTGTGTCCAGTTTCTTGACTTATCAAAATCAACAAAATCGATATTGCCGGCAAACTCACCCTTATCATAAAAGGCACAGCCTACATATGCTCTGGCTCCCATAGACAACATAAGCTGTCTGGTAAGTCCATTTTCTATTTCCATTACATTATCATATGCAACAAGATTATTATGATTATGATACTCCTCAAGCAGATCTGCCCATTGGGTCATTGTATATGTCAGGTCAGAATTTTCAAATTCCATATCTGAATCATTAGTACATTCATACAATGAGACCATTTTGTATTCTTTTCCGATACGAGACTTAATCCTGATTCCACCAAGATTCATCTGTCTGGAAACCTGTCTTATAAGAAGGTTAATGGCACTGTCCGTATCCTTAGACTCATCGATGAGCTTAAATGCCAACTCAATAAGCGAATCAGAAGCTGAATATCTTGAGGACATCTCAAGTTCCGCCCTTGCGATTTTCTCACGTCTCTCTTCAATAGGATACTGACTGTATACCTGCTCCTTGGCAGGTGTATAGAAGCCATAACAGTTCTTACCTACACTCTTAGCATGATATAGTGCTTTCTCAGCCTTATCAAAAAGAATATCAAAATTCTCACCATCTGTCGGATAAATAGCTGCACCTATTCCAACTGTACTACCAAAGCTTACATTCTCTCCGACATAGGTACGATTAATAACCTTCTGAATTTCTCTTATTTTCTTATCAATATCATTGACATCCTTAATATTCTTCATAAGGATAACAAATTCATCGCCGCCAACACGTCCTAAAACATCCGATGAATAGAAAATTCCCTCTAAATCAGAAGCAATATTCTTAAGTATCTCATCACCAAAGGAACGACCCATTCTGTCGTTAAGAATATCAAAGTTATCTATATCAAGAACTAAAAGTCCGGCATACTCTGCCTTATAATTATCTGCCTGCTCTTCTATAAAGTTCTCAATAAGCTCCTTGGAATAATCAAATCTATAAAGCTTTGTGAGTATATCTCTCTTATTCTCATCTGCCTGTCTGAGCTCCATACGCTTGATTTCATCAATATTTTCCATGAAACCAATTACCTTTTCAGGCCTATGTCCTTCTCCGAATATTGTACGTCCCTTAATTGTATACCACTTGTAGTCACCGTTTCGGTCTCTGAGGCGCATCTGTCTCTCAATCAGATTATTCCCCCACTTACAATCATCAAGGAAACTATCGAACTTATCCCAGTCAGCAAAAAGAACATATCTGTATGTCTTGGCACTTTCACTGAAATTCTCAATGTAGCGCTCATCACCATAATCACCATCTTTACTTCTTGCAATCATCATTACATCTTTTTCAAGATCATATTCAAATATTCTGTTAATTCCTACAGCAACAAGCGATTTAAGTCTGTTACGCTCCGCCTCCAACTGCTGCCTTCTTCTAAACTGGGCATCTTCTATAACTCGTACCATAATATTAAGCAGCAGCGCAGTTGCAAGAATAACAAGGAAAGAATAGATTCTTTCCATTCTTGTCTGAACATCTCCCATATATGGGCCAAATGCCGCATAAAGTCCCGCTAATAAAGTCGTAACCGCAGAGGTCCACATACTAAAATTATGATTACCGTATGTAATTGTAAGAATAAGATATGGGACAGCGATTAGTGAACACTGAGGGATAGAATCAGTAATCAGAATAAAGCCGTAAAAAGCAATGAAGCCCCCAAAAAGAAACAGTCTCATTGTCTTTTTATTATGATCGAACCGGTAAAAGAATAATTTTCCAATAAGACACGGAGTCCAAAGCAACAGATAGCAAATAGCACTTTTAATATTCAAGGCTACAGACTCACCAAAATAGTAAGTTCTTGGGCCAAGAATTGAAAGCGCAACTGCGCAAATGACATAACAAAGCACAACCACCCTGTTAGCAATGGCTGCCTCTGACATCCCTGTTCTTTTTGCAAACTTTTTAGTATGCAACTCCATGACGAAAGTTCCCCTGTTTATCATATTAGTCTTTTAATTATAGCAAAAAGCAAAAAAAGAGACTATAGTACATTAGTACCATAGCCTCTGTTGGCTTTCATATAAAATCAGTTGTGATAATAGGCTTAAACATTGATTTCAGCAGTAAGCCCAAGAAGTTCACTATTATCATCAAGAATCGGATTAATCACATCTCTTAAGAATACTTCAACCTGACGAGCACTTCTACCAACATATTTTGAAGGATCCATTGAAGCCTTAAGCTCATCAAGTGAAAGTCCGAATGCCTCATCAGCCGCAATAAGTTCAAGAAGGTTGTTATCCTTGCCCTCTTCCTTAACTGTTTTGCCTGCCTGCATAGAAAGAGTACGAATTCTCTCATGAAGCTCCTGACGGTCACCACCTGCCTTAACAGCATCCATCATAATATTCTCTGTTGCCATAAATGGAAGTTCTGCAAGCATATGCTTCTCAATAACCTTAGGATATACTACAAGTCCATCAACTACATTAATGCAGAGATCGAGAATTCCATCGATTGCAAGGAAGCCTTCCGGAACAGAAAGTCTCTTATTGGCAGAATCATCAAGTGTTCTCTCAAACCACTGTGTTGCCGAAGTGATAGCCGGATTAAGGGCATCACAGATTACATATCTTGAAAGAGAAGCAATTCTTTCACTTCTCATTGGATTCCTCTTATAAGCCATTGCTGATGAACCAATCTGGCTCTTCTCGAATGGTTCCTCAACTTCCTTAAGATGCTGAAGAAGTCTGATATCATTACTCATCTTGGTAGCTGAAGCAGCAATACCTGCAAGAACATTAAGAACTCTTGTATCAACCTTACGTGAATACGTCTGTCCCGATACCGGCACGCATGCCTCGAAGCCCATCTTCTTAGCAATCATTGGATCAATTTTGTCAATCGTCTCCTGATCACCATTAAAAAGCTCAAGGAAGGATGCCTGAGTACCTGTTGTACCCTTACTTCCAAGAAGCTTCATTGTAGACAGTACATAATTAAGATCTTCATAATCAAGCATAAACTCCTGAAGCCAAAGTGATGCTCGCTTACCTACAGTAGTAGGCTGCGCCGGCTGGAAGTGAGTAAAAGCAAGTGTTGGCTGATTCTTGTAAGTATCTGCAAACTTTGCAAGCTCGCTCATAACATTTACAAGTTTCTTTTTAACAAGGTTAAGTGCCTCTGTCATCACGATAATATCTGTATTATCTCCAACATAACAGCTGGTAGCTCCCAAATGAATAATACCCTTAGCTTTAGGGCACTGCACACCATATGCATATACATGACTCATTACATCATGACGAACTTCCTTCTCACGAGCCTTAGCCACATCATAATTAATGTCATCCATATGAGCCTTGAGTTCCTCAATCTGCTCATCAGTAATATCAAGTCCTAATTCCTTCTCTGTCTCAGCAAGCGCAATCCAAAGTCTTCTCCATGTACGGAACTTCTTGTCCGGTGAAAAAATATACTGCATTTCCTTGCTTGCGTATCTCTCTGAAAGTGGGCTATTATAACGATCTGTGCTCATTTATCCTCCATTCTAAGAAGTTCTGTATCTTTTTCAAGACAACAGAACAAACTGTAATAAATTTAACTTTTTGCCAGTATACCTACAAACAAATAAATTATACGTTAGCTTTTCCAATATACCTGCAAACGAATAAATTATACGGCATCTCTGTCCTTTGCGTCAATCTTAAAGGTAACTAATAATATAGCTTTTATGGTATCCTTTTTATCTTGCCGTGAACCGTATACTGCCTAGAAACGCTTCAATTGCATTCGTTTCTTGGTACTCTTACTTGTTTTCTTGGTATTTTTCTCATGTTCTACTTGGTTTCTTTTCCTTGTTCTACTTGGTGGCTGCCAAGATAATTGTCGCTTGGCTTGTTCTCTTGGATTTTTCTCTTGTTCTACTTTGTGGTTGCCAAGATAATTGCTGCTTGGCTTGTTCTCTTGGTTTTTTCTCTTGTTCTTCTTTGTGGTTGCCAAGATGATTGCTGCTTGGCTTGTTCTCTTGGTTTTTTTCTCTTGTTCTTCTTGGTGATTGCCAAGATAATTGTCGCTTGGCTTGTTCTCTTGGTTTTTTTCTCTTGTTCTTCTTTGTGGTTGCCAAGATAATTGTCGCTTGGCTTGTTCTCTTGGTTTTTACAATTATTCCATTTCTAATTTTACCAAGATGCCATCTCTCATATACAATTCCTTGGCATCAATATTCCTTGGCATCAATATTCCTTGGTATCAATATTCCTTGGCATCAATTTATTCATAGCATATGCACATTCATTTAGTAATTACAATTCTTGAGTAACGCGATAAGTTCAAATATTGCCAATGCTAATAAAAGTCGTTCCACTTACAATTTGAAGTGTCTTATTATTATTTACATTTCACCTAAAAAAATGATCTATTATTCTGGTAATCTCATCCGTTCCTAAGCCAATCGTGGATGTCTCTTCAGTAATAATCAGGTTATCACCTACAATAATTCCGCTTTTCCCCATTTCTTTGAGTCGACTCACTGAGTGTTTCGCATAATTTCTGTCATCCATCATTCCACGATGCTCCCAGTATTTCACTCTGCGTTCTCTCACATTCAGCACTGTAAAATCCGGATGTATCTTCGTGCCATCCATCAGCCAAACTGGGCATTCGTACTTATAAGGAATTCCTGCTTTGTACAACGCATTTGCAATATTTAATTCCGATTTTGAACGTACTATTTCACCATTATCTGTTTTGTAAGTCGTTTCCCCCTCGATGGGTGGTTTCCCTTCAAAGGATTCTTGCCTCCATTCGTCAGCATAGTCCTGATCTGACATATCTATTGGCTTTATATTATTTTTTATTTCCTGTGGATTTTTTGAATATAACTCCTGAATACGAGTTATACTTTCTTCTGAATTTGATAGAAATGTTTCTAGATTTTCAATTTCTTTAGTAATAAGTTTTAAGACTTTTTCATTATAAGATTTCTGAATATATGTCCTTATCTTATCAATTTGATTTTTTCGTATATATTTTCCAGTTTTTTCCGTTGCACTTTTTCTAAGAAAAAACTGAATATTTCCGTGTTTATTGGCGATAAGAATTTTACCCTCTGGCGCTTTATTCAACCCATCAATAAGTATCTTTTGCATCTTCTCTAGTTCTTTCAATCTAGTAATCGCCGCAGAATAAACATCCGTTTCATTTAATCTCTTCGTATTCGAAATAATCATCCTCCTTCCAATTTTCTCACGCAAGCAATATATTTACTCACTTTATCCGTACATATTGTATATGCACATACTGTATATGCACATACTGTATATGCACATATTTTACAATCGTATTGTATGAACACATTTTGTATGCACACATATTTTACACATACATATGCCATGAATTATTCCTCATATTAACATGTCGCGATATCTTACACAATGCTATTTTCTAATTTTACCAATATTTAATATTTATACATCACTATCTTGGTATTATATCCTATCAGCCAGGCTCCGTAACCAAGAACAATATTATTATACGGTTCCTCTTGGTATTCTCAACCCCTGGTCCCCCAAAAATACCAAGAGAGTTTCCTTTTCATACTTCCCCTTGGTATTCTCAACCCCTGGCCTATATAAAATACCAAGGATTTCTCCTTTTCATACTTCCCCTTGGTATTCTCAACCCTAACCCACAAAAATACCAAGGGATTTTGTTTTTTCACAAATTCCCTTGGTATTTAATATCTTTTTCAACCACTCCCAGCCAAGTCAACAAGCCGGCAGGCAGTAGCTTTCTTAATTAAAAACTTTTCGAATTAACCTTAAAGGTAATAGTCTTTCTAAGACCATAATTGCCCTTACCAACGATATCTACACTGGCAATACCCTTCTTAACATTATTCTTATATGATGTCTCATCTATTTCATAGTCGACACCATAAGTAAGATCATGTGTTTCTCCGCCTGTCTTAATCTGTACAAGAAAAGCATCCGAATCAGGCTTTATGTTCTTTCCGCTATAAACCTGGTCGGTAATCGTCACAGTTGCCCTGGCAATAGACTCTTTTACGACTTTGAACGTAATATCGATACCAGTTCCTTCGCCATTAGAATTATCATAGTTGTCACCAATGGCATCTATATGCAGATTAAGAACAGTTCCTGCTTTAAGTTTATCTGTCTTTTCTACTGCTAAACCGCTTTCTTTTTCCGTTCCGTCTTCGAGAGTTGTAGCATTAGCATAGGTTACACTATAGCTGTATTCCTTGGCTGCAAGCAATTTGCCATCACTGTATACCTTGAACTTAGGCTTATCATAGCCACTCTTTCCACTCTTGTAGATAAAATCATCAGCTACAACTTTAAGATCTTTTACCGGTGCAGGTATAACCTTATACTCAAATGTCTTACTACCGGCATACATTCCCTTACCAGTTATTGTTACTGATGCATCACCAACCTTTGTATTATTCTTATAGCTAAGCTTATAATCTACGCCTTCCTTTAAAGTCATACCATTATAAGCTGCTAATACTACAGGCTTTGCGCCTGCCTTGGAATAGACAACCTCATCAGAATCAAGTGTTACTTCCGCATCAGCTATTGCATATGCCTTAATCTTAAAGGTAATATTCTTGGTCGTGCCTGCATATTTACCCATTCCCCTAAGAGAAATAGTAGCAGTGCCCGGCTTGATATTATTCTTATATCCGGTTATTTCGTAATCGACACCTTCTTTAAGTGTCTCTGGTGTTTCACCCTTTGTAGCAGTGTAGGTAAGCGTAAAGGCCGGTTTTATTTCCTGACCCGTATATACCTGATCAGCAATCTTAGTGCCCTCAAGCTGTGCCTTGGCAAGGCTAACTCCTGTTATAGTAAAGTTTACTTCCTTTGTACCAATATAATTGCCTCGTCCGACAATTCTAAGCGTTGCCTTGCCGGCATTAACATTGTTATACCAATAGAGATCATAGTCACAACCACGGATAAGCGCCACTTTACCCATCTTAATTGCAGGGGAAGGCATTTTAATTTTTCCGTCATAGGCCATATTAGGAATCTTTTCGACAGTTGCCTTACTTATAAAGGTCTTCGAAGTAATTATCTCTTTAACAGTTCTTGTACCTGTAAAGTCACCCTGACCTGTTAACTTTATCTCGTATTCTCCGGCATCTGTGAAAGCGCCACCCTCACCAAGACCTACATATGTAACAGTGTATCCTGCCTTAGGTACTGTCTTACCGTTCCACTTAAGTACAGGAACAGACTTTTGCACTTTTCCTTCTTTATATGCAAGTATAAAATCTGCAGCAGAGAAATCATCGCCACCGATATCTGCCGGAACAATATTGAAGTTAATACTCTTTTTTCCTGCATAGTTACCTTTACCGGTTACAACAATCTCAGCAGTTCCCGTCTTAGTATTATTCTTATAGGCTACTGTATAATCCACCTTCTCTGTAAGAGAATTATCACTACCGTCATATACCACCACAGCCGGCTTTATAGGCTTGCCGGTATATACATAATCGCCTACAGGCTTAACATATATTTCACCGTCATTTAATTCTTTCCAATAAGCGTATATATTGGTAAGTTCCTTATTGCCTACTGACGCAGATGTCACTTCAATACCAAGCGGAGTAGAAGTATCACCGTCTGCTGCCGGTTCAGTATACCATCCTAAGAAAATAAAACCGTCTCTTGAAGGCTTGATGCTATCAAGGTTGCTAAGATTATTACCAAGTCCCGATATCATTTTTTCAGTCTTAGCAACGCCGCCCTCTTCGTACTGGTAATTGAGGATTATCTCATAGTCCTTGACCTCGATTTCTTGTTCTAATTTATAGGTGCCATCCACAGTCACACTAATCTTATATGTGCCTTTCTTGGAAGGTGTAATTATGAAGGAATTTTCTTGCTCAGCACTTTCCATCTTCAGAAAATAAGATGCCCCCCAGCCTATTGATTTATATGCTGCACCGGCTGGTTCTAAGACAAACTCGGCTATTGCACTTTCTCCCACATAGAGACATGAAGGAACGCTTTTCCAACTAATTCCCGTTACAACCTGTTTGACCGTAACAAGGGCCGAAGCTGACTTATTACCAGCAGTTGCGGTCACCCTGGTCTGACCTGCTCCTGTACCCGTTATCACACCGCTATCACTCACTGTTACAACTGACTCGTCAGCGGAAGACCATACTACTTTATCAGTAGTATTTGCCGGTGTTACCGTAGCATTAAGCGTAACTGCATCACCAACACGTATTAATACATTAGAAGAATTTAGACTTACACCCGTTGCCGCTACAGGCTTCGGTGGTTCATACTTTCCCTTGTATACATCAAAATCCCCGACCTCTCTAAACACGGTTTTAACCGGGAATGAATAATATTCATACGAATCTGTAGCATGATTAAAGTCAGCCTTGATATCATATGTTTTACCATCAAGAGTATACCAGGCACCTGAAGCTTCGAGTCCTGTAAAATTTGCCTTCGTAAAAGCTTCGCTCTCTATTTTGTAAACAGAATCAGGTATTACCAGTTTATTTTCCGTATTGCCGGTATTTTTAAAAGCTCTACTTCCTATCTCTCCTAAGGAAATCGCACTCTCAAAATTAATATCTGTAAGCTTACTACAATTCTCAAAGGCTCCGACACTAATAATCTTAAGCCCATTGCCAAATGTAACGCTTTCAAGACTTGCACATCCACTGAAAGCCTCACAAGCTATCTCTTCAACAGAACCCGGTATTACTACATTCGTAAGTCCCGTGCAGTTCTGGAATGCAAAACGGTCTATTTTCTTAATACCCTCTCCTATTGTCACAGATGTGAGGCTCGAACAATATTTAAAAGTACTTGCAGGAATATATCCCATTCTTCCCGGAATCGTTATCTTTTTTAACTTTGTACAGCCATTAAATACTGATTCACCAATGCTCATGACATTGTCAGGAATTAATACCTCTTCAAGATTGCGACATCCACCAAAAGCACCGTCAGGAATTGAATTTATTCCCTTTCCTATATATATGCCTGTCGCACTTGCATTACTACCGTATGCAGAAATACCAAGCTTAGTTACCTTATCAGGAATATCTATAGTAACCAATCCGCAGTTATAGAAGGCATATTCGCCTATTTCAACCTCGTTCTTTAACTGCCCATATGTAGCATTTTTCAATGATGAACATCCGTAAAATGCACGATTTCCAATATATTTCACGTTTTCAGGGATTGTAACACTGTTCAATCCCTGTGCAGTATAGAAAGCATAATCGCCAATCTCTCTAAGATTTGCCGGAAGCACCAGATTAAGCGACTTAAACTTGGCACTATCAAATGCATGCTCGCCTATACTTACCACCGAATCCGGGATAGTCACCTCAGAAATCGGAGTTTTAGAATAATAGTAAGCCGAAAGGAAGCTCAGCGACCAGTCACCAATATGTGTGACTCCATCCTGAATCTCAACCTTAGTAATGCTGGTCAATTGTGCCCACGGAACATCATTATAGGTTTTATAATCATACATTCGTCCTGTTCCGGAGATAGTAAGGATTCTATCCTTTTCCTTTACCTTTACCTCGTACAGCACATTTTCGCCACACTTTCCTTTAGCTTCCATATCATTCTTTTCATAGCAGTATGATTCGTCACTAACGAGTGTGAAAAGGTTCATTTGCTTTCCGTCTCTGACTTCCTGATAATATTTCTTTGTAATATCATATGCAGCTCCATTGACTGCCAGATAGAAGATTGGCGATTTTGCTTTGATTTCTACCTGTGCATTGCTGGCACCGCCCAATGCGAACTGTCTGATTTCCTTGATGGATTCGGGCAACTCAATTGACTTGTAATTACATCCTACAAATACACTCCTCCCCAATATCTTAAGCTTATCATTTAATATAATTGTTCCCACATTCGAGCAATTACAGAATGCACAATCATCAACCTCTAATACATTAGTTCCAAATTTTACCGCTTCCAATGATGTACACTGTTCAAAAGCATTTTTGCCAATATAAACAACTTCTTCCCCAAAGCTCACCTCATTAAGAGCCTCGTCTGTATGAAAGGCGTAATCGCTAACTTTTCTGGAATTAATTTTGGCATTCTTAAGATTTTCACAATACGCAAATGCAAATCTTCCCATTTTAGTTACAGAAGCCGGAATTTCTATGCTTTCCATTTCTGCGTTTGAAAATGCATCTTCCCCAATCTCTTCTACACTATTAGTAAGTATAATCTCCTTGAAATCCGCATGATTAAAGGCATCATCACCTACTTTCTTTGCATTTACCTTAATACTCTTACCTGCAGCATGTTGGAAGGCAAATTCACCAATCTCCACAACTGTGTCCGAAATTGTCCATTTTGCATCTATGCTTCCTACGCCCGAAAAGGCGTACTTACCAATCTTAGTAATTCCTTTTTCGACAACTACTTCTTTGATAACATATCCAATATTTCTCCAATGACAATCATAAACATCTGTTGCATCATTTATAGCACCGGTACCGGAAATAATCAGTTTATAGTAATACTCATCAATCGGCTCAATTCTGTATGTGGCATTATCTCCACACTTGCCCTTGACAGAAGCCAGTTCTAATTCATCAGTCTCCTCTGTTGCTCCTAAGGTCTCAGCTACGGCTTCATTTTCTGTTAAGGCCTCAGTTGCATCCTCTGTCAGATTCTCGATATTTTCTTCACTCTCGTCAGACGGTATGCTGGTCTCCACAACCTCATCTGTATTTTTTTCAGAAAAAATACCGGTCTCCGCCTCATAATCAGCTACAACTTCACCCATATTTTCTGCAGCATATACAGGCATACTCTGCATCGGTACACTTGTAAATACAGTTGCAGCTGCAAGAATAACTGCAAATAGTGATTTGATTTTTCCGTAATTCATAATGTTAACGCTCCATTTCTCTAGTTCTATGAATTGCCAAATACCACGCTATATACAATACTATTTATGATTATGCCTTAAATATCCCGTCCTGTTTTCTTAAAACAAGGGCAGTCACTTGCGACCACCCTTCACTGTCTATGGCAAACCAAAAAGTTTGATGATTTCTTATTTTATCAAGGCCGTGGCCTTATTTATGCATTAAATTTTCCGATGAATTCCCTAACTCTCGCATTATCCGTACTAAATATTTTCTCCGGCTCATCATCAACCACCACAAGACCGTTTTCTATGAAAACAATACGGTCTGATACCTCACGAGCAAACTGCATCTCATGAGTTACAATTATCATGGTCATATGCTCTGCTGCCAGCTGCTTAATTACCTTAAGCACCTCACCCGTAAGCTCGGGATCCAGTGCCGATGTCGGTTCATCAAAGAAAAGAATATCCGGTTCAAGTGCCAGTGCCCTTGCAATTGATACTCTCTGCTGTTGTCCACCGGAAAGCTCACATGGGTACGCATTCTCCTTATCCTCCAGCCCAAATTGTTTAAGAAGCTTACGAGCCTTATCAATAGCCTCATCCTTAGGTACACCACCTGCTGTAATCGGTGCATCTATAATATTCTTAAGCACACTATAATGTGGAAAGAGATTAAAGTTCTGAAAAACAAGTCCAAATTTCTTCTTGATATTCTTAAGATCATTCTTAGCCGCGTATGTTACCTTACCATTTTCATTCCATACTGCACGCTCACCTTCATATATGATTTCACCATCACTAATCTCAGTCAGCATTGTCGCACATCTTAAAATAGTCGACTTTCCGGAACCTGATGGACCTATTATCGATACTACCTCCCCTTTGCATACATCCAGGGATATGTCTTTTAAGACTGTGACACCTGAAAATTCTTTTTTTAAATTTTTGATTTCTAATAATTTCTCGCCCACTTTTTCCCCCTATCTGTAGTATGCCAGCTTCTTCTCGAAGTATTCCATAATAAATGCCACTACATAATTAAAAATAAAGTAAAAAAGACCTGCAATCATTAGTGCAGATATTGAAGCCTGCTTGGCTGATATCTGCTTTGCCACCGTGAACATCTCGGCTACAGAAATGGTGAATGCCATAGATGTGTCCTTAACAAGGGTTATGGTCTCATTAGTCACAGGTGGGATTATTCTCTTGACAACCTGGGGGAATATAATCTTAAAAAAGGTCTGGATTTTATTGTATCCAAGCACCTCTGCCGCCTCATACTGCCCAACCGGTATAGCCTCGATGCCCGATCTGTATATCTCCGCAAAGTAAGCTGCATAGTTAATGGAAAATGCAATTATAACTGCTATCATTCTGTAGCTTTGCGAAATTTTAAGTCCAAATACATAAAATGGTGCGAAATATACTACTATTATCTGCAACATCAGTGGCGTTCCACGCATTATCGCTATATATATCTTGAATATCCACTGCACTATTTTCAGTTTGGACATACGCCCAAATGCAATGATTAGACCTAAAGGAAGTGCGAATACTAATGTCAAGATAAATATCTCAACCGATACCAGCATACC
>JAGHUN010000114.1 GCA_018064805.1 Candidatus Colinaster scatohippi
GGTTGGTGTCCCACTTGCATAGCAAGTGGTTTATTTGTTTTTTAGGGTATTTAGTCTATCCAAATTTTTACTTTTTGTCCCTAAAAAACAGGCCATACCAACAAAAAACCGCCATATCAATTGATATGACGGTTTTCTTGCATTATTTTAACGATAATTTAATTGAATATTCAGCTATAAAAAAATATCATCCTTGGTTGCCGGTCTTAATGGTTGCTGCGTAAGCACTGTTACACAATCCTAAAACCGCAGAAATAATAAACAGAGTTTCAATTCCTAACGTCTGCCATACAAGGCCACCAAACAAAGCAATAAGGACTGTTATCAAATGGTTAACAGATATTCCGGTAGAAATCGTTGCCTTAACCTCCTCCTGACTATCAGAGATATCCTGAACATATACATTAGATGCCATAGATGCAAGAGATATAACCGAATCAAGAATGTAGTTAACACAGCATACGATGAAAGCGATCTCGCGAGGAAATATATGATGTGCAAATCCATAAAAGAAACAGACTATTACCAATATCAGAGTATCTGATATCATTACTATCTTATATCCAATTCTGTCAATAAGCTTACCTACGAGTGGTGCAAGGAAAAAGCAACAGACTGCAGATATAGCAAATAGCAGACTGATAATTGCCGCATTTGCACCATAGAATAAGATTAATACATACGGCCCAAATGTGAAGAATACCTGCTTTCTGGCTCCATAGAATACCTCAAGCATATAGTATTTCGAGTATTTTTTTCTGAAATAAAAACGACTCTTCGACTTATCTGTCTCGATATTTCCATCTACCTTAAATGAAAAAACTGCTCCTATTGCCATAATCAGAGTAGCTGCCAGGAAAACCGGCTTATATAACTTATTGGCAGCCATTATGGCAAAAATAATTATTATAATCACATACCCGACTACAGTTCCCGCCTGGTACAAGGCATTCTGATATCCCAGTGCCTGTCCACCCTGTTTCTCCTTTGCAAATTCCAGCGACAGAGTGTTCTTCATCCCCAACTGAATATGCTCACCCAGGGAATATATACATACAGCTACTGTTACTAACAGCTTGGTTGGTGTCACAACAGAGAGCATTCCCATTCCTACAAGCATAATCACCGCTCCAAGCTTATATAGTTTCTGAGCAGACAGCATATAAAGCGCAGCGAGGATAAATATAAGCATAAGACCCGGAATTTCCCTGAAAAACTCGGCAAGTCCCCTGTCAAATTCTCCCATTCCTACAATCTCTGCCATGTAATTATCAATAACACCCTTATATATTCCATACCCAAGACCTGTCACAAGTAACGAAGTAAGGAATACCTTATAGCAGGAATCTTCTTTGAATATTTCTCTAAATTTCTCTTTCACAGTAATACCCTTTGTCACTAAATTATTTAATATTGGTTGCTATTCCGACACTTACATAATTATCAAGCACTGCTCTTAAGTCAGTTCCTTCTTCTGCTTCCCAGCGTCTTTCACCAACAATCGTGAATTCTATACGGCCATCCGCCATTTTTTTCTCATCATAGTGATCCTTGTAAAACACATCCCCGGATACCTTCATACCTCTGAGAATTCCTTTGCACTCACTATTTTTACATCCCGGGAAATTAACATTCCATATCTGATCCTTATCCAGTGGTGCATCTATTACTTCTGCCATTATTTCCTCAAGGTACTCATCCGTTGTTTCATGACAGTCACCAAAGTCTTCCGAAAAAGCAATCGAATGAATTCCCAAAAAGGCGCCCTCCATAGCAGCTCCTACGGTTGCCGAATACTGAAGGTCCGTTGCAACATTGTAGCCGAAGTTAACCCCCGACATAAGTACATCAGCCCCACCCGGAACAATATTCAGATGACCAATCCTTACACAATCCCCCGGGGTTCCGTCGCATGAATATGCCACTACCCCTTCAACAGGGAAATCATACTGCTTCAGATACATTGGATGTCTTAAAGTAATACTGTGAGACATAGCACTTCTCTGGGAATCCGGAGCAACCACATATACATCTCCAAACTTTTTAGCTACCTCTGCAAGTCTGATTAATCCATCTGAATCTATTCCATCATCATTGGTTAAAAGAATTTTTCTACTCATATATTTCACTAAATCCGGCTATGTCAGATTGTGACCGGATTTATTCCCCTCTCTCAATTACTGGCTACTATTTCAGCCCGACAGACATATGTCTGCAGCCTGCAAGTATTTATTTTTTTATCTTCAGATTATTTAGATATTCCTTCTGAGCATCGGTTATTCTATAGCTTTCTCTTGCCTTCTGAATTGTTTTGTTATGAACCCACTTATCGAGTCTTTTTTGCTCAATATATGGAATTGTTGCCTCCCATTGCTTGGCCAGAGCTGTTGCATAATACCATGCAGCCATCATCTGCACATAGTATTCATCCGAATGAACTGCTGCAGGAAGCTCAAGATACTCCACACGGAAGTCTTCATCAAGGAAATAGCGCATAAGCATGCACATACCAAATCTGCAGGTATAAGTCTCATCAGATGCAATCCATACCCTTATTTTCTCAATTAATTCTTCCTTATGCTTCCCAAATACCTTGGGTGACATAGTATCACTTACAGCCCAGTTATCAACATATGGAAGGAATCTCTCAATCTCTTCCATACACCTGTCATAGTCCTTTATCTCAGCAAGCAAAAAGCCATGGAGCATATTTTCCTCATAGTAATAATGGGGAAGCTTTTGTAAAAAGGAATCCTTCTCCTCTCCCTTGGCCATCTCCTTGGCAAGCTTTCTAAGTGCCGGCACACGAATACCAATAAATCGTTCACGGTCTACATTAGGAGTAAGTTTGCTCTGAAACTCCGCATACTCTACATCCTGTAAGTCATACATTCTATCTAAAATACTCATCCAAACCTCATCACCATAACAAAAGATTCCGGGCAAAACATATGCTTCCCGGAATCTTTTTATTATTAATGCCTATATAATTATCTTACAATCATATTCTCTCTATCAGCACCGGTACCAATGAGTTTAACCATTGTTCCTGTATATTCCTCAATGAACTCAATATATTCTCTTGCTGCTGCAGGAAGTTCTTCATAGGTCTTACACTGTGATACATCACCAAAATCACCCTTGAATTCCTTATATACCGGCTTAGCATCTCTTAAGAAATCTTCATTTGTTGAGAAGTCAGTGGTCTCAACACCATTTACATTATAAGCAACACATGCCTTAAATGTATCAAACTTTCCAATTGTATCAAGATGATTCAGATTAATATAATTAACACCGTTAAGATCAATTGCATACTTAAGTGTAACAAGATCAAGCCATCCACATCTTCTTGGACGCTTTGTAACAGTTCCGTACTCATGACCAAGATCACGGATTCTGTCACCAATCTCATCCTTAAGCTCTGTTACATATGGTCCCTCTCCTACACGGCTTGAGTATGCCTTAATTACACCGTATACATCACCGATATCTCTTGCTGAAAGACCTGTACCTGTTAAGATACCACCAATTGTTGGATTAGATGATGTAACAAATGGATATGAACCAAAGTCGATATCAAGAAGAGTTGCCTGTGCACCCTCAACTACCATGTACTTATCTTCCTTTAAATACTTATGGAGTAATGTTACTGTATCGCATACATACATCTTAAGGCGGTCAGCATATTCAAGATACTTCTTAACAATCTCATCGGCATCACATGTCGGCTCACCGGCAAGTTCAAGAAGCTCATTCTTAACAGCCACCTGATGTCTGATTGTGTCTTCAAAGTCATCCTTATACATATCTTCCATTCTGATACCGCAACGCTCATACTTATCACAATATGCAGGACCTATTCCGTTCTTGGTTGTTCCAATCTTGTTCTTACGCTTATTCTCAAGCATCACATCAAGGCTGCTGTGATAAGGGAATATAACATGTGCTTTATCACTTATCTTAAGGAATTTGTCTACATCTATTCCATGAGACTTAAGCATATCAATCTCACCGAGCAGAACCTCAGGATTAAGAACAACACCATTACCAATAACAGCTATTGTCTTGTTAGAAAGAATACCTGATGGAATCAGACGCATTGCAAACTTCACACCATTTACATTAATTGTATGACCTGCATTATTACCACCTGTTGCACGAACAGATACATCTGCAAACTGCGCAAGGTAATCAGTGGTTCTACCCTTTCCTTCATCTCCATAAAAACATCCTAATACTACACTGGCTTTTGACATCTTACATGTCCCCTTTCAAGATTAACTCTTAATAAACAATATCTATTTTGACGCATCACAAGAAAACGCCCATAACATTTTAGCACAAAACCTTAGAAAGTACACTATTTTATGATATTTATAATAAAACAATTATTGTCAAAAAAACTCTGTAACAAGCATTTACATGTCATTACAGAGTTTAAAAAGGTTATGAAAGTCTTACAGTGACCTTATATGTCTTTTTTTCGCCCGGGCTAAGGAACTTTAACATTCCGGATTCACGCATGGCAGCCCTTCCGTCCGGATAACAGTTACCACACTCAAGGCCAAGAACATAGTCTCTTACTCCCATCATCTTCCATTCAACAAAGCCATCAAGTTCGGCTGCATCAAAGGATATTCCAAGTCTTGTATCAAGCTTTGGCTGGTATATCTCGGCATATCCTTTTTCATCCTTGAATATATGATAATAGCATCTCTCCTGATAGTCAGCCTGTGGCTTTTCCATATTCATCCAGTTCTCAATATCCTCGCTGGCATGATCATCACGTCCCTTTACCTCATTAGATGGGATTGTAATTATACTATCTTCATCAAGAAGCGGGTATCCCATATTCATATGATACAGAATCTCAAAAGGCTCTATTTTGCCACCTGTATTTTCAATTGTATCAGCAATCTCAAAAGCATTATCGTCTGTCAAAACGGTAATAGTTCTGCTAAGTCTGAGTTTTCTGCCAAATATTGTCTCATCCTTCGTTACAGTTTTGACAATAAGTCTGCCATTCTCTTCATAGAACATCGCATGCTCACATGGCTGATTAGCTATACTTCCATGAAGTGGTATGTCTTCTCCTTCATCCACACACGGAGTTCCCACACCGTTAAGTCCACAGGTTGTAAGGAATCCGGCCGTAAAAGAGTTAAGCCAGTTACTACCTACATTATCATAATATGCAGGAGCAACATATCCACATGGACTCATATAGCTCATATTAATGCCCTTATATCTAAGTCTGGTAATATCACCATTTCTGTCGGGCGACACCGTAAGTTCAAGTCCTCTGCCATTATTAATCTCATAGATACGCATTCCATCACCCTTGCCACCTACAAGCCTATGCTCTTCTATTCCATATAACTGACTATCATGTCCAATATACTGATTCATTACTATCCTCCATTAATATTGCTACGCTCCATCACATTTCAAATCCGCCCACATTTATATCCAATTCCAACTTAAGTCACACTATACAAGTCCCCTTACTGCATCATAGAGTTTTTCATATTTAGCAAATACTTCCATATACTTCTTATGATAATCCTCCCTTGGCTCATATATATGCGTCTGCTCCACCATATGACCTGCAGCATCTGCAAGATTCTTAAATATACCAAGTGCAATTCCGGTAAGCATGGCAGAACCCACAGTTCCTGCATCAACAGTCTTGAGAGCAACTATCGGAAGCCCCAGCACATCTGCCTTCATCTGCATCCATACAGCAGATCTGGCTCCGCCTCCTGTTGCATGAAGCTTTTTAGGTCTGGCACCGGCCTCAGTAATATTCTTATAATTCAGATACATCTCATAGCATACACCCTCCATACAGGCCCTATATATATCTGCAGGTGTTGTGGCTGTTGTCATTCCAACAATACATCCCTTACTTCCTGTATCCATATACGGTGTTGCCGCTCCTGCAAAATGTGGCAGAGCTAACATTCCCGAAGGACCCTCTGCATCAAGGCCATCTGCCATACGACCTTCTGCATACTGCCTTTCAAGCAGGGAATTAACACTTATTCCCTCTTCTTTTGCAATTTCCTTCTCTTTTTTTGCAATATTATCTGTACACCACTGTATAAGTGCACCTCCTGTATAAGAAAATGCATATGTAACATAACTGTCCGGAACAACATATGGAACAATTACATATTTGCCAGGCATCATCTTATCCACATCCGGAATATCCTCATAGATTGGTGTAAGACACTGTACTGTACCTGCGCCGTCTACACCTATATCGCCTTCAAAGGCACCCGCACCGACTGCTGCCGCCACCTGATCCTGGCTGATAGCTATTATTCTTGTGCCCTTGGCAAGCCCCGTTTTATCGGCAACTGACTCTTTTATCTCTCCCGCATCTGTTCCTGTTGGTACAACCTTAGAAAAAAGGGACTTGTCTATACCTGCACACTCAAGAATCTCTTCACTCCAATCAAGTACATTTATATCAAAGGCCATACTTCTTGTTGCAAGCGAATAATCTATAATAGCATTACCGGTAAGAGAGAAAACAACAAAATCTTCCATCTGCAGAATATGCTTTGTAGCATCATATATCTCAGGCTTATTATTTTTAATCCATAGAAGCTTCGGCAAACCATACATCTCATGTGGTGTAACGCCTGTGACCTCAGCTATATGCTTTGCACCAAGCTTACCTACCAACCACTCACACTCGTCTTTGCCCCTTGGATCGGTATATAGCATCGCAGGCGCAAGGGGATTACCTTCCTCATCCGTACATACAAATGTCTCACCAAAGCTTGTTACACCAATTCCTGCAATATCCGAATACTGTGCTGCCATTTCTGTAATAACCGCATACACACTATCCATAAGTGCAGTTGCATCTATCTCATGACCACCCACTCTTCTTTTTACAGGATAATCATGATAGGCCTTTCCCAGTTCGCTTCCTTTTTCATCAAAAACGGTACACTTACATCCTGTTGTACCTATATCAAGTCCGGCAATCTTCATAGCTATCCTCCACTAGTCGATGTCAACCCATTCGTATCCGAGATATGTTGTAAATGCTTCCTTAAGCACTTCCTTCATATGACCTACACCTACCGAGGTATGATGCTTGAATCCACCACGAGCAAGCCTAATCATTTTGTCCTGCATATCCTTAATCTCACATACACCGGCACAACCAAAGAATTCCTCCTCTATCGGGTCATCAGTAAATTTAGCTTCACTTGCATATACAATAATCTTGCCATCCTTTGTCTGACAGTTAGAGATTGTAATATCACCTGCTTTAATTCTTCCTTCACAGGTTCCGCAGCCTGAGCCCGGATCATTCTTATCAAACATCTTGTGACTTGTAACTATTCCCTTATCCGTCATAAGCGAGTTAGGAACCGGACCACAATGGAATAATATTACCTTGTTCTCATCGTCTCCATAGTTATTGTTCCAGTCAAGAACTGTCGTTGGAGTCTCACTTGCAAGTGCCATAGCCCGCATAGTAATAGCAGAGCACATATCTATCTCACAGGATGCTGTAATCCCCCTGTCATTAAGCTCTGACAAAAGAACACATGGACATACTCTTAATATCTCTTCCATCTCATTCCAGCATCTAAGTGCTATTGCATCAAGATGGTACACCTCTATATATTCATCAATTACAACCGAAATCTTAGCAAGCGTAGCTTTCTTATCAGCTGCAACTCTTGTAAAATCGGTATATGCTTCAAGCGCAGCTATCTTAGCTACTACCTTTTCATCATTATCTGCAAGCTTGGAAACCTTAAATACAAGCTCGGACAAATCAAACGACTCTACATTAATGCCATATTTCTGCATCGCAATCTCATCAAATCTTACAGTCTTAAATGCCGTAGTTCTTGCACCGATACATCCAATATTACATCTCTTCATTCCATTAACCACACGACAGATTGCCGCAAAATCACGAAGATTTTCACGGAACTTGTCTGATAAAGGATGCACTACATGTGGCTTAAGCACCGTAAAAGGAACCTGATACTGTGTAAATACATCTGTTACCGAGAACTTGCCACAGAATGCATCTCTTCTATGTTTAAAATCCATCTTACCTATCTCATCCGGATAAGCCTGCATGAGAATCGGCACACCTGCATCCTGAAGTGCTGTTATCGCTCCATTCTCATCTGCAAAAATTGGCATTGAGAATATCACACCATCATACTCACCATCATGCTCCTTAAGCCACTTGGCATAGAGAAGACCTTCATCTCTTGTCTCGATTCCACCAAATCGAGTAAGCTCTGCATCCATTGCTATATAATCATAGCCGGCATCTGTCACTGCCTTAATCATATCCTCTCTTGCACCATAGATAAGCTCACCTGGCATAAAACCTCTGTTACAAAATGCTAATGCGAATGTCATCTTCCTTTTCATTAACTAATCCTCCTTGGCAAAAACCTTCATTGCTCCCTGTACGTTCTCCTTCATTGCCGCTCTGGCTGCCATAAATATTGATGAGAAGAATACCGGTTCACCATCTTTAAGTGTCTTTAAGTAATCTGCTACTGCATTTCCACCCGACTTATCCATATATGTAAAATAATTAATTTTACGAACTCCGGCATCAACTGCCTTATGATAATCTTCAGTACTTACTCCTGATCCACCATGCATTACTACAGGAATATTGTTACATTTAGCTCTTACATTGCGCACCACATCAAAATCAAGTTTAGGTTCTGTAAGATAGATTCCATGAGTTGTTCCAAATGAACATGCAAGTGCATCTATTCCTGTTTCAGCCACAAACCTTGCAGCTAAATCAGGGTCCGTATATATCTTGGTATCATCATCTGTTCCTGCTCCGGAATCACCGGCACCTGTTTCTCTTTTTCCCATAGAGCCAAGCTCTGCCTCAACTGAGGCGCCATATTCCCTAGCCATCTCTACAGCCTTCTTGGTATTAGCCAAATTCTCTTCGTATGGAAGCGTTGATCCATCATACATAATTCCGGTAAATCCAAGTTCAAGAGCCTGCTTAAGATACTCAAGCGTCTCGCCATGATCAAGATGTATACATACCGGCACACTACTTTTCTTAGCCATATCAACCATAATTGGTCCAATTGTTGCAAGTGGTATCCATGGTTCATGACACTGTGCAAACTGAATTATAACCGGCAGCTGTAATTCCTCTGCCGCTGCAAGTTCCGCCTCAATTGCCTCAAGTCCGGATGCATTGAAAGAACCAATTGCTATGTTTTTCTCTTCTGCCATTTCCATAATTTCTTTTAATGTAACAAGCATCTTACTTCCTCCGTATTTGTACAATTAACTATTCTACTTTTTAGAATTCTTTACTGTAACCTAACTCTATACTTTTTCTTAACAAAAAAATAGGTGTATTTGTTTATAAAACTGTAAATTCGTTTTTTATTTGTGCTATTATTAACTTAAGGAGGCCACCGGATGAATTCATTTACACTCAACCTTAACAAAAACTCACTCCTGGAATTGATGAAGGACTTTCATCTGCTTACCGGAATAAAAATCGCATTATTCGACATTGAAGGCAATGAGATTCTGTCATATCCCGAAAACCACTGTGAATTCTGTACTCTCATGCATGAAAATATAACCTCGTCCGGATACTGTCTGGATAGTAACCGCAATTCCTTCGAACGTTGCCGAAAAACAAAGGCAATGGAAATATTCCACTGCCATGCCGGATTAATTGAGACCACTGCTCCGCTTATAGAAAATGATGCCATAATTGGGTATGTTATGTTTGGTCAGATTACAGATAATGGTGATAAATCAGAAGTCAGAAACGCTCTTCAGGCGGTAATAGACAGATATGACCTAACCGGAACAGGGCGTAACGCTTCAATATATGATATTACCTACAAAAATGAAGAACAGATTATGGCCGCTGCCAAAATACTCGAGGCATGTACCTTTTATGTTCTCCTAAAGGATATGGTAAGCCTCCAGCGCGAAACCTTTATTCAGAATCTCAACGAATATCTAATGTCACACCTGTCAGAGGACCTTTCAGTAGACAGGCTTACCGAGGAATTTCACATTAGTCGCAACAGATTATATGATTCCTGCAACAGATATCTTCAGACCGGAATAGCTGAACATATAAAAAATCTGCGTATCGAAGAGGCTAAACGCCTACTGTCAGATACACAGATGTCAGTACATGATATTTCCGACAAAGTCGGCTTCGCAGATTATAATTACTTCTGCCGTGTTTTCAAAAAAGTAACCGGTATGCCTGCACTTACCTATAGAAAGAATCGCGCAGGCCATACAGTATAGCTTCCATTTGTTATCTTTTTTTATCTAATTTGGCGTATGTTTCTTTTTATCCATCCCGGCAAAAAGAAACAGCATCACAAGCAGAATCAGCGGAAATACAAGCCCCGCTGCCATACCGGCACGAATATTATCTCCTGCATTCTGCGTAACGCGACCGACAATTGCCGGTCCAATACTTCCTCCAAGGTCTCCCGCCATTGCAAGAAGTGCAAACATAGCTGTTCCACCTGTCGGGAATGTGGCAGATGAAATGCTTGTTGTACCGGGCCACATAATTCCTACGGAAAAACCGCAAAGAATACAGCCTATTAGTCCTACCACCGGACTTACCGATATCGAAGCAAACAAATAACAGGCTACACATAAAATTCCTGAACCAGTCATAAATTTCTTAAGGTCCATCCTGTCCCCATACTTACCAAATACTACTCTACATATTCCCATCGAAACAGCAAACATACATGGTCCTGCCAAATCGCCAACAGTCTTCGACAAACCAAGTGCTGCTTCTGCATATGCTGATGCCCACTGAGACATTGACAGCTCCGAGGCACCGGAACAAATCATGAGAACAAGAGAAATCCAAAATAATGGGGTAGAGAAAAGCTGTCTTATACTCATCCCTTCACCATCATCAACTAAGTGCTCTATAGGACATGTTGCAAAATTGTATATATTTATTGTCGGTATAAGTGCAAGTAGTACTGCAAGCCATCTCCAGCTATTCATTCCAAATATTGCAAAGAATGCTGTGGAGACAAGTATGGTTCCAACCGAGCCCCAACAGTAGAAGGAATGAAGAATACTCATCGTTGCTTCTTTATTTTCAAAAGGACACGCCTCGACTATCGGACTGCAAAGCACTTCAATAAGACCGCTTCCAATCGCATATATTATTACACTTATTATAATACCGGCAAATGGTGATGACAGCATATCCGGAAGAAAAGCAAGTCCGACAAGACCCACCGCAGAAAGTACCTCTGAAGCTACAATGCATACCCTATAACCTATTCTGTCAACATATTTTGCACAAAATAAATCTACGAGAAGCTGTGTAAAAAAGAAACAGGTCGAGATAAGAGCAATATTACCAAGAGAAATATGATAATCATTATGGAATTTCAAAAAAAGTAGAGGTGCAAAATTGGATGCTATTGCCTGTGTAATGAATCCCATATAGCAGGCAATTTTTGTTTTCTTATAGTTTTTCAAATATATTCTCCTTACAAGAAAAGCACTTAGAAAAATCTAAGTGCCTTCCATCAATAAATTATCATAACATTTCTATATCATTGAAGTCTTACATGATATTTGAGCATAAAATTCTCATCGTTTGAACACAGATAAATAATACCCTCTATCCATCCAATAAATGCAGGAATACCTGTCCAACAGAACAGAAGATAAATAATACCCATTCCAATCTGTCCCATATAGAATTTATGAACTCCGATTCCGCCAAAGAAAATTGCAAGTAAACCGGCTGCTATCTTATTCTTAATCGGCCATGCAGGATTAATTGCTGTCTGATATACAGGCTGCTGTGGCTGCGCATATGGCTGCTGTGCATATGGCTGCTGTGGCTGTGCATATGGCTGCTGCGCATATACCTGCTGCTGCATCTGCTGAACAACCTGAGCTCCTGCTAATCTCTCACCACAAAACTTACACTCTATGGCACCAGGATCAATTGGTGCTCCACACTGTGGACATCTATTATCTGACATGATTTAAAATCCTCCTTAAAACTATCTGTTACCCATTATATACATAGGTATTGATACAACGCAATATACAAATAAAACTATCAGGTTAATAAGTACAAACAAACTATGAGCCATTGTAGCAACACAGGCCATATTAATTATATCAAGAATAACCGTGTATATTACCGTCACCATAATAAGTGGTACAAAATAACCTGTCTTAATGGGCTTTAATGCAAAATTGCAGAGCACAAAGTAGCCAAGAAGAATAATTCCGATTATTTCAAAAATTAATGCAGCAATAAAATTAGCCAATGTGTCTACATGAAGTACTGCAAATAATACATACATAATGATAACTGCGTAAAAGCAAACAATAAATGCAGATAAAGTAGCTGAAATACCTTTTTTACTCATCTCTTACACCTTCTTTCCACATTCAGGACAGAACTTCATTCCGGGTGCAAGCTTTGTTCCGCACTCACATACTGTTTCTTTATTACTGAAACCACATTCAGGACAAAATTTAGAAGATGCCGGTATCCTTGTTCCGCATCCCGGACATACCTTCATATCTTCTCTCTGAATTGGATTGCCTACTGTCTGGTTCATTGATGCGCCCATTCCCATCGCTGCACCGAGTCCGATTCCGCCTGCAGCAAATGCACCTGCAACACCACTTTGATTATTGGCAGCTCCTTCATATACATCAAAGGATCTCTTTGTGGCATATCTGCCATCCCCCATAATCTCAAATGCAGCCCTGTCTTCAAGTATCTTATTAATCTTGTCAAAGTCCTCATCCGGGAAATTGATAGACTGAATAAAGAAATTAGAAACTGAGAAACCATACTTCTCAAATTCCGGTGTAATCTGTTCCTTAACACGTTCAGACAAACTCTCAAGTCTGGTCGATATCTCAAGAGCCGAAACCCCATTTGTAATAATTACATCAGAGATTGCAGTCTTAACCTTGATAACAAGAAGCCCTCTAAAGTATTCCTTAATCTTGTCAAACTTAATTATATCCGCCATCTGCATTCCACCGATTACCTCTGTAAAAAGTGTAGGTGCATCAAGAATTCTAAGTCCCATTTGACCGAATGCTCGGATTCTTAACTTAACAAAATATTTAGGATCAATTAACTGAATCGGATCACTTGTTCCCCAGTTGATATCAAGTCTTACAGTGGTATTAATGAAATAAACTTCTGCACTAAAAGGCGTTCTTCCACCAAATGGAATATTCACAAGTGTTCTGAGAATCGGAAGGTTCTCTGTCTGCAGCATATATGTGCCCGGATAGAAGATATCTGCCATCATTCCACCCTTAACAAATAATGCAACCTGTCCCTCCTGTACAATCAACTGTGTTCCGAGCACAAGCTGATCTGACGGATACTTATAAATAAGCCAGTCACGACTCTTCAGACCATCAAAACGAACAACATCAATAATTGCCATAGTAATCATCTCCCCTTGGGTTGGTTTACATAATTCAACTAGTTTCTCTGCCGCCCAGGACCACTATTATCGGGCCTATACGGTTCTCTCCCAATGAAATAAATCTATCATTTTTACCTCAAAAAGTCAATGAAATGCAACCTCTGGGCTTACCTTCTACAGTCTCTTCATTTTCAGTGTTTTTCTATGAGCTGTTCTATGATACTTAACTGCAGGATACCCAATAACCAGTGTTGTAACCGCCTTTGTTTTCTTATCAATTCCCATAACTTTTCTAAGCTTCCTGCTTCTGTTTACGCAGGTTGTAAAAAAGCCACTGAACAAGACGCCAAGCCCGCTGGCTTCTGCCATAAATGCAATAAAAAAGACCCTGAACGGCAAGTTTTCAAGCAATTCAAGGTCGCAAAAGCATTACTGATAAACATATTTTGCAATATTGCTGTAAGAATTAATATAAATATATCGATGATTATCTCCTTAGTTATTCATTTATGCTTTGTTCTTATTAAAGAAGTAAAAAGGAAGTCCAACAAAACATGAGCCCCCTATAATATTTCCGATTGTTACCGGTATTAGATTATTTACAATCATATTTTTCACATTAAGCAAATCAAGCTGCTCAGCACTTAACCCGTATGCTTCCATCGCCGCAGCCACATATGACGGGTTAGCCTTAGCCATAAGGCCTGCTGTAATGTAATACATATTAGCTACACAGTGCTCATAACCTGCTGTAACAAACAGCATTATTACAAAAAATGATACCAATAGCTTTCCTGTAACATCTTTTGCACATACAGCCATTATTACCGCTGCACACACAAGAATATTACACAGAATTCCCGAACTGATTGCTTTCATAGGTGTAAGCCCGACTTTTCCGAGCGCAACCTTTATGGTATATGCACCAAGCATTCCTCCCGAATAATCAAGTTGCCCACTCATTACAATAAGCGCTGACAGAATAACTCCACCAACTAAATTGCCCAAATATACAAGTACCAGCGTTCTAACAAACTGCCAAATCGTGATATCTTTTTCCGGAAGCCCTATTGCCAGAAGACAGTCACCCGTAAAAAGTTCAGCCCCCATTAAGATTACCATCATCAATCCCACCGGGAATACTACTGCTGCAATAAATCTTGCAAGGCCGACATTTGCAATATTATGTGCTGCAACACTGCTGCCCGCTGCTCCAAGGCCAATCATCAATCCTGCAAAAAAACTTTTACCAAGAGTAAGTCCTGCAGACATCGTACATTTTCCTTTGCAACCGTTCTTATAAGTATAAATCGCTTCTTTTATTGTTAATAACATACTAATTCCTTCTAATTCTCTGCTTTTAAACCAAAAACTAGCATAAATATATAAAATTTAATAATATAAAAAAAAAGAGCTGTCATATACATTCTGATATAACAGCTCTTTTTAATAATTTTGCGTCGATACCTCGACCTTAGCTTCATATAATTTTTTTTGGAATAATATGTCATATTCATTAAGGCGATAATCCTCTCTGAATATTATTACATCTTTATACAGATTATTATCAGCCTTGCATACCTTCTGAACAAGCTTATTCTTATCCAGCAAACGTTGCGGAATCGGAGATACCCACATATACGTGGTAGGAACATTTGCCAACAAATCAAACTGGCTTCCTCTCTCATATACATATATCACATTTCTTGAATTATGCTTTCGCACTTTATTATACTTATCATGCGGAAGATCAATATCACCGTGTGTTATCTTGGTGTAGTCCTTCAAATCATCGATGCTTATTTCTTCCTTGTCAGCAAGCGGATGCTCCTTGGACATAACGACTACATATTCGAATTCCCACAAAGTTTCTGATGTGAGATGGTTGTTTTTAAGCATTGTCAGATAATAATCTTCATTAACAACCTGGTATCTTATTATTCCTATATTATAGCCATGATCAACAATATTACTTATTGTTCCAATATCATTGGTCTCATTTACCGTAACTTCCATGCCTTTTTCTAATTTGAGTTCGGACACAAAGGAGGTAAATCCATCAGCTATATAACTACCTCTTGGAATAGATATCTTATATTTTAGTTTTTCGCTTCCTGTTCTCTGGCTTATACGCTTTACTGCGCTTAACTGATTAGTGATATTCTTCGCGTGATATAAGAATTCAGCACCATCTTCTGTAGGCTTAACTCCAGTTGCAGTTCTTTTAAAAATGACAAACCCGACTTCTTTTTCCAGTTCTTTGATAGCCTTACTTAAGTTAGGCTGTGCCATATATAAATTCTGAGCAGCCTGGGTAATTGAACCCGTTCTTTCTATTTCAAGCGCATACGTAAGATATAAAGTGTTAATAACAACACCTTCTTCCTATATATACATCTACATATGACTATGTACATACATATATTACCATAATTGCGCCCTTTTTCTCATATTTTTTATCTCTTCGGGTCATATACATTTGTATATATCGCCATCTCCTCCATTGCACTTTTAATCTCTTTTCATATATAAACATATATAATGTTGGCAATAACACATAGATGTAACACGCTTCGCGAGTTTACATCTATGATTAGCGGTCGTCAGATGTCATTGCATGCAAGCATGCATTCCATCTTCCTCGTCGCCATAACAA